>NZ_JBSPUQ010000006.1:0-248757 GCF_056861055.1 Stenotrophomonas sp. 115C5
AAGGAAGCTGGCCAGGATCGCCTGGGGCGTGTTCAAAAGCGGCCGAGACTTCGATCCGGCCATGCTGAAGGTCGGTCAAGCCTGCTTCCAGCAGGCTTGACCACGAACATAGGATCTCGACTCTACACACGCCGATGGCGGCATGCTTCACCCCCACCTGCGACGCGCATTCCTTGACCGCATCCGGCATTCAAGACATGCGACATGCCAGTTCCGACATTACACAAGCAGATGAGCAACCAACGCCAGCAACGCCAGATGCCCCACGTAATACCCGTAGAACGCCCACCGCCAGCGCGGCAGCTGCCACGGCACCCGCGCCGCCAGCAGCACTACCGGAATGGCCAGCAGTGCCCAGCCGTTGTGGTTGGCCCAGCACACCGCTGCAAGCCCAACCAGCAACAGCCACCAGGCTCCATGCCGGAACGCGATCCAGGCCAGCAACACGCTGCCGACACCGGCCCACTGGTAATCCACGAACATCGGCAGCACGCCGGCGGCCAGCAACAGCTGCACCGGCCGATTGTTCGCCAGCGCATGTACGGCTACTGCTGCACATGTAAAGGTGAGCAGGATGTTGAGCGGCAGCCAGGAACCGAACGCGAGTGCGTGCAATGGCTGCGCGATCAGCCCCCATAGCGCCAGCCGACGCATCGACTTGCGCAGGTCGGCCCCTGGCTGGGCCAGGTTGCAGGCCATCACCAGCGCGAACAGCGGAAAGGCGATGCGCCCCAGTTCACTGACCACTGGCACGTAGCCACCGAACACCACCTTGGCCACGTGATCGCCGGTCATGGCCAGCAGTGCGATCCACTTCAGCAGCTCGCGCGCGCCACTGCTGAGGCCGGGGTCGAAGGTGAACATCCGTGTTGGGGTTGCTTGCATCATCGAAGCTTATGCGCATCGGCAAGCGCATTTCCATCACCGGGCAGGCAACCAGCGCTGCCGGGTGCCACGGGTGGGGGTATGCTGGCCGCCCCTGCTTGTGAGGTCCCCGCCATGCGCACCCTGTACCCCGCCATCGAGCCCTACCGCGAGTTCACCCTGAAGGTGAGCGATCTGCACACGCTGCACATCGAAGAGTGCGGCACGCCGGAGGGCATTCCGGTGGTGTACCTGCACGGCGGCCCGGGCGCCGGCATCTCGCCGACCCATCGCCGCTTCTTCGATCCGGCGCGTTACCGCATCGTGCTGATCGACCAGCGCGGCAGCGGCCGCTCCACACCGTTCGGCGAACTGCGCGACAACACCACGCAGGATCTGGTGGCCGATATCGAGAAGGTGCGTGAGCACCTGGGCATCGAGCGTTGGCTGGTCTACGGCGGCTCATGGGGCTCGACGCTGTCGCTGGCCTATGCGCAGGCGCATCCCGAGCGCACCACCGGCCTGATCGTGCGTGGCGTGTTCCTCGGTCGTGAGATCGAGAACCACTGGTTTGCCGAGGCCAACGGCGGTGCGCGCTGGATCTTCCCGGAGCGCTGGGACCGCTACGAGGCCTACATTCCAGAAGCCGAGCGCGGCGACATGATCGCGGCCTACTGGAGCCGCATGAACGGCCCGGATGAAGCGACCCGCATCGAAGCCGCGCAGGCCTGGCTGGGCTGGGAAGACAACGCCGCCACCCTGCAGCACGATGTGGATGCCGAATCCACCGACGATCCGCTGGATACCCTGGCCAAGGCCCGTATTGAAGCGCACTACTTCCGCAACGGCATCTTTCTGGAACACGACCAGTTGCTGCGTGGCATCGATCGCATCCGCCACCTGCCCGGCGTGATCGTGCAGGGGCGCTACGACATCATCTGCCCCCCGCGCAGCGCATGGGACCTGGCGAAGGCCTGGCCCGAAGCGCGGCTGGAGATGGTGACCTCCGGCCACAGCGCCAACGAGCCGGCCACGGTCGATGCGCTGGTGCGGGCGACAGATGCCTTTGCCGACCGTTTCTGAGCAGATGGTAGTGCCGGCCGCTGGCCGGCATCCCACCGTTCGAGGGTAGCGTCGACTCCGCGCAATCGCTGCTGCGCGGCCCGGTGAATGGCGGCCCACCGGCAACGGTCCACGGGTCCCCTTCTTCGCAGCCTGCTTACAGCCCCGCGCAGAAGATCCGGCCGTGGCCACCGCACCGGTGGCTCGCCCTTTCCTCAGGAGCACACCATGACCGGTTATCGCTGCCTTCCCATCGCTCTCTCGCTGTGTGCGGGCCTGCTGCTGGGCGCCTGTTCCAAGACCCAGGAGGCCAGCAAGGCAACGGCCGCCGAGGACGTGACCGAAGTAAGGCTCATCCCTGCCTACGAATCGCTGGACAAGGACAAGGACGGCATCGTCACGCTGGCCGAGGTGGATGCCGTCGCGCCGGACTGGGCCGAGCGACTGCACGCCTGCGACACCGACCGCAACAAGACGCTGAGCCGCGGCGAGTACGACGTATGCAAGCAGACCAGCGCTTCGCATTGATCCATCATTGAGCCCTCGATTGGCGCTGCGCATGCCCGGCTATACCAAGGTATAGCCGGGCTAACCCACGAGCCTCTAGGCCTGCCCCATTCAGGGGCGGACAATAGCGCCACTGCCCAGGGCAATCCTGGCCGGCATCCTCCCCTCATGGAGACGCAGATGGACCCCGACCCTGCCGGGCGCACCGCGCCCCGGATGACCGCTTGTTGCCTGTTCCTGGCGCCTGCCCGCCGGCCCCTGCCTGCCTGAGTGACGGGGGACCGCCAGGCGCCGTTTGCCTGGAGAGCACCCCCATGTCCTACAAGACCCTCTACATCACCCTGCGCCGCCTGATTGGCGAGCGCGATGTCGCCGCCCTGCGCAGCCAGCTGCTGCAGCATGGCCCCGTGATGTTCGCCCGTTCGCTGTCGCTCGGTTCGCCACGCGTAGTGGCCGACGCCTTGTCGCTGCTGCCGATCAGCGAGCGCATCACCGTGCTGCGTCATCTGCCCTATCCGCTGCGTGATGCGATGAAGCCGCTGTGCATCGGTGGCAGCCAGCGCCTGCACATGCAGCCGTGGTCGCCGGCGGTGCTGGCCATGCGCCACGCCTGATCGGTTGCATCCGTTCCGTTCGTGTTCCGGCCCCGGCCGGCTCTGACATTCGAGGAGAGTCCCATGAGCCTGCTCAACGCCTGGTTCAACGCCTTCCTGCGCAGCCGTCGCGCAGGCAACCTGTTCCGCCGCCGTGCGATGCCCGAAGCCGGATTTGGCCCGGGCAGTGCCGAAGCAGCACCGTTCGCGCTCACCACCGGCCTGGTCACCCTCGCGCAGCAGGAGGAAGCCGAGCTGCTGGCCACGCTGGGGTCGCATGTCGATGGCCTCAGCCCGCATGAGGCCGAGGAACGGCTGGCGACGCTCGGCCCCAACGAGGTGGATCACGAAAAGCCGCTGCCGTGGTGGCGGCACCTTTGGCAGTGCTACCGCAATCCGTTCAACCTGCTGCTGACCGTGCTGGCGGCGGTGTCCTGGCTGACCGAGGACATCAAGGCCACCGTGGTGATCGGTGCGATGGTGTTGCTGTCCACGCTGATCCGCTTCGTGCAGGAGGGGCGCTCGAACCGTGCTGCCGAGCGGCTGAAGGCACTGGTCGGCAACACCGCGCGCGTGCTGCGTCGCAATCCCGGCACCGAGGCCGCCGATGTGGCCGACCAGTACTTTGGTGCCCATCTGCACAGCCGCCGCCCGGCGCGCCTGCTGGACCTGCCGATCCGCGAACTGGTGCCCGGCGACCACATCGTGCTGTCGGCCGGCGACATGATTCCGGCCGACTGCCGCGTGCTGACTGCCAAGGACCTGTTCGTGGCCCAGGCCGCGATGACCGGCGAGTCGCTGCCGGTGGAGAAGTTCGCGCACCCGGGCGACGGCCTGGCCGGCCTGCTGGAACAGCACAACCTGCTGTTCATGGGCACCAATGTGGTGTCCGGTACCGCCACCGCCGTTGTGCTGGCCACGGGCAACCGCACCTACTTCGGCACGCTGGCCCTGCGCAGCACCGCCACCGACCGTGCGCCGACCGCGTTCCAGGCCGGCGTCAACAGTGTCAGCTGGCTGCTGATCCGCTTCGCGCTGGTGATGGTGCCGTTCGTGCTGCTGATCAACGGCTGGACCAAGGGCGACTGGACCGAGGCGTTCCTGTTCGCGCTGTCGGTGGCGGTGGGCCTGACGCCGGAAATGCTGCCGATGATCGTCACCTCCACCCTGGCCAAGGGTGCGGTGCTGCTGTCGCGGCGCAAGGTGATCGTCAAGCGCCTAGATGCAATCCAGAACTTCGGCGCGATGGAAGTGCTGTGCACCGACAAGACCGGCACCCTCACCCAGGACAAGATCGCGCTGGAGCGTCATACCGATGTGTTCGGCCACGATTCGGAAGACGTGCTGACGTTCGCCTACCTCAACAGCCACTTCCAGACCGGGTTGATCAACCTGCTGGACCGCGCGGTGCTGGAGCACGTGGAGCTGCAGAGCTCGCTGCGGTTGTCGCAGGACTACCACAAGGTGGATGAGATCCCGTTTGACTTCGAGCGCCGCCGCATGTCCGTGGTGGTGTCCGAGCGGGAGGACCATCACGAGCTGATCTGCAAGGGCGCCGTCGAGGAAATGCTGGCGGTGTGCAGCACTGTGCGCGAGAACGGCCTGGATATGCCGCTGGACGAGCGCCGCCTGGCGCGGGTGAGGCAGACCACTGAGGAACTGAACGAACAGGGCCTGCGCGTGGTGGCGGTGGCAATGAAAGAGACCGCGGCCAGCCAGACCGTCTACTCGCAGGCCGACGAGTGCGGATTGACCCTGGTCGGTTACGTGGCCTTCCTGGACCCGCCGAAGGAATCGGCTGCGCAGGCATTGCAGGCATTGGCCGCACACGGCGTGGAGGTAAAGGTATTCACCGGCGACAACGAGCTGGTCACCGCCCGCGTCTGTGCCCAGGTCGGCCTGGATGCCGACACCATCCTGACCGGCCCGCAGATCGAGCGCATGGATGACGGCGCGTTGTCGCGGGCAATGCACCACCACCGCGTGTTCGCGCGGCTGACGCCGCTGCACAAGGAACGCCTGGTGCGCGAACTGCGCGCGCAGGGAAAGGTGGTCGGCTTCCTCGGCGACGGCATCAACGATGCACCGGCGCTGCGCGCGGCAGACATCGGCATCAGCGTGGACAGCGCGGTGGACATTGCCAAGGAGGCCGCCGACATCATCCTGCTGGAAAAGAACCTGATGGTGCTGGAGGAAGGTGTCATCCAGGGCCGGCGCACGTTCAACAACATGCTCAAGTACATCCGCATGACCGCCAGCTCCAACTTCGGCAATGTGTTCTCGGTGCTGGTGGCCTCCGCCTTCCTGCCGTTCCTGCCGATGCTGCCGCTGCAGCTGCTGGTGCAGAACCTGCTGTACGACATCTCGCAGATCGCCATTCCGTTCGACAACGTGGACGAGGAACTGGTGCGCAAGCCACTGAAGTGGAACCCGGCGGACATCGGCCGCTTCATGGTGTTCTTCGGGCCGATCAGCTCGATTTTCGACCTGACCTGCTTCGCACTGATGTGGTACGTGTTCGATGCACGCACGCCGGCCGACCAGGGCCTGTTCCAGTCCGGCTGGTTCGTGGTCGGCCTGCTGACCCAGACCCTGATCGTGCACATGATCCGCACGCCGAAGGTGCCGTTCCTGCAGAGCATCGCCGCGCCGCCACTGCTGCTGATGACCGGCCTGATCATGGCCATTGGCGTGGCCCTGCCGATGAGCCCGCTGGCCGGCTACTTCAAGCTGCAGGCGCTGCCGGCCGGCTACTGGCCGTTCCTGGTGGCGATCCTGTTCGGCTATGCGGTACTGACCACTGCGCTGAAGCGGTTCTACATCCGTCGTTACGGCTGGCAGTAAGCGCCCGCCGCTTTGTCCAGGGAGAAACACAATGGACATCAATCCCAACCTGCCAACGTTCAACGCCGGCGCCACGCTCAGCTCGCTGATCAGCCTGTCGGTGGCGTTCGTGCTGGGCACGATCATCGGCCTGGAGCGGCAGCTGCGCCAACGCACCGCCGGCCTTCGCACCAACACGCTGGTGGCGGTGGGCGCGGCAGTATTCGTCGATCTGGCGGTGCGCTTCCATGACATTTACGGCGGACCACCCTCGCCGCTGCATGTGGTGGCCTATGTGATCTCCGGGGTCGGCTTCCTTGGTGCTGGCGCGATCATGAAGGACGGCGCCCAGGTGTCCGGCCTGAACACCGCCGCCACCCTGTGGGGCTCGGCGGCAGTCGGCGCCTGTGCCGGCATCAAGCTGCTGCCCGAGGCGGTGCTGGCGGCAGTGTTCGTGCTGGCCGCCAACACCCTGCTGCGGCCGGTGGTGAACCGCATCCAGCGGCAGCCGCTGCCGGAAGCGTTCAGCGAGGCGACCTATGCGATCAACGTGGTCTGCCAGCGCGAGCAGCAGGCCGAGGTACTGGACCGGTTGTTGCTGCTGCTTGAGCAGGCGCAGTACCCGGTGCGCGCGGTGGACCAGCGCCCATTCGGAGAGCGTGACGTGGAGATCGAAGCGGTGTTGTATGCCACCACGGTGGATGCCGGCGAACTGGATGCGGTACTGGCCACGCTGGCGACCACGCCCGGCGTACTGCAGGGGTTCTGGAACGCCAGCCTGGAAGAGTAGTGCCGGCCGCGGGCCGGCAACCTCATGAACTCCGGACGCACCGTGCATCGTTTTGGTGGGTGCCGACCGTTGGTCGGCACAAATCCTCACCGCCCCGCCGTTCAAGTGCTGTGCCGACCAACGGTCGGCACCTACCAGGAGCCGGCACCCACCGCGCAGGAGCACGCCGACCAAGGCCGGCATCCACCAATGCCGGCTTTGCTATCCTTTCCGCCCACGCCCGGGAGCTTCCCCGATGCCATCGCTGTCGCCCCGCCGCCCGCTGGTGCTGCTGGCCCTGATCGTCGTGATGGCGGCGATCTTCCTGATCGATACCGTCACCGATTACGCGGTCGCGGCAGCCTGCTTCTACGCAGCGGTCATCCTCGCCGCATCACGCGTGCTGAGCGCGCGCGGGCTCATCACCCTGGCCGTCGCCTGCATCGCACTCACCGGGCTGAGCTTCTTCCTGACCCGCTTCGGCACCTACCGCATCGGCCTGGTCAACTCGGTGATCGGCATGCTGGTGATCGGCATCACCACCTACCTCGCCTTGAACATGGAAGCGGCCAAGGCCGCCGTGCAGGAAGCACAGGGTCGCCTGCTGCGGGTAGCGCGCGCTTCCACCGTGGGCGAGCTCACCACCTCCATCGCCCATGAAGTGAACCAGCCGCTGGCGGCCATTGCCAGCAGTGCCGAGGCCTGCCAGCGTTGGCTGGCACAGGACCCGCCGAACGTGGACAAAGCACGCCAGACCGTGGCCCGCATCCTGGCCGACGCGCACCGTGCCGGTGACGTGATCGCCCGCATCCGCGGACTCACACAGGGCGCGGCACCGGAACGGCGCGCCTTCGACCTGAACCAGGCGGTGGAGGAAATGCTGGCGCTGTCACGCAGTGAACTGGACCAGCACGGTGTGGCCGTGGCCCTGCTGCTGGATGCCGACCTGCCCCCGGTGCAGGCCGATCGTGTTCAGGTGCAGCAGGTGATCGGCAACCTGATCCTCAATGCGGTGGACGCAATGGAAGCCGTGCCTCCAGCCGACCGCCGCCTGTCGCTGCTGACCCGACGTGACGGTCAGCGGGTCAGTCTCAGCGTGCGCGACCGCGGCGTCGGCCTGCCCGCCGATCATCCCGAGCGTGTATTCGATGCCTTCTGGACCACCAAATCACATGGGCTCGGCCTGGGCCTCAGCCTGAGCCGTTCGATGATCGAGGCCAACGACGGCCAGATCCGCGCCGAACGGCCAGCAGGCGGCGGCGCCTGTTTCGTCTTCGACCTGCCCATCGCCACGGACGTTCAACATGCGTAAGCCCGTTGCCCCTGCCATCGACCCAGCACCCATCGTCTATGTAGTCGACGACGATCCGTCGGTGCGCGCCGCACTGGAAGACCTGCTGGCCTCAATGGGCCTGCAGGTGCGGGCGTTCACTTCCACCCAGGCCTTCCTCGAACACGAACTGGAAGATGCGCCGGCCTGCCTGGTGCTGGACGTGCGCATGCCCGGCCAGAGTGGGCTTGAATTCCATCGCACGATGGGCAGTCACGGTCTGCAGCTGCCGGTGGTGTTCATCACCGGCCACGGCGACATTGCGATGGGCGTCAACGCGATCAAGGACGGCGCCATCGAGTTCCTGACCAAGCCCTTCCGCGACCAGGAACTGCTGGATGCCATCCACAAGGGCATCGAGATCGACCGCCAGCGGCGCCGCGACGGCGAGGCACTCGGCGCGCTGCAGCTGCGCTGGGATACCCTCAATGCCGGCGAGCGCGAGGTGGTCGACGGCGTGGTACGCGGCCGCCTCAACAAGCAGATCGCCGGCGACCTCGGCGTCAGCGAGATCACGGTGAAGGTGCGCCGCGCACAGGTGATGCGCAAGATGGGCGCGCGCACCCTGGTGGACCTGGTGCGGATGTATGACCGCCTGCAGGCAGGTACTGCGTGAACGCATCGGAGCCGGTAGAGGCGACTGGCAGTCGACTGCTGTTCGTCCGGACGGGGAAACCTCACGCCTTGCGCATTAGTCGACTGACAGTCGACTCTACACGTGGGTACCGCGCGCTTCGCCCTGCATCCTGCTCTCCCTCGTCGATGGGTTTGAACGCCGCTACTTCTTCGTCGCCAGTACGATCACCCCGGCCACCACCAGGCCGATGCCGCTCCACTCCCGCAGCGTCGGACGTTCGCCCAGCAGCAGGTAGGCAAGCACGATCACCAGCACCACACTGAATTTGTCGACCACTGCGACCTTGGCCAGCTCACCACTCTGCAGCGCGCGGAAATAGAACAGCCATGAAGCGCCGGTGGCCAGTGCCGACAGCACCAGGAACAGCTGGGTGCGGCCCGGCAGCAGCAAGGGATTGGACCATTTGCCGGTGACCACCACCAGCGGCAGGATCACCGCGGCCACCACCAGGGTGCGGATCGCCATGGCCAGGTCCGAGTCGACGCCCTTGACGCCAACCTTGGCGAACAGCGCGGTCAGCGCTGCGAACACGGCAGACAGTCCGGCCCACAACAACCATTGCGGCAGGTTCTGCATGAAGTGCTGCTCCCGGTTCAAAGGGGGGGTGCCGACAACGCTACTCTCATCGCCCGCCCGCGCAAGTCCGGCAACGGCGCGTGCGGATCATGCGCGCTGCAGGCGACGCTTCAACTGCGTATCCATCAAGCCCACCGCCAGCAGCACCGCGCTGGTCAGCCAGCCAGCGGCCAGCAGATGGGTGTGCGGCAAAACCACGCCCAACACGACCAACGCCACTGCACCGACCAGATGCGAATACGGGGCGCGCCCGTACACAATGCGCTTGTACAAGGCGCTGCCAAGCAGGTAGATCAACGGCCCGGCAACCAGCACCGTAGCGTAGACCGGGGTCACCGCCGCGCCAGGATGGTCCATGACCAGATCGTTGCCGACCGCGGTGGCGATGATGCCGGCGATCAGCAGCGCATGCACGTAGTGGAAGTTGGCCCCCATCCGCCCGGGGTCCTCGGAATGGGTGATCGCCGCGGTGGCATCGCGGCTGGAGATGCCGAAATACAGCCACCACATGGCGATGGTGCCGGCGAAGGTGGCCAGCACCGCCGAGACCACATCGCCGCTCCAGTGCTCGACCTCGCTGAGCACGCCGCCAGTGGCCAGCAACGTCTCACCCAGGGCGACGATGACGAACAGCTGGCAACGCTCGGCCAGGTGCCCGCCTTCGATGGTCCACTCGCGGGTGTGCGAACGGCCCAACCCCGGAAACGCGAAGCCGAACATCGGCGAGATGTACTCGCAGGCCACCGCCACCGCCCACAAGGCCAGGCGCAGGTTGCCCTCGGCAGCAGCGCCTGCCAGCCAGAAG
This sequence comes from Stenotrophomonas sp. 115C5, assembly GCF_056861055.1. NCBI lineage: Bacteria > Pseudomonadati > Pseudomonadota > Gammaproteobacteria > Lysobacterales > Lysobacteraceae > Stenotrophomonas > Stenotrophomonas sp. 115C5. The sequence goes on from NZ_JBSPUQ010000006.1 coordinate 9,967, forward strand.
CAGGCCGACACGCTCACCCACGCCAACATGCGGCGGAAATTGGGCGCCAGCGGATGGTTGCGCCCGACCTCCAGCAGCACGAACACCGTGCGCCCGACCTGCATGGTGGCGTAGGCCCCCGCGAAGACCCAGGCGCGTTCAGCGAAGGCCTCGGGAATGGACGAGGACATCAGCAACGCCAGCAGCATGGTGACGAACAACAGGCTGCGGATGCGTGGCGCCTCCGGATCGAACCAGTTGCTGACCCAGCAGGCGTACTGCCAGCCCAGCCAGACCGCGAACCACAGCACCAGCGTCTGCATGACGCCGGCCAGGTCCAGGTGATGCAGCAGATGGTGGCTGAGCTGGGTAACCGCAAACACGTAGACGAGGTCGAAGAACAGCTCTTCGTAGGTCACGCGGGCGTGGTGGCCATCGCGCTGGCGCAGGGCAGGCAGTCGCAGTCGTGTGCTCATGGCCGTCCTTCAGCGCGCCAAGCGCCAGTACAGCAGAGCGGCCAGCAAGGCCGGCACGGCGAACACCAGCAGCAGGATCGGCAGCTCCTCCCGGACGGCGTAGCCGGCCCTGCTCACGCCCACCCACATGTTGGCCACCGTCACCAGCAGCCAGGTGGCGATGAACGCGATCAGGGCCGTGGGCAGCTGTGACTGGCCTACGCTCCACAGCCGCCCGAAGAGCAGGAACACCCCCAACAACAGCACCCCACCCACCATCACCAGAAGCACGTGCATGGTCCATCTCCTTGAGCCTGCTGGCAGGCTAGCCGCGGCCGATTCTGCGCTCCAGCCGATGATCGTGGTTTCACTCTCCAGCCTCGCCGAACAATCCCGATCCCCGAACCACATAGCAAACGCGAACGGTTCCCATTAGTATTGCGTCATCGCGCAGGGATGCCCTCCCCGTGCCCGCCCTTTGTCCTTGCTTCCGGTCCGGATGTCCCAGCTGCCTTCCCCACACCCTCCTGCGCTGCCGCTGGTGTCCTCGCTGGTGCGCCACTACGAGGAACTGGTGGAGTACCTGCGCTGTCGTTTCCGTTCGCCAGGGCTGGCCCGTGAAGTGGTGCACGATGTCTGCGTGCGGCTGCTGGAACGCCCCGCCGCCTACGATGCACGGCAACCCATCGCGCTGCTGCGGCGAATCGCCCACGATGCGGCGGTGGACCGCTGCCGCGCCGAGGATCTGCGCCGGCACTGGGTGGAGGCGCGTGCCGAACTGCCCGATGACGCCTGCCCACGCCCAGGCCCCGAGCAGCAGGCGCAGGGACAGCAGGCCTTGCAGCGCCTGAGCGCCACCATCGAGCGCATGCCCTGCCGGCGCCAGCAGGTCTTCATCCTGCACAAGATCCATGAGCTGCCGCAGGCCGACGTCGCGCAGCGCATGGGCATCGGCCTGAAGGCGGTGGAGCGTCACCTGCGGCTGGCCATGGCCGATTGCCGCCAGCAGGGCACGCTGCAATGAGCGATGCACCTGCACCTGCACCACCGCCGCCACCCGAGATCCCCACCACCGACCAGGTCCTGGACCAGCATCGGGATGCCCTGAAGCAACGCTTTCCGCTGCCCGACCCGGAAACGCTGCGCCGCCGGGGTGGCGGCGCGAAGCAGGTACTGTCCGTATTGCTGGTGCTGGCCGGTGCCGTATTCGTGGCCGACCCGGCCTGGCAGGTCCGCGATTACCAGACCGGCGTCGGCGAACGCCGTGAACTCGTCCTGGCCGACGGCAGTCGGGTGCAGCTGGATGCAGGCACCCGCGTGCAGGTGCGCCGCCATCTGCGCTCCCGGCAGGTGCTGCTGGAACAAGGGCGGGCACGCTTCGAGGTGCAGCACTCGGCCTGGCGGCGCTTCGAGGTGGATGCCGGCCCGGTCCACGTGCGCAACTACGGCACGGTGTTCGACGTCGACCGCCAGGGTGAACTGAGCGAGGTGACACTGTGGCGCGGCGAGGTTGGCGTACGCGTCGACGAGGGCAACAGCGAACAGCGACTGAAGCCAGGGCAGCGCCTGCTGGCCCAGCGCGGTTCGCTGTCACCTCCGGAAGCCATCGATCCAGAGCAGGAGGACTGGACCACCGGACGCCTGCAGTTCGACCGCATGCCACTGAGCGAGGTCCTGCGCATCCTGCAGCGCTATCACGACCGTCCCATCGTGCTGGACGACCCAGCGCTGGGGCCCCTGCAGGTGTCGGGCGTGTTCGATGCCGACCGCGCCGAGACCGTACTCGCGCTGCTGCCCGAGATCCTGCCGGTGCAGGTGCATGCCGGCACCGATGGCAGCCTGCATCTGCGCGCCCGCGATTGAATGCCACACCGAGGGTGGGTTGCGCGCCGTCCCATCCGGCAAGTGCTTGAACCCTTCCGAAGGACCCCCGCATGACCCGCCCTGTTCCGCCTGCCGCCCTGCGCCGGCTGGCCCCCACCCTGCTCGCTGCCTGCCTGTGTGCAGCCCTGCCCGCCACGGCGCAGACCGCTGCGTCCGCACCCATCGAGCTGCATCTGCCGGCCGGCCCGTTGCAGGCGTCGCTCAACTCGCTGGCCCGGCAGAGTGGCATCCAGCTGCTGTTCGCGGCCGACAGCGTAGGCGGCCGCAGCGCCCAGGCGGTTGATGGCCGCTACACCCCGCGCGAGGCCCTGCAGCAACTGTTGGCCGGGCAAGGCCTGGCCCTGCAGGAACGTTCGCCGGGCGTGTTCGTGGTCAGTGCTGCGCCAGCGCCGGCCACGCCGCGCACCTCGGCCCGCGCCGCGTCATCGGCGCCGGCATCAGCCGCGACGACGTCGCTGGCCCGCGTCACGGTATCGGCCTCGACCGCGCGCATGCCGCAGGGCGAGACCGCCATGCCCAATACCATCACGGTGCTGACCCGCGAGGACATCGCCCAGCAGCTGGCGCTGGGTTCGGATGTATCGCGGGTGCTGTCGTCACAGATCCCGGCGTTTGCCCCGGCACGCGAGAAGATGTCCAACTACGGGGAAACCATGCGTGGCCGCGGCATCCTGTACATGGTCGACGGCGTGCCGCAGTCGACGCCGCTGCGCGATGGCTCGCGTGATTCGCACACCATCGACCCGGCGATGATCGAGCGCATCGAGGTCATCCACGGCGCCAACGCGCTGCAGGGCATCGGCGGTACCGGTGGCATCGTCAACATCATCACCCGCAGCGCGCCCAGCGAGCCGGGTGCGTTCCTGCTCGACACCAATGTCAGCTACAGCGCCGCCATGCCCAGCCGCCACGATGACAATGGCCAGCGCGGCTCGGCCCTGGTGGGCGTGCGTGGCGAGCAGTTCGACTTGGTCGCCGGCCTGGCCTATGAGAAGCAGGGCCTGTACCACGACGGCGAGGGCCGATCGATCGGCACCAACGCGCAGGGCGAGCTGATGGACTCGACCTCATCGAACGTCTTTGCCAAGCTGGGCTGGAACATTGCCGAAGGCCACCGCCTGCAGGTGATGGCCAACCGCTACGAACTGCGCGGGCTGGACAATTACCTGGCCATCAACGGTGACTACCGGACCGGTCGCCCGACCATTTCGGTCCCCGGCGATACGCCGCTCGATCCACCGATGAACCGCTCGCGTTCGCTGACGGTGGACTACAGCGCCGCCGACCTGCTCGGTGGCCGTTTCCAGGCACAGGCCTTCGCGGTGGATTTCGAAGGCCGCTATGGCGCCAGCCAGTGGGACCCGTGGGGCAACACCGGCGCCAATGCCGCCTGGGACCAGACCCAGAACGAATCGGACAAGCGCGGCTTCAAGCTGACCCAGAGCTGGACCCGCATCGCCGACACCACGCTGGACGTGACCCTGGGCCTGGACGGCCTTCGTGACCGCACCCACCAGGTGCTGCTGGCCAGCGGCATGAACTGGGTACCGCAGACCACCTACCAGAGCCTGTCGCCGCTGCTGCAGCTGCACTGGTGGCCAACCGATCACCTGATGCTGTCCGGCGGCCTGCGCTACGAAAAGGGCGAGCTGGAGGTGGGTGACTACACCACCCTGCCCCGTTACGGCGCACGCAAGGTGGCCGGTGGCAAACCGACCATGAGCGAGACCCTGCCCAACTTCGGCGCGGTCTGGTACATCAACGACCGCCTGAACGCCTATGCCTCGTACTCGGAGGGCTACACCGTGGCCGACGTCGGCCGCGTGCTGCGCGCGATCAACCGCGACGGCCAGGGCGTGGACAGCCTCATCGACCTGTCACCGGTGGTGTCGGACAACCGCGAGATCGGCCTGGAGTACGACGATGGCCGCTTCAGCGGTGACATTGCCTACTACACCTCCGAATCCAAGCTCGGCTCGGTGCTGATCTACGATCCGGGCATCGATGCCTATGCGGTGCAGCGTCAGGCCACCCGCGTGGAAGGCTTTGAAAGCAACCTGCGCCTGCGGTTGGGCGACAGCCGGCTTGGCCTGGGCTATGCGCGCGCCAACGGCCGCTACGATGCCGACGTTGACGGCCGCCTCGACAGCGACCTGGCTGGTGTGAACATCGCACCGAACCGGCTGACCGCGTTCTGGGAACATAGCTGGACGCCGCAGCTCAGCACCCGCCTGCAGGCCAGCCATGCCTTCGACCGCGACTTCGACCTGCGTGGCACGCAGGTGGCGGAGTTCAAGGGTTACACCACTCTGGATCTGGTCGCGCGCTATACGCTGGACAAGCATGCCTTCACGCTGGGCGTGCAGAACCTGGCGGACAAGCAGTACATCAGCTACTACTCGCAGACCACGCCATCGAACCCGAGCTATTTCTCCGGCCGCGGCCGGGTGCTGACGCTGGGGTGGCAGTACCGGTACTGATCCATGGCGCCCTTATGGGAGCCATGAAATCTATGCGAGACGCGATGAAGGAGGCCCATGCTAGTTTCTGGGCCTCCTTCAAACGGACGTGAACCATGCGTTGTTCCCTGCTCGCCTTCGCCCTGGCTGCTGTTCTTCCGGTCGCGCACGCCAGTGCCGCCGAGGCACCACTGCCGCAGCTGCGGGCCTACACCGTGGATGCGTCCTGGCTGCAGCCGATGGAGCCGCTACAGATCGCCGACCACACCTGGCAGATCGGTACCTGGAACCTGACCGCGCTGCTCGTGCAGACCGCCGAGGGCGCAGTACTGCTGGACGGCGGCATGCCACAGATGGCCGGCCACCTGCTGGACAACATGAAGTTGCGCGGCGTGGCCCCGCAGGACCTGCAACTGATCCTGCTCAGCCATGCGCATGCCGACCACGCCGGCCCGGTGGCCGAGCTCAAGCGTCGCACCGGCGCGCACGTGGTGGCCAACGCCGAATCGGCTGTGCTGCTGGCGCGCGGCGGCAGCAACGACCTGCACTTTGGCGACGGCATCACCTATCCGCCCACCAGCGCCGACCGCATCATCATGGATGGCGAAGTGGTCACGGTGGGCGGCATCGAATTCACCGCGCACTTCATGCCGGGGCACACCCCGGGCAGCACCGCCTGGACCTGGACTGACACCCGCGATGGCAAGCCGGTGCGCATCGCATACGCCGACAGCCTGAGTGCACCGGGGTATCAGTTGAAGGGCAACCCGCGTTATCCGCGCCTGATCGAGGACTACAAGCGCAGCTTCACCACCGTGCGTGGCCTGCCCTGCGACCTGCTGCTGACCCCGCACCCTGGCGCCAGCAACTGGAACTATGCCGCCGGCAGCAAGGCCGGCGCCAAGGCACTGACCTGCAGCGCCTACGCGGATGCGGCCGAGAAGACGTTCGACGCGCAGTTGGCCAAGGAATCTGCGGCACACCGCTGATCCTGTAGAGCCGAGCCTACGCTCGGCTTGCCGGAAGAAAACAGCCGAGCGTGGGCTCGGCTCTACACAGGCCGCGTAGGATGGTGCCGATCAGGCCGACCGGCACCGCCACTGGGTGTCAGCCGCCCTGGCCATGCTGGGCAAACGGCTCGGTTGTGCCATCGGTACGTACCAGCTCAACGGTATACGGCTGCACGTAGCCATCCGGCATTTCCATGCCCGGCGAACCGGCCGGCATGCCCGGCAACACCAGGCCGCGCGCTGCGGGCCGCTCGGCCAGCAGTCGCTTGATGTCCTCGGCCGGGATGTGGCCTTCAACCACGTAACCACCGATCTCGGCGGTGTGGCAGGACGCCTTGCCGACTGGTACACCCAGGCGGACCTTGATCGGGTTCATGTCGTCGGTGTCGCGCACATCCACCTGGAAGCCTTCGGCCTTCAGGTGATCGACCCAGATACCGCAGCAGCCACAGCTGGCAGTCTTGTGCACGATGGCGATGGGCAGTGCAGGATCCACCTGCGACGGACCGGCCATGATCGGTGCCGCGGGGGCTTCGCTGGCAACCGGCGTGGCGGCGGATTCTTCGGCGGCACGCGCGCAGGCGGTGGTGGCCAGCACGGTGCCCAGCAGCAGGCCGAGGGAGAGAGAACGGTTCATGGTGTTGATTCCTTTGCAGATGCGGGCAACGCGGCCCGCTGCCTGCGCATCAAAGGCACAGGTAGAGTCGAGAATGAGTCGAGCAGCTATGGCAGGTACTTGAGGCCTGCAGGGAATCACACGATGGGAGGTCGTAGCGGATCCGGCAACGGCGGCGGTGCGCGTTGCTGGGCGCTGGCTGGCAAAGGCGCCTCACGCCATGGCGAGGCGGGCGTTCTGCTCAGGGAGGCGAGCATGCCGAGGCTGGCCGGCGGGCATTCGCACTCATTGCTCTGGCAGACCGTTGATGCTGCATCGTCGCAGCATCCGGCCATGGCCGCCGAATGCGGTGCAACGCAATGGTCCTGGCTGGCCGGGCCGCTGTACGAAGACGCGGCGAGCGCCAGCGCCGGTGCATTCAGCACCAGGGCGACAAGCAGCATCCATCGCAGCAGCAGGCCAGGCAGGTTCACACGCCGATGATAGCCGATGCGCGCGCTACGCAATCGCCGCGGCCATCGCCCGCACCCGCACCGGGATCGACTTGGCCGCCGGCGTGCCGCTGATCCGGTCGTAGTAGTCCAGCGGAAGCAAGGGGTTCAGTTCGGGGTAGTAGCCGGCCAGCGCGCCGCGCGGCATCGGGTAGTCCAGCACGGTCAGGCCCTCGATGCGCCGCTGCACGCCATCGCCGCTGATCGTCTCCAGGCTGACCCGCGCTTCCTTGTCCAGCCCGCGCGCCAGCCGGTCCTCGATGTTCATGAACAGCACCATGCGATCGTTGTACACGCCGCGATAGCGGTCGTTGTAGCTGTAGATGGTGGTGTTGTACTGATCGTGCGAGCGCACCGTGGCCAGCCGCAGCATTCCGGGATCGTCCACCGGCGCATCCACGTCCAGGCCTGGCATCACCAGGATGTTGGCCTTGCCATTGGGCGTGGGCCAGACGCGGCGGCGCGGCGGAATGTCCAGGTGGAAGCCATGCGGCTGCTGGATGCGCTCGTTGAAACCGGTGTAGATCTCCGGGTACACGGCCGCGATCAGCTCACGGATGGGTGCGTAATCGTGCATGCAGCCTGCCCAGTCGACCTTGCTGTGCGGCAGCGCGGCCATCGCCATGCGGCAGACGATCTCGACCTCGGGCAACACATCGGCGCTGACCGGCTCGAGCACGCCGCGCGAGGCGGTCACATTGGACATCGCGTCCTCGATGGTGACGAACTGCTCGCCTGCCCGCGTAACGATGCGCTCCGAGCGCGCCACCACCGGCAGGATCAGCGCATCGCGGCCATGAACAAGATGGCCGCGGTTGAGCTTGGTGGCGATGCCCACGGTCAGGTCCAGCCCACGCATCGCCTCGTACGCGCGCGGCGTATCGGGCACCGCATGGATGAAGTTGCCACCCAGGCCGATGAACACCTTGGCGCTGCCATCCAGCATCGCCTCGATGGACTCGACCACATGATGGCCATGCTCGCGCGGCGGGTCGAAGCCGAACACCTGCTGCACGCGGTCCAGATAGGCCGGCTTGGGCTTCTCGTCGATGCCGACGGTGCGGTCGCCCTGCACATTGGAATGCCCACGGATCGGCCCGATGCCCGCACCGGGCTTGCCGAAGTTGCCGCGCAGCATCAGCAGGCTGGCGACCTGCTGCAGCAGGCGCGAGCCATACTGGTGCTGGGTCAGCCCCATGCCGTAGCAGATCACGGTGGCCTTGGAGCGGATGTAGATCTCCGCACAGCGTCGGATCTGCGCCTGCGAAATGCCGGACACCTGCACGATCTCGTCCCAGTCCTGCGCCATCACGTCTTCGCGAAGCGCCTCCAGCCCCACCGTGTGTTCTGACAGGAAATCATGGTCGAGCACGCGCTCGCCCTGCGCCTCGCGCTCGAACATCACCTTCATCATGCCTTTGATCAGAGCCAGGTCGCCGCCGATACGGATGTGCACGAACTCGCTGGTGATCTCGGTCGAACCGAACGTGGCCATCTGCACCACGTCCTGCGGCTCGGCAAAGCGGATCAGCGCGCGCTCGGGCATCGGATTGACCGCCACGATCGGGATGCCGCGTTTGCGCGCCTCGACCAGGTTGCTCATCATCCGCGGTGAATTGGTGCCGGTGTTCTGACCGATCACGAAGATCGCCTCGGCGTGCTCGAAATCCTGCAGCACGATCGTGCCCTTGCCCACCCCGATGGCCGGCGGCAGGCTCCGGCTGGTCGGCTCGTGGCACATGTTCGAGCAGTCCGGGAAGTTGTTGGTGCCGAACTCGCGCACGAAGATCGAATACAGGAACGCGGCTTCGTTGGGTGTGCGTCCGGACGTGTAGAACTCGGCCTGGTGCGGGCTGTCCAGCGCCTGCAGGTGGCGGCCGATCAGCGCGAAGGCCTCGTCCCAGCTGCACGGCACATAGTGGTCGGTCGCCGCGTCGTAGCGCATCGGCTCGGTCAGCCGGCCCTGCATCTCCAGCCAGTAGTCGGTCTGCGCCATCAGCTCGGTCACGGTGTGCTGGGCGAACAGCTCACGACCGGCACGGAACTGCGTGGCTTCCCAGGCCAGTGCCTTCGCGCCGTTCTCGCAGAACTCGAGCTTCTTGCGTTCGTCGGCGTCGGGAAACGCGCAGCTGGGGCACTTGAAGCCGCCCGGCTGGTTCATCGCCAGCAGCGCCTTCGACCCCTTGCCGATCACGCTCTGCTGCAGCAGTACCTTGGCGGTGGCGCCGGCGGCACCCCACCCACCGGCGGGCTGGTTGTAGGGCTTGTAACGCGGCGGTTTCTGCTCGGACATGTTCGGGAACCTGGCGGGAGGAACGCAGCAACAATCGGCACAACGCGGTCCGGCGGCGCGTTCGATGGCACGGCCAGCCCCACAGTCAAGCACGGCCCACGCCGCTTCGCCAGTGGGTGCACGCTGTTTTCAGCGCAGCCTGCCATGACAACGGTTACACCTGCGTCAGCGCGTGGCCACTGCGCTATTCTCGATGCAGCGGGTGGTCCACCACCTGCATATCTCCCTTGTCCGGACGCGCTGCATGCCTGATTCGCCTCCATCGCACACCCCGCCTGCCGGCACGGCCCAGCGCCCGTTGCAGCGCTGGCGCAGCGAGGGGCAACAGCCGCTGGTCGATGTGGTTGCCGAAGAAGTGCCGGTGGCGCTGCGTTACAACGGCGCCGCCTTCGCAGTGATGATGGCCACGCCCTGCGACCTGGAGGACTTCGCGCTGGGGTTCTCGCTCAGCGAGGGATTGATCGCTACGCCTGCCCAATTGCTGGCCATCGAGGTACGACCGCAACTGGAAGGCATCGAGCTGCAGATGACCGTGACCGAGGATGCACCCGGTGCCGACCTGGATCCGGCCAACGGGCGCCTGCTGCCCGGCCGCGGTGGCTGCGGCCTGTGCGGCACGCGTCAGCTGGAGGAAGTGCTGCGGCCGCTGCCCGAGGTGCGCGAACGGCGAACCTACCCGCCAGCAGCCCTGCAACGGGCGCTGGCCACGCTGGTGCAGCATCAGCCGATGAATGCGGTGAGCGGCTCCACCCACGCCGCCGCCTGGGCCGATGCCAGCGGCCGCATCGGCTGGGTGCGCGAGGACGTCGGTCGCCACAATGCGCTGGACAAGTTGATCGGCGCACTGCATCACAATGAACACACGATCGAGGGGGGGCTGCTGGTGATTTCCAGCCGCGCCAGCTACGAAATGGTCAGCAAAGCCGTACGGGCCGGCGTCAGCGTACTGGCTGCTGTCTCGGCACCGACCGCGCTGGCGATCGACCTTGCCCGTAGTGCAGGCCTGTGCCTGGTCGGGTTCGCGCGGGAGAGCGGATTCAATGTCTATACGCACCCCGAGCGACTGCGGGCAGACGACAGGTAGAGCCGCACCACGCCGCCTGCCCCTTCCTACCGGCCCCGGGCGGCCCACTGCCCCCGGGCCGAACCGCATCTCAGCGCAACGCCACCTTCGGGAAGTCCACCGGCACGTCGAACGCCACGTTGACGTAGTTGGTGAACAGGTTGAGCGCCACATGGGCGAGGATCTCCACGATCTGCTCATCGTCGAAGCCGGCGGCACGCAGCGCCTGCACATCACCGTCGGCAAGCTGCGCACGCTGCTCAACCACCTTCAGCGCGAAATCCAGGGCAGCGGCAGTGGCCGGATCGCTGGACTGGCCGATCTGCGCGGCCGCCATCTGCTCGCTGCTGGCACCCGCCTTGCGGCCCAGCGCGGTGTGTGCGGCCAGGCAATACTCGCAGGCATTGCGGTTGGCAATGGCCACGGCGATCTGCTCGCCCAGCAGCGGCGACAGGCGACCGCCGCCCAGCGCGCCGAACGAACCCCACATGCTCTGCAGGGCGGCTGGCGAGTTGGCCACGGCGCGGAACATGGCCGGGGTGGCGCCGAAGGCAGCGTGGACCTGACCCAGCAGGGCCTGGCGGTCGGCGGTGGTGTTGGCGGCATCGATCAGGGGGACACGGGACATGGTGGATCTCCTTGGGAAAGCGCCCGGGATTGGACGACCCGCTCATCCTAGGTAGACTCGCTGGACGATTCAGGCAAAATCAGCCACACATGTTGTCCATTCATCCATGAGCGCGCCCACCGACACCTCCCCACCCGACCGTCTCTCCTCCCTGCTGGAGCGCTTCCGGGTGCAGGCCGCGCTGTTCCACAGCGGTCCGCTGTGCGGGCGCCATGTCTTCGAGCCGCAGCCCGGTCGTGCCTTCCTGCACATCCTGCGCCAGGGTGAAATGGAGGTCCGTCATCCCGACGGCGATATCGCGCTGCCCCGGTTGAAGATCGACACACCCAGCCTGCTGCTGTATCCGCAGCCGCTGCACCATGTGTTCTTCAATGCACCGCTGGATGGTCCGGATTTCACCTGCGCCACGCTGGATTTCGATGGCGGCGCGCGCAATCCGATCGTGCAGTCACTGCCACCGGTGATGGTGGTGCCACTGGCCGCGATCGGCGAACTGGATGACACCCTGCACCTGCTGTTCGCCGAGGCCGATCGCCAGCGCTGCGGTTCCCGGTTGCTGACCAACCGCCTGTTCGAGGTGGCACTGATCCAGATCCTGCGCTGGGTGGTGGACCACCCGGATACGGCCGGAGTCAGCCATGGGTTGATGCGGGGGCTGTCCGATGCGCGGCTGGCCCGTACGCTGGTGGCGATGCACCAGGCGCCGCAGGACGAATGGACGCTGCCGCGCATGGCCGCGACTGCCGGCATGTCGCGCAGCGCGTTCGCGGCCTTGTTCAAGGACGTGATGCAGGCAACGCCAGCCAGCTACCTGCTGGACTGGCGGCTGAGCCTGGCCTGCGCGCAACTGCGGGCCGGCGTAGCGGTCAAGCAGGTGGCGATCGAGGTGGGGTTTGCCGATACCGCCTCGCTGTCGAAGGCGTTCCGAAAGCGGCTGGGGGCCTCGCCGCGGGCGTGGTTGGCCGCGAGCGCAGCGCAGGCTGGGTAAATGGGTAAGGGGTAGAGTCGACCGCGGGTCAGCTATCGCGCGAGGCGCGGGGTTTTCGTTGCCTGACCGAAGAGCAGTCGAGCATGGCTCGACGCTACAAGTGCGGTGACCCATCAGACTTCGCCAACAGCCCGGCGATGCGCTCGGCAACCTGGGCACGTACGCCTTCATCCAGCTGCCCTTCGTACATCGCCTCGTAGATCCACAGGCCATCGGCCGCCAACCGCGCCACGAAATTGTCGAGCGCCGCGCTGTCTTCCCCTGTACCCGCCTCCGGCGGCAGCGGTGCCCAGCGACGCACCGCCGGTCCCCACGGGCGCTCTTCGGCGTCCGGGTCGGCCGATTCGAGCATGAACATCAGTTCGGCACGGGTGGCGCTCTGCGCCGAGACACGCACGAAGGTCTGGTAGCGCTCCAGTGCTGTCGCTTCATCCGCGCGCTTGCCCAGCAGCGTTTCCATCGACGTTTCCCATGCCTGCACCAGGTGCTCGTCGATGCCGCGCAACAGCGCCTCGCGCGACGGGAAGTGGTACAGCAGGCCGCCACGGGTCAGCTTGGCCTCGGCCGCCACCGACTCGAAGGTCACCGCGCGCACGCCGTCACGATTGATCACGTTGACGGCGGCGTCGAGGATGCGATCGCGCTTGCTGGTTCTCATCGCTTCATTTTACGCGATCGGCCGCGCCCTCGCGGCTGCCGACGCGGCCGCGCAGCAGGCGCGCGATGATCGCCGCACCTATCACCAGCACCACAGTGATCACCAGCAGCACGATCTGGTAGCTGCGGTCATACGCCGCCGCAGCCAGCGCGAACCACTCGCCCTGCCCGCTCTCGCGCGCGACATGCAGCGCCTGGGTGAAACCCTCACGGGCAAGCGCGGGCATATCGGCCGAGACCGGCAGGAACGCGCTGTACATCGCGGCACTCAGGCTGCCCAGCATCGCCACCGCCAGCAGGCCACCGAACTCATAGGACACTTCTTCCACCGACGAGGCCATGCCCGCACGGTGCGCCGGCACGTTGTTGAGGATGGCAGTGGACGCCACCGAGATGGCCGAACCCATGCCGAAGCCGGTGATGGCCATACCCGCGACCACCCAACCGAGGCCGTGCGGGAAACCAAAGGCCACCACGCCGACACCCAACGCGCCTGCGGCCAGGCCACCGCAGATCAGCGGGCGTAGGCCCACCCGGTGCAGGATGCTGCCGCCCAGCAGCGCACTGGGCAGGCTGCCCAGCGCCGCCACCGATACCAGCAGGCCCGCCTGCAGCGGCGTGAAACCCGCCACCAGCTGGAAGCGCTGGGTGGTGACCAACTGCAGGCCTGCCATCGCGAACAGGGTGAACACCGCCGACAGCGTGCCGGCCAGGAACGCCGGGTTGCGGAAGATCGCGAAGTCCAGCAGCGGGTACGGCAGCTGCTGCTGGCGGCGTGCGAACGCCGCGCCGCTGACGACGGCCAGCAGCAGCGCGCCTGCGCCCAGCGCATACGACGGCGGCGTAGCGATCAACGACTTGATCGCCAGCACCAGGCCGGACAGTGCAGCCAGTGCCAGCACTGACGACACCAGGTCCCATGGCCGCGAGGTGTCGCGCTGTCCTTCCGGCGCCAGCAGCAGCGTGGCCACGAACGCGACCACCACCACCGGCACGTTGATCAGGAACACCGAGCCCCACCAGAAGTGCTGCAGCAGCCAGCCGCCAATGATCGGGCCGAGCGCCGCACCGACGATGGCCACCGAACCCCAGATCGCGATGGCGATGTTGCGCTCGCGTTCTTCGTGGAAGCTCAGGCCAATCAGCGCCAGCGTGGCCGGCATCATCGCCGCGGCGCCGATCGCCAGGAACGCGCGAGCGGCAATCAGCTGCGCTGCGCTGGCTGCGAACGCCGCTGCCAGCGAGGCGACGCCAAACACCACCAGGCCGATCAGGAACATGCGGCGGTGGCCGATGCGATCGCCCAGCGTGCCGGCGCCCAGCAGCAGGCCGGCCATCACCAGCGGGTAGGCATTGATGATCCACAGCGCCTGGCCAGCACTGGCCGAGAGTTCCTCGGTCAGCGTGGGCAGTGCGGTGTAGAGCACGGAGTTGTCGAGCGTGACCAGCAGCAGGCCGGCGGCGACAGTGAACAACAGTGCCCAGCGACGGGCACGCGACAGGGCCGGAGCACCGGCCAAGGGCTGGGACAAAGCCATGGGAGAACCTGATGGGGGTGGAATACGGTCATAACTATACAGGATGTCCTGTATAGTTATGAAAACGGCACCACCGGTTCAGATTGGGGCCCGGGCAATGTTCATGTTGCCGCGCCCCTCATGCCGGGTCGTGGCCGGTGTCAGGGATCATCAACGGCAATCTTCCGGCAGCGCGGCAATCGCCGATACCACCGCCGCCTGCATGCCCTGCCCGACGGCCGTGTCCAGCTCCCCACCTGTACTGCCATGCTGGCGCCGCAGTTCGTCCTCGCACAGGCCGCGCACCCGCGCCCGGGCATTCGCGCGCAGGCTGCTGCACCGCCAGTCGGTACCACCCAGCGGCAGCACCGAATACACCACGCTGTTGCAGGCGTTGCCAGCGCGCTGCTGCAGCGACAGTCCACCGAAATCACGGGGTTCACTGCTGCGCTGCGGGTCGAAGTAGCTGTCCGGAAACGTGCGCGCATACTGTTCGATGTCCACGGCCATGCTGCGCCCACCGGCCAACGGCATCTGCAGCGGCTGCCCGCACGGCGTCGCATCGGCGCGGTGCTGGATGTACTGGTAGATCGGCCGGTCCAGCGATGCGTCCTGCTGGGTCACCGCACTGACCGCCGCCAGCACCGGCAGCGATGCACGATTGGCCATGCGCGCCAGCAGCCCCGCCTGCGCCGGCTGGCAGCGGTCGCGCAATGTTGCTGCGAGCAGGAACAGCACGTCGTTGCGAAACGCGGGGTCATCAACCAGACGCTGTTCGATGCGCTGGCTGGCGTCGGACGCCGGTGCCGGAAACGCGACCGCAGGCGGCGCGGTGGGTGCGCGCTGCCGCTGCCACCACACCAGCACCACCACCGCGCCCAGCAGCACCCCGGCAGCCATGATCCATCGCGTGCGCATCAGTTGCGGATCGCCGTCAGCGTGGCTGCCGCGGCATCGTAGGACGCGCTGGCGATATCGGCATCGAAACGCTTCACCTGCAGATGGCCCGCAAGCCGGTACGGATCCCACAGATCGCCCAGCGCGATCGGTACCGCCAGGGTCACATGGATGATCTGGTTCGGCGGTGGTGGCGGTACATGGATGCACGCGCCATAGAACGGTACGAACAGCAGTTCATCGACCAGGCCGGCATCGTTGGTGCCGAGCGGCACCACGTAGCCATCCAGGTCCACCGCGCGCCCGTCGACAGCGTCGACCACGCGCGAGGAGCCGAACTGCTTGGCGTGGTCCGGGCTGGAATGGTCGATCTCCAGCCCCGGTGGCGTGCCCGAGCCGGTGTCGTCGATCAGGCCGCCCACGCCCTCCATGCCATTGCGTGACAGGCCAATCTGCGGGGGTGGGCGCTGGTAGGTCACTTCGTCGGGCCGCAACGCGTCCCAACGGTCGATGGGGGCTTCGGCCGTGGCGGAGGGCGTCGGCTTGTCCTGTGGCCCGACCACCAAGGCATCGCCGCCCGGCGCCGTACAGCCTGCCAACCACAGGCATCCCAACGCCAGCAACAGGTGACTACGGTTCATAGGGCCTCAGCTGTGCGTCACGCATGGTGTAGGCCGAACCGGCCAGATCGTCATCCAACCGTTCGGCGCGCAGGGTGCCCGCCAGGAAGAACGGCGAGTACATGTCCGGCATCTCGATCGGGCGCGGCAGCACCACGTGCACGATCTGGTTCGGTGGTGGTGGTGGCACGTGGATGCAGGCGCCGTAGTACGGCACGAACAGGAATTCGGTCAGCCGCCCGTCCTGCGCGTTGGCCAGTGGTACCACGTAGCCCGGCAGGCGCACCGGCCGCTGCAGGACCGTGTCCACCGTGCGGAAGGTGCCGAACTGCGGCATGCGCCGGTTGCCGTTGTGCTCGACCTCCGGGCCCTCGCCCCGCTCCAGTGCGGCCAGCTCGTCCTTCGGCATCATCTGCAACCAGTCCAGCTCCTGCTCCTGCTCCTGCTCCGCAGCGTCTGCAGGATCATCGCGGTCGACCACCGGCGAGGGCGGCAAGGCCTGCACGCCGGTATCCACCGGCCGCTCACAGGCGGCCAGTGCCAGCACCATCGGCAGCCACAGCATCCATCGCATGCTCAGCCTCCCGGTGAAAGGCCATCGGCCACGGTACGCCGGTAGGCCAGCCATGCCGGCACCAGCCCCGCTATCGCGCTGATCAGCAGCACGCCCGCAACCCATGCCAATTCGCGGCCATCCGGCCAGACATGGGTGATCGACAGGCCGAAGGTGGCCAGCACCCAGCCGCGCCCGGCAATGCTGGCGGCCACCAGCAGCGACAGGGCCAGCACGCAGGCCACCGCACTGGTCGCCACCGCTTCCACCACCAGCAGGCCGGCGATGTAGCCCGGTCGCGCGCCGGTGGCACGCAGGATGGCCATCTCACGCCGCCGCTCCTGCAGGGTCGAGACCAGCAGCGCCACCAGCGAGACCATGCCCAGCAGCACCACCATCGCACTGATCAGCTGCAACGCCCGCTCGGCGGTGCCCAGTGACTGCCACAGCTGTTGCAGCGTAACGCCGGGCAGGATCGCCAGCATCGCCTCGTCCGGATACTCGTTGATCCTGCGCTGTACCGAGAACGTGGCGATGCGCGAGTTCAGGCCGAGCATGAAGGCAGTGATGCTGGTCGGGGTCAGGTCCAGGTGGCGCGCCTGCTCGGCACTGACGCTCTGGCTGCGCAGCTGCACGCCCGATCGCCAGTCGACATGGATCGCCTCGATGGCCGGTAGCGAGACCAGCAGCGACGAATCCACCGGCGTGCCGGTGCGCTGCAGGATGCCTGTAACGCGGAACGGCTTGTCGGCATGCGTGGCCAGGGTCACCGCGCCGGTGCCGTGCGCCAGCACGATCTGGTCACCGAGGCCGACCTTCTGCGCGCGAGCCACTTCTGCGCCGATTACCGCGTCATACAGATCATCGAAGGGCCGCCCCTGTGCAAAGGCCAGCGCGTGACCGGAACCATAGCGATAGTGTTCAAAGTAGCCGCCAGTGGTGCCCACTACCCGGTAACCACGCCAGGAATCGCCCAGCGACAACGGCACCGCCCACTTCACCTGCGGCAGCGCGGACAGTTCCTGGAATGACTGCCAGGACACGTTGTTGGTTGGATCGCCGACATGGAACACCGAGTACAGCAGCAGGTTCACCGGTCCCGAGCGCGCACCGACGATCAGGTCGGTGCCCGATACGGTGCTGGCGAACCCCTCGTGCGCCTGCGTGCGTACACGCTCGACGCCCAGCAGCAGCACCACGCTGAGAGTGATGACCAGAACGGTCAGGCCCACACTCAACGCACGGCTGCGCAGGCTGGCCCAGGCAAGCTCAAGCATGACCGGCACCTGCCAGGTTGATCTCGGACAATGCAATCGTGCGGTCGAACAAGGGTTGCAGGCTGTCGTCATGACTGACCACCAGCACCGTCGTACCGGCCGCCTGGCATTGCGCGGACATCAGCTGCAGGAAGGCGGTGGCCGCATCGCGGTCCAGTGCCGAAGTTGGTTCGTCGGCCAGCAGCAACGCTGGCCGGCCGATCAGGGCGCGTGCCGCCGCCACGCGTTGTTGCTGGCCGACACTGAGCGTGCCCGCGCGCCGCTGCATCAACGCCGGGTCAAGCTGCAGGGCTGACAACAGGCGTGCGATCTCTGCATCCAGCGGCCCACTGATGCGCGCGCTGCGCAGGCGCGAGAAGCGCAGGCCCAATGCGATGTTGTCGCGCACAGTGAGGAACGGCAGCAGATTGAACTGCTGGAAGATCACGCCCAACTGGTCGGCACGGAAACGATCCCGCGCCGCACCTCCCATGTCCTGCAGTGCCTGGCCTGCCACCTCGACACGTCCCTTGCCGGGTAGCAGCACACCGGCCAGCAGACCCAGCAAGGTACTTTTGCCGCCACCGCTGATTCCGCGCAGCAGCACGCTGCTGCCCTGCTCGATCCACAACCGCGGGATGTCCAGCACCAGGCACATGCCGTAGCCGAACTGCACGTCTTCCAGAGCGATCACCGGTGCCGTGCTCACGGGACCAGCACCACGCGCAGGTTGTCCGGGGTCAGCACACTGCGGTTCTGGCCATGGGCCGTTGCGCTGTTGACGATGACTTCGTGCAGGCCCGGGAACAGTACGGGCAGGCGCACGAGGATGGCGCGCAGCTCGGCAGGTTTGGCACAGTGGTACTGCAGCGTTGCGCTGAAACCCGCGTGCCGGTGCTGTCCCGGCGGCGGCGCGGCGGCCGTCGCGTCGAAGCCATCTGCATCGGCTTTACTTGTGGCCAGACGGCAGCCCGCGGCGGTGGGCAAAGTGACCCAGCTGCCGCCCTTCAGCAACGACGTCGCCCGTGCCAGCGCGGCCTGCTCGGCTGCATTGGCCGGCGGCCGCTCGTAATCGAGGATGCCTATGCCGGGCGCCTGAAGGGCGAATTCCAGGGTTTGCTGGTCAAGCGCAACATCGACGGTCGCCTGGCCATGCACGTGCGGTGCGTGCTGGCGGATGTCATGGGCCTGCGCGGCGCTGGCAGCCAGCAGCAGGAATAGAGCAGCAGGAAGCTTCATGGGGGAGTCTCCAATTGTTACTATGTAACATTATGGACCACATCCCCACGACGCCCGCAAGGGCCCTGGCCCAGCCGCCAACTTCGGCACGCTGGCACCCCCGCTTCGATCTTGCCGGTGCCTGGCTGTCCCTGGCCTGCGCCGCCCACTGCATCGCCCTGCCCCTGCTGCTGGCCTTCGTGCCGGCAGCGATGATGGCGCTGCGCTCGTTCCAGCACCCCGGCCATGGCGTAATGACGCTGCTGCTGATGATGTCGCGCTGGGAGTGGCTGTTCGCGTTGCTGGCCTCCTCGCTGGCCTTGGCGAGTACCTCGGCCGGGGTGCACCGGCATGGGCGCTGGCGGCCTGTGCAGCTGGCCTGCACCGGCGCCATCCTGCTGCTGTCGGCCTCCCTGTACCTGCCGCTGAAGGAATCGCTGCTCTGGCATGGCATGGCCACCGCTTGTGGTGGTGTGTTGTTGGCGGCAGCGCACATTGGCAATCGACGGGCGTTGCGTAACCGCCGGTAGTGCCGGCCGCTGGCCAGCGCCCCGAAAATGCCGGCCAGCGGCCGGCACTACCTATCATCAGAAGCGGTAGCCTAGTTCCGCGCCGAAGATGCGCGGGCTGTCGACCGGGCCGTAGTAGTTGCCATCACGCCCAAAGCCAGATTGTCGAAGATCAGGCCGTTGATGCGACGCTTGTTGGTCAGGTTCTGCACGAATAGCCGTGCACTCCACGGCCCGGTTTCGTAGCCCAGCTGCGCACCCAGCACGGCGACGGCCGGCTGGAAGGCGCGGTTGCGCTCGTCAAGTGCGCTGGAGCCGGTGAACTGCGATTCCAGCCGCGCGTAAAGTCCAGACTCGAACTGGTAGCGTGCGGCCAGGTAGCCGGTGTAATGCGGCGTCAACTTGACCCGCTTGCCATCCAGGTTCTGGTCGACGGTGACCCACAGCTTGGTGTACTTCGCGTCGACGTAGCCCACATTCGCCATCAGCGTGAAGCCAGGCACTACTTCGAACACCCCCTCCAGTTCTGCACCCCGCGACCGGATCGAGGCGTCCGATCCCACGTAGTCCGACGAGATCGGGCGGCCGTTGGCATCGGTGGCCACCTGGATCTCCTGCCAGTTGTCCGAGGTGATGTGGAAAAGTGCCCCGCCGATGTGGCCACGACCGCCGGCCAGATTCATCTTGAACCCCAGCTCGTGGCTCCACATGCGTTCGGATTCGTAGCGCAGCACCTTGTCGTTGACCACGTCGCTCTGCGCTGCGGCCAGGTTGAAGCCACCTGGAATGTAGCCCTTGGCCGAGGCGGCATAGAACGACAGGTCGTCAGTGGCGTCGTAGCGCAGCGACACCCGCGGCAGCGTCGCCGTGAAGGTATGCGCCAGCGCGGCGTCGCGGTACAGGACGCGGCCGCCGGCGCCCAGATCCAGCGCACCGGAACGCTGCTCGGTGGAACGCCGCGCCTGCTCATGGCGCAGGCCGGCACTGGCGGTCAGCTTGGGCTGCGCGGGGAAGGTGTAGCTGGCGGTAGCGAACACACTGTAGTCCTCGCCCTTCGAGGTCTGCCGCGGCGCCAGGTTGTAACTGTCCAGCCCACGCAGCGCCGGACCGACGAACGTGCCAAGGATCGAATCCTTGCTGTTGCGGTAGGTGGACACACCGGCCATCCAGGTCAGGGCCTGGTCACTGGGCGAACTGAAGCGCGCCTCGGCCGTCCACTCGCGCTTCCGGTCGTAGATGCGGCCTGCCAATGCTGGGCTCTGGGTCATGTCGAAGTCATAGCCGGCGGAGGTCACTTCCTCGCTACGCCAGGAGGCGGCCACGTCCAGCGTGCCGGCCTGCAGCTGCCATTGCGCGCTCAGGCCCGCAACCGACTCATCCTTCTCGGTGCGCTTGGGTGCGTCGTTGATGTAGGTGAAGTCACCGGCACGACGGCCACCGTTGAGCGACGTGCCGTAGGTGCGGTTGTACAGGCCGGTATCCAGCGGCAGGTACTCGTACTCGAACATGCCGGGCGCGCGGGTGCGCAGGTGATAGGCCAGCGCATTCACCGAGACATAGTCGCTTGGCCGCCAGCGCAGCTTGCCCTGCAGATAGCCTTCGCCCACCCTTCCGCGCGCACCGGACGGCGTGAGGTTCTTCAGGTAGGCGTCCTCATCCGAGCCCATGAACGCCACCGAGCCCGACAGGCTGCCCGTCTTGTTCAACGGCCCTGCCAGGAAACCATCGAGAGCGGTGCCATTGCCGTTGCCGAACCAGGTGCTGCGCACACTGACCTCGCCCTCTCGCGCATCGGCCGGGCCGCGTGTACGCACCAGCACCAGCCCTGACTCGCTGTTGGCGCCGTACAGCGTGCCCTGCGGCCCGCGCAGCACTTCCACCGACTCGACCTGGTTGAGCACCGCGTTGCTCAGTTCACGGAACGGGATGCCATCGATGTAGACCGAGGCACGATTGACCAGGAAAGGATTGGATTCGATGCCACGGATGGAAATGAACATGTTGCTGAGCTGGCCCATCGCGTTGAACTTCACGTTCGGCGCCAGCTTGTCCAGGTCACGGAACTCGGTGACCCCGGCCTCCTTCAGCGCCTGCCGGTCGAGCACCGTCACCGACAGGTCGCTCTTCAGGTAGGGGGTATCGCGCTTGGAGCCGGTGACCCGGACGCCGTCGAGGGTGGCCGGGGCGGCCTGCTGGGCCAGCACGGGCATTGCGGGAATGAGCAGAGATGCCGCAACGAGCGCGGCGGCAGGCGTGGACGACTTCAACGGGGAGACCTCGACGGATGGACTGGAGGACGCGCGGGCGGCGGCAGCACGGGACACGAGTGTTATGATGTAACACCCGCGCCGTGCTGCCACTCCATTACGGGCGGCACTGCTCCATTCCCGGATCCGTGATGCCAACCCTCGCCGACCAGCTGTTGCAGGAAGCCGGCCCGAAGCCCCCTGCGGTTCACGCCAGCAATGAGGGCGCGGTGGTGCTGCTGCGCCACCGCTTCGACGCAGGTGAAGGTGAGATGGGGCATCCGCACCAGCTTCGCCTGGGCATGGCCGTGGGCGGCGGCGGGCGACTGCAGCAGCACACCCTCAACGGTCTTCTGCAGGCATCCTGGCGACCTGGCCAGTTCAACCTGGTGCTGCCCGCAGACACCGGCACCTATGTCAGCCCGTCAGTGGATCTGATCGGGATCGCCATCGATACCCGCATGCTGCCGCACAACGTGCAGACGCTGCATCACCTGCAGCCGCTGGCTGCACGGCTGCACCGCGATCCGGTGGTGTCCGCGGTGCTGACCGCGTTGTGGTGCAGCACGCAGGCCGATGCCTGCCTGCCCGGCTTCCTTGAGCATGGCGCGCAGGTGCTGCTGCACCGCCTGCGCCAGCTTGCCGGCCAACCTCGCGAGGCACGCGGCACCACGTCCGCGCTGTCGGCACGACGGCTGCGACAACTGGAGGCCTACATCGACGCGCAGCACGGTCGGGCGCTGACGGTCCCACAGCTGGCTGCTGCAGTGCAGATGGAGGCCGCAACGTTCAGTCGGGCGCTACGCGCGGCCACAGGCCTGCCACCCTACGCGTTCCTCACCCAGCGCCGCATGCACTGGGCGCGCACCGAACTCGCGCAGGGCCGCCGTGTCACCGATGTTGCCTTGGCCAGCGGGTATGCCAATCCCAGCAAATTCAGCGCGGCATTCCGCCGCGTGCTCGGCTGTTCGCCGTCTGCATGGATCGCGCAGTCACGTACCCGGTAGTGCCGGCCGCGGGCCGGCAGCCAACGAACATTACAAGGCGGTAATGTCCGCGTCAGGGCGGCGAAAGGCGCTGCCCTCCACCCTGTGGGCCACGTCTTCCACAGGTGTCCCACGCATGACCCGTCCCCTGCTCCGCTCCGCCTCCCTTGTCCTCCTCGTGTCCGGCCTCGCGATTGCGCCGCTGGCACTGGCCCATCCCAGCCTGGTGCGTTCGACGCCGGCCGCCGACGCCACCGTGGCTCCGGCCAGCCAGATCGAACTGCAGTTCAGCGAGAAGGTGATGCCGCGTGCCACCCGCATCGAACTGAGCATGGACCATGGCCGCATGAAGATGGCCATGCCCACCACGGCACAGGACATTTCCGAAGATGGCCACACCCTGCGTGCGCGCTTCGCCAAACCCTTGCCGGCAGGCAGCTACGCACTGCAGTGGCGCGCGGTCGGCCAGGACAGCCACCCGATCACTGGCAACTACCGCTTCACCGTGAAGTAAGGCCGCCGCCATGGCCGAGCTCTCGCCGTATGCGCTGCGGCTGGCGCTGTACCTGGTGCTGATGCTGCTGTTCGGGCGGCTGCTGTTCGTCTGCCCCGGACTGCCGCGCAGCATCTCGCTGACGCTCGCCGTGGCTGCACTGATCCTGGTCGTCACCGATGCCGTGAGCCGGTTGTCCGGCGTGCTTGGCATATCAGCGGTCGACATCGATGGCGAGACGGCGCGCTGGTTTCTTACCGGTACGCCGGTGGGTGAGGCAGGACTGCTGCGCATTCTGGCCCTGCTGGCAATGCTGCCGCTGCTGGCAGTCAATCGCCCGGTGCAGGGCCTGCGCCGTCTGGCCCTGCTGGCACTCTCGGCGGCAACTCTGGCCAGCCTCGCCTGGAATGGTCACGCCGCCGCCGGTGATGGATTCGGCGGGACATTCCGGCTGGCGGCCGGCATTGTGCACCTGCTGGCCGCCGGCGCCTGGGTCGGTGCGATCGCCGCCATTCTGCAGCTGGCGCTGCGTCCACAGGGCCTGCGCCTGCGCGAACGTACCCGCGAACTGTGGCAGGCCGCGCACAGCTTCGCCGTGCCTGGCACGATCATCGTCGCCCTGCTGGCAATGACCGGCACCTATACCTATGTCGATCTCGGCGGTTCCATACAGAGCCTGACCGGCGCCGCACATGGACGTTGGCTGCTGCTCAAGCTGGCGCTGGTCGGTGGCATGCTGGGACTTGCCGCGCTGCATCGCTGGCGGCTGGTGCCGGCGCTGGCCAGTTCCATCCGCGGCGGCTGGCAACCCAGGCCGCTGCGCTCACTTCGCCACAGCCTGGCCTGCGAATCGGTGCTGGCGCTGCTGGTGCTGGCCTGCGTGGCGGTGCTCGGCACGCTGGACCCATTGGCATGACTCATCCGTTCCAGCACAGGCCCAAGCTGCGATGATGGGCACACCATGAAACTGCTGATCGTCGAAGACGAACCCAAGACCGGCAACTACCTGCGCCAGGGCCTGATCGAGGCCGGCTACGTGGTCGATCTCGCCTGCAACGGCGTCGACGGGCTGCACCTGGCCGGCAGCGGCGAGTACCAGCTGGTCATTCTCGATGTGATGCTGCCCGGCCTGGATGGGTGGAACGTGCTGTCGCGGCTGCGCGAGGCCGGATGGCAGGTGCCGGTGCTGTTCCTGACCGCGCGCAGCAGCATCGCCGACCGCGTGCAGGGCCTGGAGCTGGGCGCAGATGACTACCTGGCCAAGCCATTCGCCTTCGCAGAGCTGCTGGCGCGCGTGCGCACCCTGCTGCGTCGTGGCCAGGCGCTGCCGCAGGCCGAGCGCATCGTCATCGCCGACCTGGTGGTGGATACCCTGCGCCGCCGGGTCGAACGCGGCGGCCAGCGCATCGCCCTCAGCCAGAAGGAATACACCCTGCTGGAACTGCTGGCGCGCCGACGCGGTGAAGTGCTGCCGCGCTCGTTGATCGCCTCGCAGGTGTGGGACATGAACTTCGACAGCGACACCAACGTGATCGACGTGGCGATCCGCCGCCTGCGCGCGAAGATCGACGATGACTTCGATGCCAAGCTGATCGTCACCGTGCGCGGCATGGGCTATGTGCTGGAGGCGCCGGACGACGGTGCAGTGCACAGCGGATGAGCCTGCGTCGCTCCATCGCAGTACGGCTGACGCTGCTGTTCGCCACCGTGGCCACGCTGGTATTGGCCGCATTGGGCGTGGCGATCTATGTCAGCGCCCGCCACGACCTGGTGGCCCAGGACTTCAGCGAACTGGAGAACAAGGTTGCGTTGATCCGTGACCTGGCCGGCAATGGACCTGCATCCGCACGCGGGCAGCGGTTGGCAGAGGCGCTGGGCCACCATCCGGATATCGCCTTCCACATTGTTGATGGGAGCGGCGCGGTGCTGTTCTCCACCGCACCGGCACTGCTGCGCGAGCATGCACGCAGCCAGCCGATCGACGCCGCGCCACGGCGGCACGACTGGATCCTCGCCGATGGCCGCTGCATGCATGCTCTGCACCTGCGCCAGACCCTGGCCGACGGCAGCCAGCTGGACACCCTGCTGGCCATCGATGACGACCGCCATGCCGATTTCCTGCAGCGCTTCCGCCATCTTCTTGCAATCGCCATCATTGGCGCCGCCGTGGCCAGCAGCCTGCTCGGCGGCTACGTGGTGCGGCGCACGCTGCGGCCGCTGCGCACGCTGGCCGATGAGGCCCGGCAGATCACCGCCGGCCGGCTGCAGCGCCGGCTGAGTGCACGCAGCGCACCGGCCGAACTGGAGCAGCTGGCGCAGACGCTCAACGGGATGCTGGCGCGCCTGCAGCAGGACTTCGCGCGGCTGACCGAGTTCTCCGGTGATCTCGCCCATGAACTGCGCACGCCGATCACCAACATGCTGACCCAGGTGCAGGTGGTGCTTGCACACCCGCGCAGCAATGAGGCCTACCGCGAGACGCTGGCGTCCTGCGCCGAGGAACTGCAGCAGCTGGCGCAGACCGTGGGCGACCTGCTGTACTTGGCGCAGGCCGAAGCGCCGGGCGCCCTGCCCTCGTGCGAGCCGGTGGCGCTGGACGCGGTGGTGGATTCGCTGCTGGAGTTCTACGAGCTGCTGGCCGAGGACCGGCAGTTGACCCTGCGTCGCGATGGCGTGGCAAAGATCGAAGGCAACCGCTTGATGCTGCACCGGGCGATTGCCAACCTGCTGTCCAACGCGTTGAAGTACGCAGCCGTGGGCAGCGAGGTGCGGGTGCAGCTGGTCGAGGCCGATGGCGTGTGCAGGGTCAGTGTGCACAACCTTGGCACGCCGATCGCCGCCGAAGCGCTGCCGCGCCTGTTCGATCGCTTCTACCGCGGCGAACGTGGCCGCCATGAAGGTGCCGGACTGGGCCTGGCGATCACCCGCGCGATTGCACAGGCGCACGGCGGCAGCGTGAGTGTTGCGTCAGATGACACCGGCACCCTGTTCGAGCTGGTGCTGCCGAGCACCTCAGCCCGGTAGTGCCGGCCGCTGGACGGCAACCCCGGTCTGCTCAAACACCCCGGCAACCCAATCGATGAACACCCGCAACCTTGGCGACGGCGTTCGGTTGCGCGGGTAGACCAGGCTCAGTGGACTCGGCGTCGGCGGCGTCTCGAGCAACAGCTCCACCAACTGCCCGCGCGCGATGTACGGGTCCATCCGGTAGCACGGCGCCTGGATGATACCGAGCCCCGCCAGCGCGGCACCAAGGAACGCGTCCGCACCGGACACTCGCACCCGCGCCGGCAGCGGCAGGTAACGCACCTGCCCGCCCTGCTGGAACTCCAGAGGAATCAGCTGGCCGGTGGCGCTGGAGCGGTAGCCGACCATCTGGTGGCCGTCCTGCAGCGATTCGATGGTATCGGGCAGGCCGTGCGCCTGCACATAGCCCGGCGAGGCCACCGTGACCTCGCGCAGCATGGTCAACCGTCGCGCCGCCAGATCGCTGTCGGCCAGCGTCCCCACCCGCAACGCCACATCCACGCCTTCGCGCAGCAGGTCGACATAGCGGTCACCCTCGCTGACGTCCAGTTCGATCTCCGGGTAGCGCTGCAGGAATTCCGGCAGGTGCGGAAACAGCAGGTGCCGGCCCAGCGTGCCATGCACTTCGATACGCAACGGGCCGCGTGGCGGCGCGTCACGGAACGCAGCCTCGGCATCATCCATGTCGGCGATCAAGCGCAGGCAACGGCCATAGAAGGCCTCGCCTTCCAGCGTCGGCACCACCACCCGCGTGGTCCGGTGCAGCAGGCGCACGCCCAGCCGCTGTTCCAGCGCCTTGATCGCGTCGGTCACTGTGGCCCGCGGCAGGCCGAGGTCCTCGGAGGCCCGGGTGAAGCTGCGACGCTCGACGATACGGACGAAAGCGCGCATGGCGGTGAAGCGATCCATTATTCGGCTATCCGGATGATGTTGACGAATCATGCATGATTATCCGGAACGCCGTTGTGGCGAAGATGGCCCTGCGCCACTCCGGCGTGCCCTGCTGGAAGCCACCATGACCCTCTCCCCCGCCCGCTCTGTCGCCCTGGTCACCGGCGGCTCCCGTGGCATCGGCGCCGCCATCTCCCGCCGGCTCGCCGCAGATGGCCACGCGGTCGCGATCAACTATGCGGGCCGCCGCGACGACGCCGAAGCCTTGGCGGCCGAACTCAACGCGGCCGGTGCGCAGGCCATCGCGTTGCAGGCCGACGTGGTCGATTCACAGGCGGTCAACCAGCTGTTCGACGCCATCGAGGCCCGTTTCGGCGGCATCGACGTGGTGGTCAACAGCGCCGGCGTATTGCAGCTGGCGCCGCTGGCCGACACCGACGACGCATTGTTCGAGCGGGTGATCGGCATCAACCTCAAGGGCGCCTTCAACGTGCTGCGCGAAAGCGCGCGACGGGTGCGCGAAGGTGGCCGGCTGATCACCTTGTCCACCAGCGTGGTCGGCATCAAGCTGGAGAACTACAGCGTGTACGCGGCCAGCAAGGCAGCGGTGGAGACGATGGGCGCCATCCTCAGCAAGGAGCTGCGCGGGCGCAACATCACCGTGAACGCAGTGGCCCCCGGCCCGACCGCCACCGACCTGTTCCTGGACGGCAAGTCACCGGAACTGATCGAGCGGCTGGCGAAGATGAGCCCCCTGGAGCGGCTGGGTACGCCGGAGGACATCGCCGGTGCGGTTGCGTTCCTGGCAGGCACCGATGGCGGGTGGATCAATGGCCAGGTGCTGCGCGCCAACGGCGGGATGGTGTGAAGACCCTTTCTCTGGCTATCCTCGCTCAAACGGACGAGAGCCACGCGCATGGGAAAGCCGGGCATCTGGTATTGGCTATGGATGATCACCCTCCTGATGGGAGGTCTGTTGGCCCTGGCGACGCTGGTACTGTGGACCCGGCTGCCTGGCGACGTTCGCAATCTGGCCATGGCGCTGACCTGGGGGCTGTGGGCACTGGCCACCGTCTGCTTCTTTCTGGGCGGCATCGTCGCTGGCTTTACGATATGGGGCGTCAACCACGGCAGGAAAGTCTGGCGTGCGGACAGGCCGCGAGTTTTCTGGCTCTGCCACATCACCACGACGATGCTGTGCGTCAGCTGCCTGGGCCTGCTGATCGTACCGATGATGATTGCCTGGCAGGGCGTGGCGTGGTGACGTAGCGCTGCTGTAGAGCCGAGCCCAGGCACGGCTGCTCTTCGCGCAGAAGCCAGAAGCCGCCGAGCATGGGCTCGGCTCTACATTATCGTCAGCCCGTCCGGGCCTCGCGGCGCCGGTGTACCCAGTAGTATAGCGTAGGCAGCACCAGCAGGGTCAGCAACATCGCCGACAGCAGGCCGCCAATCACCACCACCGCCAGCGGCTTCTGGGTCTCGGCACCAATCGCATGCGAGGTCGCCATCGGCAGCAGGCCAAACATCGCCAGCAGTGCGGTCATCAGTACGGTGCGCAAGCGCTGCAGCGAGCCCTGCACGACCGACTGCAGCAGGTCCATGCCCTGCTCGCGCAGCTGCGCGAAGCGACTGAGCATCACCACCCCGTTCAGCACCGCTTGCCCGAACAATGCAATGAAACCGATCGCCGCCGACACCGACAGTGGAATGCCGGTCAACCACAGGGCGAGGATGCCGCCGATCATCGCCAGTGGCACGTTGGCCAGGATCAGCGCGGCGCTGCTGATGTCCTTGAAGGCATCGAACAGCAGCACGAAGATGATCAGCACCGACAGCGGGATCACCCAGCCCAGCCGCTTCATTGCACGTTGCTGGTTCTCGAACTCGCCGGACCACTCCAGCCGGTAGCCCTCCGGCAGCTGCACGCTGGCGTCCACGCGTTTGCGCATGTCGGCCACCACGCTGCCCATGTCACGCCCGGCGATGAAGATGCTCACTGCCTTCACCCGCTGTGCATTCTCGCGCGAGATGTTGATCGCGCCGCTGGCCATGCGGAAGTCGGCCACGTCGGACAGCGTCACGGTGTGGCCATCGCCGATGCCCACCGGGACCGTGCGCAACCGTTGCAGGTCGCGGTCGGCGTCGTCCAGGCGCAGCGTGATCGGGAACTTGCGGTCGCCCTCCCACAGTTCGCCGACCTGGCGCCCGCCCAGTGCGGTCTCGATCACCTCGTCGATGTCGCGCACATTGAGGCCATAGCGCGCGGCACGGTCGCGGTCGATCTCGATCTGCAGCTGCGGCAACGACCCGTCACGGTCAATGAAGGCGCTCTCCACGCCCTCCACACCACGCACCTGGCCCAGGATCGCCTGCGCCTGCTGATTCAGCACGTCCAGGTCCGAGCCACTGACCTTGATCACCACCTGGCCCTTGATCTGCGAGATGCTCTCCAGGATGTTGTCGCGCACCGGCTGCGAGATCGAGAACTCCGGCCCCGGAATGCGCTGCTCCAGCATGCGCTGCAGATCGCTCACCAGCTGCCGCTTGTCCACGCCCTTCGGCCACTCCTTCTCCGGCTTCAACGCCACCAATGCCTCGATCTGGTTGGCGCCCTTGGCGTCGGAGCCGTCTTCCGGGCGTCCCAGCTTGGCCACCACCGTCGACACCTGCGGGAAGCTGCCGACCAGCTCACGGATGCGCCGCGACTGCTGCTGGGCTTCGGCCAGGCTGGTGCTGGGGTCGAGCGTGGCGGTCAGCCAGATCGAGCCTTCGTCCAGCTCAGGCAGGAACTCCGAACCCAACCGGGTGCCCAATGCCAGCGTGCCGACCAGCAGCGCAACTGCAGTCAGTACCACCGCACGCGGGCGGGCCAATGCACGCTCCAGGATCGGCCGGTACCAGCCGGTCAGGCGGTCCATCAGCGGATTGCCGTCACGCATGCGGTCGCGCCGCAGCCACCAGTAGCAGAACAGCGGCACCACGGTCAGCGCCAGGATCAGCGCACCGATCAACGCCGAGGTCACCGAGTACGCCATCGGCGCGAACATGCGTCCTTCCTGCCGCTGCAGGGTGAAGATCGGGATGTGCGCGGCGATGATGATCAGCATCGAGAAGAACGTCGGGCGGCCCACTTCCGATGCCGCTGAAAGAATGGTCGAGAACCGCTTCTTCCGATCGGCCGCAGGTGGCAGCTTCGACAGTCGCGAGACGATGTGTTCGGTGACGATCACCGCGCCATCAATGATGATGCCGAAATCCATCGCACCCAACGAGAGCAAGTTCGCCGGCACACCCCACAGATGCAGGCCGAGGAAGGTCGACAGCAGGGCCAGCGGCATCATCGCCGCCACGATCAGCGCGGCCCGGGCGTTGTACAGGAACAGCCACAACACCAGGAACACCAGCACTGCGCCTTCCAGCAGGTTGCGGAAGACCGTCTTCAACGTGGTCGTGACCAGCCACGAGCGGTCGTAGAACGGCTCGATGCTGACCCCGGCCGGCAACTGGTTGGCCTCGATCTCGGCGATGCGCGCATGCAGGGCGTCGAGCACATCGGACGGGTTCTCGCCCTTGCGCATCAGGACCATGCCGAACACCGCATCGTCATTGTCGTCCTGGCCGACCAGGCCCTGGCGCGGCAGGCCGGTGTCGGCGATGCCGGCCAGGTCGCGCACCAGGATAGGCGTGCCCCCGCGCTGCGCCACCACCACGTTGCCGATGTCCGCCGACGAACGCATCAGGCCCACGCCACGGATCAGGAACTGCTGCTGCCCACGCTCCACGTAGCCGCCGCCCGCATTCGAGCTGCCCTTCTCCAGCGCCTCGGCGAACTCACCGAGGCTGATGCCACGGTCACGCAGCTTGTCCAGGTCCGGCTTGACCTGGAAGGTGCGCGCGAAGCCACCGAAGCTGATCACATCGGCCACGCCCGGCACGGTGCGCAGGCTGCGTTCCATTGTCCATTCCTGCACGGTGCGCAGCTGGGTCGGCGTCATGTGCGGGCCTTTCAGCACATAACGGTAGATCTCACCTACCGCCGAGCTCATCGCCTCCAGTTCCGGCGTTACCCCTTCCGGCAGTTCCACGCCCTGCAGGCGTTCCAGCACCTGCTGGCGCGCGAAGTAGTCATCGGCCTTGTCGTCGAAGGTCAGGATGATCATCGACAGGCCGAACTGCGTATGCGAGAACACCCGCACCGAATGCGGGATACCGGACAACGCCACTTCCAGTGGCATCGTCACCTCGCGCTCGACCTCTTCGGCGGCACGGCCCGGGTGCAGCGACACCACTGTCACCTGGGTGTCGGACACATCCGGGAAGGCTTCCACCGGCAGCACGCGGAACGCGGCAATGCCAGCGCCGATGAACAGCAGCAGTGCCAGCATGACCATCAGCGGCTGGCGCAGGCAGTAGGCAATCAGGCGATCGATCATGGGGCGGCGTGCCCCGTGCCGCTGCTGGCGGCGGCAGGCGCGCTGTCCGCCAGCTGCTGCAGCAGCAGGCCGCCCTCGACCACCACCCTGGCGCCTGCGGCCAGGCCTTCACGGACCCACAGCCGGCCATCGCCCAGTTCCTCGGCATGCACCGCGTGACGCACGAAGCGGCCCTTGCCCTCCTCCACGAACACCACCTGCTTGCCGTCGATCAACAACACGGCCGCATCGGGCAGCGAGACACCGCCCTCGGCCGGCAACGCCACCTGGGCGCGCACGTACTGCCCCGCCTTGAAACCGCGTGCGCGGTTGTCCAGCTCGGCGCGCGCCTGCACCACACGGCGTTCGCTGTCGACGAAGTCATCCACGTGCTGCAGGGTCGCCTGCAGCGGCTGTCCATCGGCCCCGGAAACGCTCACCTGCATGCCCGCCTTCAAGCGTCCGGCCAGGCTCTCCGGTACATCCAGCAGCAACCACAGGCGGTCCGGATCGCCAATCACCGCCAACGGCTGTTCGCTGTCGGGGCTGACTGTCATGCCCGGGCTCATCCGCCGCTCCACCAGCACGCCATCGATCGGCGCGCGCAGCGGCAGGCGCTGGTCGACGTGCGGGCCATTGCCATACGCCTTGGCGAAGGCGGTCGCACGCGCGTGATCGGCCTGGCTGCCGGCGAAATTGGCCTCGGCCTCGTCCAGTTCGCGGCCCGACGCCACACCTGCCGCATGCAACTCGCGGGTGCGCTCCAGCTCCTTGCGCGCCTGCTGCAGCTCGGCACGGCCGCGCACGCCCTCCGCCTGGGCCTGGCCGAATTCGGGCGAAGTGATCCAGGCGATCACCTGGCCCACCTTCACTTTCTGCCCCGGCTGTGCCTCGATGCGCGCCACCTGCCCCGCCAACGGCGTACGCAGCGCGCTGGAGCGCGTCTCGTCCCAGACCACCCGGCCCGGCAGCTGCAGGCTGGCGCTGGCGCCGGCGGTGACCACCTCGCTGCGCAGCACGTCCAGCTGGCGGCTACCGGCAGGAAACTGGATCTGGCCGGCACTGACCTTCGGCGCGTCCTCGGTATAGGACGCCGGCTCGCGGCCGCAGCCACCCAGCAGAGCCAGCGCCAGCAAGGCCGGCAGCACGGCGTGTCGCGCCTGCGGCCGATAGGCGACGGTGGACTTCATCGGAACTCTCCTTCAGCAATGGATGTGGCCGCTTCCCAGCGCGCCAAAGCAATGGCATGGTCGGCACGCGCTTCAATCAACGCAGCCTCGAACTCGCGCCAGCTGCGGCGCGCATCCAGCAGATCGGTCAGGCTGGCGGCGCCGCGGCGGTAGGCCAGTTCAATGCCCTGCACCGCCTTGCGTGCGGCATCGGACTGCAGTCCTTCGTAGTCGCTGCGACGCTGCGCGGCGGACTGCGCGCTGGCCTGCAACTGGTCCAGTTCGGCGTGCGCTTCGCGCTGCAGCACCTGCAGCTCCAGCGCGGCACTGTCACGGTCGGCCTCGGCACGCTGGATCGCGCCGCGTGCACGTGACGGGCCGCCGAGCGGAATGGTCAATGACACACCCCAGGTGACGCCGCTGATGTCAGTCGGCTCGCGCTCGGCCTCCACGCCCAACTGGATGTCGCGGTGGCGCTCACTGCGCGCCAATGCCACACCGGCGTCCGCCGCAACCAGGCGCGAACGTGCCGCGCGCAGATCGGCACGCTGCTGAGGATCGAAAGTGCGCGCGTCGGCCCTGCCCGCGGGATCTGGCCACGGATCATCGGCGCTGAGGTCATGGCTGTCGTCGCGGCCGAGCAGCAGGCCAAGCGCATGCCGCGCGTCGCGCAGATCCAGCGCCGCCTCGCGCGCCGCGTCGGCTACCGCCAGGTCGTCCACCGCCAGCCGCGCGCGGTCGACCGGCGCCATCGCCCCGGTGGCAACCTGCTTGTCCGCCGCCGCCATCTGCTCGGCCGAGCTCTGGCGGTTGGCATCGGCAATCTGCGCCCGCTCCTGTGCGCCCTTCAGGCCGAAATAGGTTTCATGCAGCGCCACCTGCTGGCGGCGCCGCGCATCGAGCATCTCCAGCCCGGCCACTTCCAGCAGCGCATCGGCCTGGCGGATACGCAACGCACGCTTGCCACCGCGCTCCCAGGTCCAGCCCAGGCCCACGGTGCTGTCCACCCGCTTGTCCTGCCAGCGCCCAGGGCCGATGCCATGCTTGGGGCTGATCTTGCTGGTGCCGATCGACAACTCGGTGGACGGGCGCAACGCCGCCGTCTGCGCATCGCCCTGCACACCGCGCAGCTCCAGTGCCGCCGCACGCAGGTCCGGGTTGTGTGCTTCCATTGCGCGCTGCGCTTCCTGCAGGGACAGCGCCGAAGCGGTGGGCGCGCACAGAAGAGTGGCCAACACGGCCGCAAGACGAGGGGAGAAATTCATGCACGTCACGGTAAGGTGATGCACTTGCGCCAAACTTGCCCCAACCTTGCACGAAGCTTGCAATGCGAATCCTGCTGATCGAAGACGACGCCGCCCTGGCTGATGGACTGATCCGCGCCCTGCAGGGTGCCGGTCATCTGTGCGACCACCTTTCGCGGGGGCTGCACGCACCGGCGGCACTGGCCAGCGCGCCGTATGACGTGATGGTGCTCGACCTTTCATTGCCCGACGTGGATGGCCTGGACCTGCTCTCGCGCCTGCGCAACGACGGCGTCATCCTGCCGGTGCTGATCCTGACCGCACGCGATGGTGTGGAGGACCGCATCCTCGGCCTCGACCGCGGTGGCGACGACTACCTGGCCAAGCCCTTCGCCCTGGGAGAACTGGAAGCGCGCCTGCGTGCGCTGTCGCGCCGCCGCAGCGATGCACCGGCGCAGAAGCGCCTGGGCCGGTTGTGCTTCGACAGCATCCGCAATGAAGTGCAGGTGGACGGCCAGCGCATCGAGCTGACCGCGCGCGAGCTGTCGCTGGTCGAGGCACTGATGCAGCATCCCGGCCGCACGGTTACCAAGCAGCGCCTGTTCGACGCGCTGTACAGCTGGGACCACGAGGCCAACCTGTCGGTGATCGAAGTGCATGTCAGCCGCCTGCGCCGCAAACTGGAACAGGCCCACGCCGGCGTCGGCATCCGCATGCTGCGTGGGCTTGGATACCGGTTGGAGGCCGTGGGTGACTGAGCGCGTGCACAGCCTGCGTGGCCTGCTGCTGAGACGCCTGTGGCTGCCACTGCTGGTACTGCTGTTGTGCAGCGCAGTGGGTTCATTCGCCCTGGCGCGCTTCTACGCCGGCCAGGTCTACGACCGCTGGCTGCTGGATTCGGCGATGTCGTTGTCCGAGCTGGTGACGGTGCAGGACGGCCGTGCGTCCATCGAGATCACCCCGGCGGTGTCACGCATGTTCACTTGGGACACCGCCGACGAAGTGCATGGCGAGGTGGTCGACGCCGGGGGTGGGCGCCTGTATGGCGACCTGCCCGAGGCACTGCCACGCCCGTCGATGTCCGCCGGCAGCGACGACCCGGTCTACTATGATGCGCGGCTGCGTGGGCAGGCCGTGCGCATGGTCGAAGTGGTGGTCAGCGCCGGACCGGGTCATGACATCCGGCTGCGCGTGGCCGAGACACTGCGCAAGCGCCACCGGCTGGAGCGCAAGCTACTGCTGACCAGCGTTCCGTTCCAGGCTGCGATCCTGGCACTGGCGGCATGGCTGGCCTGGTCCGGTACAGGCGCTGCCGCACGCCATGCCAACCTGGTCGCGCGGAAGCTGGCCAGCCCGCGGCCGGATCCGCTGGCGCCGCTGGATCCGGCACAGGAAGCCCCGCGCGAACTGTGGCCGGCGGTGGAGGCCTACAACGCGCTGCTGCAGCGCCTGGACGCGATGCAGGATGCACAGCGGCGCTTCGTCAGCAATGCCGCGCACCAGCTGCGCACGCCGCTGGCAGCGATGCAGGTGGAGCTGGAAAGTTCATTGCGCCAGCACGATCCGCAGGCCCAGCAACTGGCGCTGTCCGGCACGCTGGCCGGGCTGGCGCGGCTGCAGCACCTGGTCAACCAGCTGCTGATGCTCAGCCGATCGGAAGATCCACATGGCAGTGCACTGCCGCTGCAGCCGTTGGATCTGGCCGCGCTGGCGCGTGGCGTGGTCGAACGCTACGCCGACCGTGCGTTGGTTGCGGGCGTGGACCTGGGTTACGACGGGCCCGACGACGGCGTGTCGATACAGGGCGATCCGCAGCTGTTGCGCGAGGCATTGGGCAACCTGCTGGACAACGCGTTGCGCTATGGCGCCTCACGCGGTGTGATCACCCTCGGCGTTCGGCAGGAGGCCGGCGGCGTCCACGTATGGGTGGACGATGATGGCGCAGGCATCGCCGAAGCCGAACGCGCGCGCGTCACGGAACGCTTCTACCGGGCGAGCAGCGAGGGCGATGGCTGCGGCCTGGGACTGGCAATCGTGGCCGAGATCGCGCAGCGGCACGGTGCGATGTTGAAGATCGAAACGGCGCCGCTCGGTGGCGCGCGGGTGGGGGTGCGGTTCCGTTGACCTTTGTCGAATTGCCCTTGTAGAGCCGAGCCCATGCTCGGCTCAGGCACCGTGCCAAAAGCAGCCGAGCATGGGCTCGGCTCTACAGGTATCAGGTCACCCGTGAAGCGTGCCAACCAAGGTTGGCACCTACCAGGATCGCATCACCGGCTCATCGAGTACGGCGCCTGCGCGCCCTGCCCCGGCCAATCCTTGTTCGGCTCGGCCTGCATGGTGAAACGCAGCTCGCCACCTGCCAGGATCTCGTCATGGCGCAGGAAGGTGCGCTGCAGCGGCTTGCCGTTGAGACTCACGTTGCCCACATAGGTGTGCTTGTCATCCAACCCATCGGCCACGATGGTGAACGTCTTGCCGTTCGGCAGGCGCATCGCGGTCTTCGGCAGGAACGGGCGGCCGAGGATGTACTCGCCCGAGCCCGGCGCCACCGGATAGAAGCCCAACGCGGTGAACACGTACCACGCCGACATCTGGCCGACGTCATCGTTGCCGGCCAGGCCATCCGGACGATCAGCGTACTGGGTGTCCATGATCTGCTTCAGGCGCGCCTGGGTGCGCCACGACTGGCCGGCGTACGAGTAC
Organism: Stenotrophomonas sp. 115C5; assembly: GCF_056861055.1. Lineage (NCBI taxonomy): Bacteria > Pseudomonadati > Pseudomonadota > Gammaproteobacteria > Lysobacterales > Lysobacteraceae > Stenotrophomonas > Stenotrophomonas sp. 115C5. The sequence goes on from NZ_JBSPUQ010000006.1 coordinate 46,231, forward strand.
AGGTAGGCCACATGGTGACTGGGTTCGTTGCCATGCGCATACCAGCCGATCAGGCCGGTGATGTCTTCCATGTGCTCGAAGATGGACGGATCCACCTTGGCGTTGAACACTTCGTCCAGGCGCGCGAGCAGCTTGTCGCTGCCACCGTGCGCTGCCGCCAGGCCGGCGACGTCCTGCGGCACGTACCACGAATACTGCCAGGCGTTGCCCTCGGTGTAGTCGGTGCCATAGCCGCTGGCGCTGGGGTCGAACGGGGTGCGGAAGCTGCCATCGCGCTTTCGTGCGCGCATGAAGCCGGTGTCCTTGTCGAAGGCGTTGCGCCAGTTGCCGGCACGCTTGTCGAAGGTCGTCGCGATATCGGTCTTGCCCATCGCCTGCGCCATGCGCGCGATGGTCCAGTCATCGAAGGCGTATTCCAGCGTCTTGCTGGCGGCCTCGCCTTCCTCGTCGATGGGCACGTAACCCAGCTCGCGGTACTGCGCGATGCCGTCATACGGGCCGTAATTCGCGGTCTCGACCATTGCCTTCAGCGCCTTGTCGGCATCGAAGCCACGGATGCCCTTCACGTAGGCATCGGCGATCACCGGCACCGCGTGGTAGCCGATCATGCACCAGTCTTCCAGGCCATGGAACGACCACACCGGCAGCATGCCGTAGGGGCTGTGCTCATGGTGGGCCAGCATCGAATTGATGAAGTCGCTGTTGCGCTTTTCCGGCTGCACCAGGGTCAGCAGCGGATGCAGGGCGCGGTAGGTGTCCCACAGCGAGAAGGTGGAATAGTTGGTGTAACCCGTGGCCTGATGCACGGCATTGTCCGAGCCGCGGTACTGGCCATCGGCATCCATGAACAGCGTCGGCCCCAGCATCGTGTGGTACAGCGCGGTATAGGCACTGCGGCGGGCGTGTTCCGGGGCGTCGATATCAAGCACCGACAGCGCCTGCGTCCATTCCTGTTTCGCCTGCGCACGCACGCGATCGAAATCGAAGTCGGCCACTTCCGCGTCGAGGTTGGCAATGGCGCCGGCTTCACTGACGGGCGAGATCGCCACCTTGACCACCAGCGGTGCATCCAGCTTGCCGAATGCGAAGGTACCGACCAGCTGGCGGCCCTCGATCTGTGCGCGCTGCGCTGGATCCTTCTCGCCCGGCGGCGGGAAGCCCTTGTAGACGATGTCCTGCTCGGTGTTGTGCAGCTCATGCCCGGCCAGCGGACGCGAGAAACGCATCGCGAAGTACAGCTGGCGACCCGGCGCCCAGCCGCGTGTCTCTCGGAAACCGGTCACGGTGCCATCGGCGCGCACCCGCACCCGCGACCACAGTACCTTGCCCGGGTAGTCGTACATGCTGGTACGCATGTCCAGCAGCACCTTGGCTTCGGTGCCCTTGGGGAACGCGTAGCGATGCACGCCCACGCGCGCACTGGTAGTCAGCTCGGCGCGCACCTTGTAATCGTCCAAGGTGACGGCGTAGTAGCCCGGCTCAGCCTTCTCGTCATCGTGGCGGAAGCGCGACGCGAAACCGCTGCGCGGCTTTTCCGGATCACCGCGCTCCAGGCCGGGATTGCCGGTGAACGGCATCAGCAGGATGTCGCCGAGGTCCGAATGGCCAGTGCCGGAAAAATGCGTGTGCGAGAAGCCGACGATGCTGCGGTCGTCGTAGCGATAGCCGGCTGCCCAGCCATAGGCCTTTTCGCGTGGCTGGATGCGTGTGTCCGGGCTGAGCTGGACCATGCCGAACGGCACCGTGGCACCCGGGTAAGTGTGGCCTTCACCACCCGTACCAATGAACGGGTCGACCGAGGCATAGGCCTTGTCGGCGGCGGTTCTGGCAGGCGCGGCCGAAACCAGGCCGGAAGCGAACATCGCCGTGGCGGCGACAGCGATCAGGAGACGACGGTCCAGCGTGGGCATCGGCATTTGGATCGATTCAGGTGATAGCCGGATCCTAGCACCGGGCCTGCCACGCCGCATGCTGCAGTGCGACTGCCCGGCTTCCCACGCCCGGTTCAATCTTCAACCGGGAAGCGCGCTCTGCAACGACATGAGATCCGCGCTGTCCAGCGGCCTTACCACCCGCGCGATCTCTTCTCCATCGCGCAGCAGCACCACCGTCGGCCACAGCTTTACCTTGAACGCTCGCCCCAACGGCCTTCCCTTGCCATCCTCGATCTTCCAATGCGGCAGATCGTTCGATTCGACAAAGGCCTGCAACGCAGGCTGCGCGGCCTGGCAATGACCGCACCAGGGCGCACCGAACTCCAGCACCTGCCAGCCAGCCTGCGCCGCCACCTCCACAAAGGTGGGCTCGTTCGCAAGGTGATCACGCATGAACGGCATGAGCGCTACGCCGCCAGTGCCTTCTGGATGTCTTCCAACGGCGCGTTGGTCAGATCCTTGGCAATATCCCCGAGCAATCGCGCCTGGACCTCTTTATGCAGCAGCGGACGAATGCGACCCAGCGTGGTCGGGTCGGCGATCAACACCAGGTGCGCATAGCGGTTCTTCAAGGCATCTTCGTTGAGCTGTTCGGCCACCTGCTTGGCGAACGTCGCCTCGTTGAGCTGCGAGACCGACATGTCCTTCGGCACTGCACCCGCAGGCCCCTGCCCGGATACGCCCTGCTCGCTGATGTCCTGCAGGCGCAGTTCGCCTTCCTGCTTCAAGGTCAACTGGTGGTTGCTGCCCACGTTGGTGAACACCCGTGCCGAACCACCGTCGGCTACCACGATCAGGGCTCCTTCGGGAATCGTCCGCGCCATTGCATCCTCCATCAATCCGAAAAGTGGGTGTGCGCCCCACCTTATGCACGCCGATGTCACCAGAGCGCGTACAGGATGTGATCCCGTCATCGCAATCTGCAATCAGCGCTAAATTTGTCCGGCTGCCTGCCGCTATGGCCTCCATCATCGCGAGGAACCTCTGTGTACGCTGGCTCACTGTTCCACGTCTGCTTTGCCACCAGCCTGGCCATTGCCGGCTGTGCCGGTTGCATCCACCAGTTCCTGCAGGGCCAACCGTTCTTCGCCCTGGCCATCATGCTCTCGGTGCTCACCATGATCGGCGCCGCACTGGTCACGCGAAAACTGGCACTGCCGGGCGCCCTGGCGATGGCCTGCACGGTGTTCGGCTTGGTGGCGAAGTCGGCCTGAGCCTTCTGAACAGGCGAGGTGGAACACAGCGTGCAGATCAGCCTGCTTCGCTGCATGCTCACGCCGATGCCGTTATGATGAACGGATGATCGACACGACCCACTACGTGACGGGCGCACCTGTTACGTGGGAAGCACTGCCGACCGGCGCTTCGCTTGCCACGAATGCTCCCGCCCTGCATTTCCATCGCCTCGCGCTGGATCCCGGCGGATGACGCCCGCAGGCCCTCTGCCTGCACCCCTACGCTGATGTGATGTCCGACCGCTGACTGCGCGGCCGCTGTGATCCCGTTGTCGCGTCTCTCCCTCTGCGGCGGTGCTTCGCCGTGCGCGTGGCATTCCGCCTGCACACATTCCCCGGCCCCCACGCCGCCTTCCGATGCCCCCGCGCCACTTGCGCCTGCATCGCCGTTTCCGAATTCCGGGACACACCACAGCACCCATTCCCCTATTCCATACCTACAAGGGAGCCCCTATGCAGGACACGCCCGATTCCCATGCCCACTTCGGCTGGTTCAAACGCCGCCGCCATCTGAAGGTCGATGAGATCACCGTCGTCGACAAGCCCATGCTCAAGCGCGCCGTGGGCGCCGCCGCACTCGGCAATGCCATGGAGTGGTTCGACTTCGGTGTCTACGGCTATCTGGCCGTCACCATCGGCCAGGTGTTCTTCCCGTCCAGCAACCCCACAGCACAGGTGATCGCCGCCTTCGCCACCTTCACCGTGGCATTCCTGGTGCGTCCACTCGGCGGCCTGGTGTTCGGCCCGCTCGGCGACCGTTATGGGCGCCAGAAAGTGCTGGCGTTCACCATGATCCTGATGGCGCTGGGCACGTTCTCGATCGGCTTGATTCCCGCCTACGAGCGCATCGGCATCTGGGCACCGGTGCTGTTGCTGCTGGCACGTGTGGTGCAGGGGTTCTCCACCGGCGGCGAGTACGGTGGTGCGGCCACCTTCATCGCCGAGTATTCCACCGACCGCAACCGCGGCCTGATGGGCAGCTGGCTGGAGTTCGGTACGCTGGGCGGCTACATCGCCGGCGCCGGAACCGTGACCGCGCTGCACATGCTGTTGAGCAGCGAACAGATGCTGGATTGGGGCTGGCGCATTCCATTCCTGGTGGCCGGCCCGCTGGGCCTGCTCGGCCTGTACATGCGCATGAAATTGGAGGAAACGCCGGCCTTCCGCGCCTTCGCCGAGGAAGCCGAGAAGCGCGAGCACGACCGGCCTGGGCTTGGCGCGCTGTTCCAGGTACATGGTCGCCAGCTGCTGGTCTGCATGGGCCTGGTGCTGGTGTTCAACGTGACCGACTACATGCTGCTGACCTACATGCCCAGCTACCTCAGCGTCACCATGAACTACGCCGAGAGCAAGGGCCTGCTGCTGATCATCATCGTGATGCTGGTGATGATGCCGCTGAACATCGTCGGCGGGTTGTTCAGTGACAGGCTGGGCCGCCGCCCGATGATCATCGGTGCCTGCATCGCGCTGCTGGTGCTGGCCGTACCCTGCCTGCTGCTGATCGGCAGCGGCAACGACTGGCTGATCTTCCTCGGCCTGATGCTGCTGGGCCTGGCGCTGGTGTGCTTCACCAGCTCGATGCCGTCCACGCTGCCGGCGCTGTTCTACACCCCGGTGCGCTACAGCGCGCTGTCGATCGCCTTCAACGTCTCGGTGTCGCTGTTCGGTGGCACCACGCCACTTGTGACCGCGTGGCTGGTGGAACGTACCGGCGACCCGCTGGTGCCGGCCTATTACCTGATGGGCGCGGCGGTGATCGGCCTGATCACGATGCTGTTCGTGAAGGAAACCGCCGGCCTGCCGCTGCGCGGTTCACCGCCGGCCGTCGGCAGCGATAGGGAAGCTGCGGCGTTGTTGAAGAGCGATGTGCCGGTCACGGTGGACCCGAGTCTGCCGCCACTGCCGGAGACTGCGGAGCCTGAGCAGGTAAAGCCGGCCTGAGGCTCAGCGAAGCCGGCGTTGTTGTACGGCCAAGCCCGCGCGCGGCTGCCTTTCGAGGGATCAGCCGAGCGTGGGCTCGGCTCTACAACGTACGCGCCCTCAATCGCGCGCAGCGTTCAACTCCATCGCACGCATCACGATGGGTTTGGCCCAGTCCGGCGTGTGCAGCAGCTCGGCCACCGAGACCGGGTACTGCAGCTGGCCGTGCGCCATCGCCAGCACCGGCAGCGGCTCGACGCAGCCGTCGGCGTCGGCGGGAGCGCTGTTGTCGTAGACATGCAGCTCGGCCAGGTGTGGCAGCAGTTCCAGCAGGTTCTCGCGTGCCGAATCGAAGCGGGCGTGGATCTTCTCCACCGGAATGTCATGGCCGCCGGCGGCCACCCGCGCTGCAACACGGGCAATGTGCAGGTCCACCGTGGCCAGGCCACAGAACCAGATCGCGACGTGATGGTGCTCGCAGGCCTCGCGCAGCAGGCGCGGAATGGTGTTGCCGCCCAGCGTGGTCTCGAAGGCGAAGTCCGTGCCATCGGCCATGGCCTGGCGCAGGCGGCGGGTGCCTTCCTGCCAAGCCTCGGCATTGGCGTCGGGCAGCGGCCAGCCCGCCTCTACCAGGCGGCGGGTGAACGAATCGGGGTTGAACCAGCCCAGCCCTTCGGCTTCCAGCCAGGTTCCCAGCAGCGAACTCTTGCCGGCGCCGTTGACGCCGGCCAGCACCAGGATCCGCCCCATCGGTCAGAGCGGACGGCCGAGGGTGACCTTGCGGCCGCGGCGGATCGGCTGGCCCAGCACCTTGCCCAGCCCCTCACCGCGCTGCAGGCCAGCCAGAGTCTGGTCGAATTCGCCGCGCAGGCGCAGCAGTTCTTCACTGCGCTCACCGGCATCGCTGCCGGCGGCCTTGGCCAGCAGCTCCTGGTAAGTGCGGATGTCCACGATCACCGCTTCGGGGTGGTTGTGGTTGGTGATGACCAGCGCCTGCTTCTCGCGCACGGTACGCATCAGGCTCGGCCAGCCCCGGGTCTTCACCGACGAGGCTGGGGCCTTCTCGAGGCCAGGCAGATCCAGCGGCAGGGTCATGGCACGGCTCCGGGTAGGGTGGATAATGGCCACTATACCCAATTTGGCCCAATTGGGGATAAATGGACCTTTACCTGCCGGAACCGTCCGCCGCTGCGCCCGGCGCATCGGTCTGCAGCAGACTGTCACGCTCGCGCAGCGGGAAGCGGATCCAGGCATCCAGGCCTTGTGGGCCAAAGCGCAGCTCGCCGCTGCCGGCCAGCTCGTACGGCACGCGCTGCTCGATCAGCGCCCGGCCAAGGCCACGCTGCCGGGGCAGCTCCCAGTCTTCCACGGCGGCATGGCGTTCACACCAGTGCAGCCCCAGCCACGGCTGCCCACCCTGCACCTGCAGGTGCCAGGTCACCTCGATCCGGCCATCCTCATGGGTCAGTGCACCATGCCGCAGGGCGTTGGTCGCCAATTCGTGGATCGCCAAGGACAGCACTTCGGCCGCCTTCGGCGGCAGCAGCACGTCCTCGCCCTGCAGGCGGCAGGCGGCCGCCGCCGGCGTCTGCGCCGCGATCTCCTCATCGATCATGCCACGCAGGCAGACCCCGGCATTGGCGCCACGGGTCAGCAGGCTCTGCGTGCGTGCCAGCGACATCAGTCGCCCGCACAACCGTTCGGCGTATTCATCCACACTGCTGACCGACTCGCGGGTCCGCCAGGCAATGGCATGGATGGTCGACATGATGTTGCGCACCCGGTGCTGCAGTTCAGCCAGCAACACCGACTGGCGCTCGGTGGCACGCTTGAGATCGTCGATGTCCACGGCGATGGCAAATACCCCGCTGACCTCGCCGTCGCCATCGCGCAGGGGCGCGGCCGCGACCCGGGTCCAGCGCGCGCGGCCATCGTCGTGCAGGTACTGGAACTCCAGCCCCGGCACAACGGTCTCACCGCGCATCGCACGGGCAATGGCGAAATCCTCCGGCCCGATGGCGCTACCGTCGGCATGCCAACCACGCCAGCGATGCAGGTTGGCCTCATCGGTGGAAGGCACCTTGCCGCTGGGCAGGTAGGCACGCATCTGGTCGTTGGACAGCAGCATGCGACCCTGCAGATCGACGATGCACAGGCCGACCGGCAGCATCCTGAAGGCCAGCTCCAGGCGTCGCTCGCTCTCGCGCCGCCGCAGTTCCTCGCGCTCGCGCGCGGCCAGCGCCAGATGCGCGGCGGTGGTCTCGAACATCGTCACCAGCACGCCGTTGATGCGCCCTTCCTCGCCACGGATCGGGCTGTAGGTGATGGTGAACCAGATGTCTTCCAGACGGCCACGCCGGACCAGCGGGTACAGCTTGTCTTCGAAGGTGAGCGTCTCGCCCTGCCAGACACGGGTATAGAGCGGGCCGTTGATGTGCCAGACCTCGGGCCAGCACTCGCGGGTCGGCTGGCCGAGCCCGCCGGGATGCTTGTCGGCCAGGATCTCGGCATAGCCATCGTTGTAGAGCTGCACCAGCTGCTCGCCCCACAGCACGATCATCGGGAAGCCATGGGCCAGCATCAGATCGACGGTGGCGCGCAGGTGGGGCGGCCACTGCTCGCAGGCACCCAGTGGCGTGGATGACCAGTCATGGCGGGCGATGCGCGCGGCCATGCCATCGTGGCGCGCATGCAGGCGCGGTGCAGGTGGCATCCCGCCACGCAGCTTGGCGGCGTGGATGCCTTCAGGACGGCGCGACATGCCGCGCAATCAGGCGATGCCCGCAGAGACCTGCGGCGCCGCCACCAGCCCGGCCAGCTGCTGCACCAGGGTTTCGATGTGATAAGGCTTGGTACAGCGCGGCGCGCTGGCGAAGCGGCTGGGCAGGTTGTCGTCATAACCGGAGGTCAGCAGGAAGGGTGTACCCGCCTCGGCCAGCCGATCGGCCAGCGGATAGACCTGCTCACCGCCCAGGTTGATGTCCAGCAACGCCACATCGATGGGATGGGTATCGACCAGCTGCCCCAACGCCTGCAGGTCACCGGCAGGCCCCACCACCTGTGCGCCTTTCAGCTCCAGATAGTCGACCAGGAACATCGCGATGGCGAATTCATCCTCCGCCACCAGTACACGCAGCCCTTTCAGGCCCTCTGGTTTGTTGCCCGCTTCCAGCACGACCGGCGCTCCTCGATACACGCGGCCCACCTCCGCCGCAACGCCCGCAGAATGCGCGAACCGGGCTACAAGAGCGCGTGATGATGGATGAAGATCGCGGCCACGGCACGTTCACCACCGCGTTGCAACGGCGCGTTCAGAAGGCCCGTTCCCACTTCAGGCTGAGCAGGCTGCGGTCGTGGCTGTAAAGCCAGCCGACGTTGCTGTCGATGCGCGCGTAGCGCAGGCTCAGGCTGGGTACCAGCCCGGCCACGGCCAAGCGCTCGCTGCGCACGATGGCGATCAGGTTCTGTTCGTCGTCCTGCCTGCGCGCCTCCAGCAACGGACTCCAGGTGTCGTAGTCGCGCTGGCGCAGCGACACGAATACGGTGGCCGTGGTGCCGCTCCACTGCCGTGCCGCGCCCAGCCGCAGGCCGCGCTGGCGGTAGCCGTTGGCCGGGTCGGCGGCGCTGCTGTCGGTCACATCCAGCCCGGCGAAGACCGTCCAGCGCGGATTGAGCGCGCGAAACCAGGTGGCATACACCGATGCCAGCTCGCCGTCGTAGTTGCTGGCCAGGCCCTGCTGGCGATAGCGCTGGCGCTTCCAGTCGGCCTCCAGCTTGAGCAGGCTGCGTGCATCCAGGGCGTACTGCCATTCCCCGTGCACGCCGCTGCCGCCCTGCAGCGCATGATTGCCCAGGCCCTGGTAGTCATAGCTGGAGGCGAGCAGCACGGTCTGCCGTGCACTACGCCAGCTGTAACCCGCCTGCACGTTGGCATTGAGCTCGTTGTAGGCACTGTGCCCGCGCCATGCCTGACCGAAGGCGAGACCGCGCACGTACAGCCCATGATGCCCGCCGAGCACCCAGCGCCGTTCCAGGCTGGCGTCGTAGTCGATGCCCACCGCGCGTTGGGCGTCGGGCAGTTTCCGTTCGATGATGCAGGTGTCGCCCACGCCGAACAGGCAGGTGCGACTGGCCGAGCTGCGGTTGATGTTGTCACTCCACGCCGGGCCGGCGGACAGCGCGCCTTTCCAGCGCTGGCGCGCCTGCAGGGCACTCAGGTAGCCCTCCACGCGCGCGCGGACGCCGGCCGTGGCCGGATCATCGGCATTGATGCCTGCAGCGATGGCCGTGAACAGCGCGGCCGCATCGCGATCGCGCTGGTCTTCCGCATAGACACGTGCCAGCTCGAGGCGGGCCGGCAGGAAATCCGGCTGCGCCGCCAGCAGCGCTTCGTACTCCTTCGCCGCGCGACGATGGTCGCCTGCCACCCGCGCCAGCGCCCCCTGCGCATAGTGGCGCAGCAGGGGATCATGCCCCGGCAGTTCGATGTACTCCTCGAGGAACGCAGCGGCAGCCTGCCATTGCTGATGCTGCAGTGACAGGTAGAGGGCCTGGCCAAGATCATCGACGGTGCGCTCCACGCGCAGCGTCTGGCCGTCGATGGTGATGGTCGGCCGCTCCGACTCCGCCTGCTGCAGGCGCTGCTGGTCCTGCTGCTGGTGGCGCAGTTCGGTGCCCTGTTCAAGCACACGACGAAGATCGTCCTGCTGGGCGCGCACGTCGGTGGCAGCCAACAGCAGTACGACAAGGAAGATGGAATGGCGCATGGTCGATCCGTGGTGGTGCATGCAACGGGCCGAAGCAGGGACTGGCGGATCGCGGCTTGTCCCTGCCCTGCCCCGTCAGGGGCGTGGCGATCAGTTCTTGCTGCCGCCGAAGGCGGTGTCGTACTGGCTGTTGCCGGTGAAGGTGGCGATACCGGCCAGGGTGGCCGCGTTGGCGCCGAAGAACTGGCCCTGGGTGGTGCCGCTGACCGAGCCGTTGGCGGTGGCGGTGCCGGCGAACGAGGCGTTGGCGCTGTTGATGTTGGCGTTGACGTTGATCGACAGGCCGCCACCGCTCAGGCCACCGAGCAGGGTGCCATTGCCGAAGTTGGCGCGGAAGGTGCCCGACAGCAGGTTGCTGCCATTGAACTTGTTCAGGCCCGCGACGCTGTAGGTGGCCACACCGGCCGGCAGCGTGGTGCCGGCACGGTCACCGACGAAGTAGACCTGGCGGTTGTTGAAACCACCAGCGGCGCCATCCTTGGACCACTCGCCGAACCACACATCGCCGCTGCCGACCTTGACGAAGTTGAAGTGGCCCATGCCGGAATGGCTGCCCGGGGTACCGGTGATCGGCATAGCCAGAGTGCGTACGGTGACACCATTGACGGTGGTCGGGGCCGAGTAGGCCGCAAGGCCCTGGAAATCGACCGGCTTGGCATTGGACACGGTGCCGACGCCGATACCGGCCTTGCCGGCCGAGTGCGGGCCGCCGTTGACTTCCGACGCACCCACCTTGACGTACAGCTGCGCATCGGTCGCCGGGCTGGCAGCGCCGACGATGTCGGCCGCCTGCGCGGTGCCGGCCAGGGCCAGCGCAGCGGCGACGGCCAACAGGGAACGGTTGATCATTTTCATGGTATTGCTCCTTGGGTTGAGGGAACTACGGGTACAACACGAAAAGGAACGGCGGCGGATCAGTTGCGCTGACCGCCGAAGGACGTATCGAACTGGCTGTTGCCGGCAAAGGTTGCGATGCCGGTCACGGCACTGGCACCGGCGCCGAAGAACTGGCCGCTGCTGGTACCGATGATCGAACCATTGGCGATGGCCGAACCGCTGAACGCACCGGTGGCGCGATCCAGCGTGGCGCTCGCGGCGAGCCTGTATCCGGTCCCGACCAAGCCGGCGGTGACGGTACCGGTATCGAAATTCGCCCGCAGTGCACCTTCCAGCACGCTGCTGCCATCAAAGCGGTTGATGCCAGTCAGGGTGTAGGTGACGACGCCTGCCGGCAGCGAAGTACCGGCACGGTCACCGACGAAGAACACCTGGCGGTGATTGAAGCCCGCCTGCGCGCCACTGGATGACCATTCACCGAACCAGACATCTGCATTGCCCACCTGCACGAAGCTGAAGTGGCCCACGCCAGCGGTGGCGAACGGCAGGCCTGCGTCCGGGCCCAGCGTGCGGACCGTGGTTGCGCCACGCACCACCGTGTTGGCGTAGGGCACCAGGCTGGCCACGTCCACTCGCGCCGCGTTGGCATACGGCCCCAACGAAATGCCTGCGCGGCCGGAGCGGTGCGGACCGGCGTTGAGTGTCGATTCGCCAGCATTGATGTAATGGACACCGTCCTGGGCCGGGCTCTGCCCACCAGTGATGTCGGCAGCCATGACCGGCATGGAAGCCAGCAGGCCGATCGAAAGTACAAGGGTACGGTGCTGTTTCATCGGTGGTTCTCCCTGTCGAATGCGGACTCAGAAGCGCGCCGTGACGCCAAGCTTGATCGTGCGGCCCGGTGCAGGCAGCGTTGAGCGTGTTGCCGGGTCGACGTAATAGCGGTTGCCGAGATTGCTGCCGACCAGCTCGACGCTGGCGTGCTGGTTGAAGCGCCAGCGGGCGTAGGCATCCACCGTGGTGATGTTTCCCCAGGTGAAAGGCACGTTCTGCCAGAGCAGGCTGCTGCCCCCGGCGATCAGGCGGTCGCGGTAGGCCTGCAGGTCCGGATTGTCGTGCCGCTGGTAGTGCACGATGCGGCTGCCCAGCTCCAGGCGCTCATCGAACAGGCGGGTGCCGAGTGACCAGTTCACCGACAGCTTCGGCGTGGCCTGGGTCAACAGATAGCCGCTGACGAAGCCATCCTGGACGCAGTTGGGCACCCGCCCCTGGTCCGCATCCAGCCGTACCGCCGAGCTTTCATCGCAGACTTCGTTTTCAAGGATGCGGCTGATGCCCAGATCGGTGAAGAAGCGCCGGTTGTCGAAGCGCGCCTGCAGCTCGATGCCGCGGACAGTCTGCTTGTCGATGTTGTCGAACATGAAGTACGCATCACGCTCGATGACATTGCGGGTCTTGTGCACGTAATAAGCCAGCTTGACGTCGGCATCGGCGGTGTTGCCGAACAGCCCGGAAAGGTTGTGCACGTACCCCAGCTCGTAGTTGTAGGCATGCTCCGGCTTGAGTGGATACAGCGGATTGAGGCTGCTGGAGAACGCAATGGTGCTTTCGAACATGCTGGGAAAGCGCACCGCCTCGCTGTAGCGCAGATAGGCGCGAGCGGCCGGCGAGAAACGCACCGTCGCCGAGAACGTCGGCAACCAGGCGTGATCGCGGTGCCGTTCGTTGCGCCCGGCCACCGACTGCATCGCCCCGCCCCCGATCCTGCAGCGGATGTCGGTGCCGAGCACCATCGGCAGCAGCCCGGGGATGGCAGCGACCTGGCCGTTGAGGCAGGGATTGGTGGCACGGCTGTAGTTGCCGTTGGCATCGGGCAACCAGGGAATGCCGTGCTGGACCTCCCTGGGTGTCTCGTACTTGCGCAGCAGGTCGGCCAGCGACTGATCGACGATCCAGCCCATGCCGATGCTGTCCCAGAATTCCCGCTCGCTCTCGAGTGCGTCGATCTCGCCCTGCAGGCTGTCCGGCCGCGGCGGCAGTTCATTCACCCGGTACTGCGCTTCGCGCGGCACGATCGAGGTCGTCTGCAGTTCCGGGTGGGCCTGCAGGAAGTCGTCGAACGCCCAGTAACGGCTGTAACGCACGCCGGCATTGAGGGTCAGGAAGTCGACCGGACGCCATTCCAGAGTGAGGTAGCCCTCGCCCTCCTGGCGACGGCCAGCGCGCGGGTACATGCGCCAGCCGTCGGACGGGCCGAAATACGGGTCACGCGAACCGAGCTTCTCGTATTGCCAGTTGCCGCCCACGGTCAGGTCCAGGGTCGAATGCAGGGCGAAGCGGTTGCTCAGGGTCAGGCCGGTCCGGTCGTTGCTCGCATTTGCCAGCGCGGTGTTGCGCAGAATCGGGCTGGCACCGGCATTCCAGTCCGGATTGCCCGGTGCGAAGTTCGGGAAGCCGCCTGCGGTGTAGGTATCGCTGTCCGTCTCGGTGCGCCACAGGTTGGCGTAGAGGTCCAGCCAGCGGCTGCCGGCCGGCTGGAAGCGGTACTCCAGGTTCCAGGCATCGGAGGCGACGCGGCTGAGCGGCCACTGGATACGGCCGTAATCCGGCGCGGACAGGATGCGCGAGGGCATGATCTCGCCGTAGCGCGACAGCGTGCGCCGCCACGTGGCCTTGAGCTGCTGGTCATCGTTGATCTGCCAGCTGCCCTTCAGCAGCCACGATTCCTGCTCGCTGGAGGTGTTGGGCACTTCATCGCCGGGCTTGAAGTAGCGCGCCAGCGTGGTGATGTAATCGATACCCTGGTACTCGAACTGCTCGCGCGGATCCTGGTCGTAGTAGCCACTGCCCTTGCTGCCGGAGAAGTAGTTGCCGCGCTTGCGCCAGGCGTAGGCGGCCATCAGGTCCACGGTGTCGCCGCGATAACCGAGCGCCAGGCGCCAGGCCTGGTCCTCGCCGTCGAAGGGGTTGTTACCGCTGCGCGACTTCACCGGCACCACCAGGGTGCGGTCGTCGTAGGGCGAGGCCGGCGACGCCTGCGGGAAGCCGGATACCGTGCGGTAGTCCTCGCCGGTGTGCAGGCGCGGCAGGCGCGGCGCCACCGCATTGCTGCTGCCTTCGATCTTCAGCTCCCCGCCGAAGCGCTCGCCGGCTGCAACGATGTCATCGAGGTCGATGGTCTTGATCACCAGCGCACCACCGATCCCACTATGCACATCGCGCACCAGCCCTGGCCCCTTGATGACCTGGATGCCACCCATCAGGTTGGGATCGATGTAGTTGCGGTTGCTGACACCGTTGTAGCCACGCCAGACCGTGAGCGCCTGCTCGCCACCGTCGATGCTGACCGGCACCCGCCCCGGCCCCTGGATGCCGCGGATGTTGATGTCCAGCGCGCCGCTGTTGCGTGCGTCGCCACTGAACACACCGACCAGATCCTTGACCACGTCGGCCGGATTGGAGCCGCGATAGCGCTCCACCCGGTCACGCCCCGAATACGCCGTGGTCAGGTCCAGCGCGAACACATCATCGTAGCCGCGCCGATCACGCGCCTCGCCCCCTTCCGACTGCAGGCGACCGGCCACGTCCAGTGTTTCGGTCACCCGCACCCCTTCCCCCTCACCCGCCTCCGCTGCGGCCCGCAGGCTCCAGGTACCGTCCATGCCGCGCTGTGCACGCACGCCACTCCCGCGCAGCAGCTGCTGCAGGGCCTGCATCTGGCTGTACTCACCGTTCACCGCACTCGAACGGCGGCCCTGCACCAGATCGCTGCGGAACACCACCTGCACGTCGGCCTGGCGGCCAAAGGCACGCACGGCGTCGGCCAAGGGCTGTTCCGGAATGGCGTACTGGCGCACCGGCGCGACGATCGCCGGTTGCGCCTGCACGGCAGGCACCCAGGCCAGCGGCAGCAGTGCGGTGGAGATGGCCAGGGCCAGGACGGTGGCGCGACGATGACAGGCGAATGCCGTGGACGGCATGGACAGGAACTCCTCAAGCGTGGCGGAACCACGGGCACATCCGGTGCCGGTGGCATGTCTGGCTTGAGGAGAAACGGTGTTTCGCTCTGGCTATACCTCTATAGACAGGAGGGCACAGCGAGTGCCCACGGTTTTTCATGTTTTTTTCATCTGGCGGGCCGTGCGCTGCGCCGCAGGCACCTCACCACACCACCAGCGCGCCACCTGGCAAGCGCTGCACGCGCAGTCCCGCCTGTGCGGCCACCGCGTCAATGGCGGTCTCCGGCTGCTGCAGGTGGAACAGGCCACTGACCCGTACGTCCGTGCCCTGCCCGCCCAGTACCCACACCGGAGCACGGCGGTAGCGCGCCAGATCGGCGATGGCCTGCGCGGCCGGCTGATCGTCGATCACTACCTCGCCACGCCGCCACGGCGCCACGGCATCCGGATCGGCCTGCCGCAGCGGCTGCAGCCAGCGACCGTCACGGAACACCCGTGCCTGCCCGGCATGCAGGCGCTGTACGCTGCCATCGCCGGGGCGCACATCCACTACGCCCTCACTGACCTGGGTTACGACCGTGGTGTCCTGCATCGACACGCTGAAGGCGGTGCCGATGTCACGGATCTGGCCACCGCCGGCCTCGACCTGGAACGGTCGCTGTTCATGCGCCACCTGGAACCAGGCCTGGCCGCGCAGCAGGCGCAGGCGCCGCTGCTGGCCATCGAACGCAACCGCCAGTGCGGTGCCCGCATCAAGTACCGCGGTGCTGCCGTCCTCCAGCTGCACCACGCGCGGTGCATCGCTGCTGCGCAGGTCACTGCGTGCCAGCAGCAGCGCGTGTGGCGCAGCGGCAACCATCAGCACCACCGCGGCAGCACTGGCCAGCAACCACGGCAGGCGCCGACGCGGCGCGATCGGGCGCAACCCTTGGCGATCAGCCGTCAACCCAGGCAGCGCGGCCAGCACCTCGGGCCCGGCGGCATCCAACCCTTGCCAGAAGGCCTGCTGCTGGCGCCATGCCAACGCGTGGCGGGGATTCGCCTGCAGCCAGCGCTGCAGGGTTCGTTGCTGGCGTTCCGGCAGCGGGCCTGCACTGCACCGGATCACCCAGCGCAACGCCTGCCTGGCCTGACGCGGCGAGGGTTCGGACGTGGTCATGGTTGTGGCCTGCCGCACCGCGAACGGGTGCGCTTTCCTGTTGTGACAACGGCGGGCGCGATCTGCCCACGGCAATCGCAGCTCATCGATGCATTCCCTGCTGGTGCTGCTGGATCAACAGCGCCGCGCGCAGCACATGCTTGCCGACCAGGCTCTTGGAAATACCCAGCCGGGCGGCGATCTCGCGCTCGCTCAGGCCCAGATACCGGTTGAGCACGAAGCATTCGCGTACCTGCGCTGGCAGCGCAAGGATGGTCTGGGTGATCTCGCGCAGTTGTGCCTGGTCCAGCGCCTGAGCCTCGCCGTCGAGGCCCGCCTCGGCCATGTCGGTGGCGTACTCGGCCATGGCGCGGCGTTCGCGGGCATCGGCCTGGCTGCGGTTGAGCGCGTGGTGATAGGCCATCCGGTACAGATAGCCGCGCGGCTCCAGGATGGGCGGGTCGCCGGGCACGCTGCTGGCCTTCAGGTACAGGTTCTGCAGGGTGTCCTCGGTACTGGCCGGGTCGAGATAGCGCGCGATGAAGCGAGACAACGCACGGCGCTCGCGAATCAGCAGCTCGACCAGCGCCAGGGCATTGGGAGACATAGGTGCCAAGGCCGGACCGGGGAATGATGGGCGTGATGGCGACGGTCCGAGCCGGGATTGTAGGCGTCCCGCCGCGATACCGCACCCCATTCAGCGAGGTCGCTACAGGCAGGACCTTCGGCCTATGAAGATCTTGTGAAGAGAATGCTATGTTATATCGTCACATTCATAGCGACCCCTTCCCATGTCCCGTTCCGTCCCCGCCCGCCGCCTGTCCGGCGCGATCTTCCTTGCCTTGGCGCCCGCAGTGGCAGCGGCGGCAGACGCCCCTTCGCAGCTGGATCCGATCGTGGTGACCGCCACGGCCACCGATCGCCTGGCCAGCGACGCGCCCGCCTCCATCAGCGTGATCACCCGTGAGCAGATCCAGCTGCGGCCGGTGCTGGACCTGGCCGACGCACTACGCGGCAGCCCGGGCGTGACGGTGGCCGGGGTCGGCTTCGGTCGCCGCGGCATCCGCATCCGTGGCATGGACCCGGGCTATACGCTGGTGCTGCTGGACGGCCAGCGCGTCAGTGCGTCGGCCGATGCCATCGCCCACTCGGATTTCGATCTGGGCTGGCTGCCTGCTGCCGCGATCGAACGCATCGAGGTGGTACGCGGTCCGATGTCCTCGCTGTACGGCTCGGAGGCGCTGGGCGGCGTGGTCAACGTGATCAGCCGCCGCGCCACCGACGACTGGCAAGGCAACCTGGTCTACAACGCCGGCGTGGTTGGCGGTGACCGCGGTGGCAACACTACCCAGGCCGGCTTCTACGCCGGTGGCGCACTGCTGCCCGGCACGCTGGGCCTGAGTGTGTTTGCCGAACACCGGCAGAAGGATGCCACCCGCGACCCCACCGACGACCGCCTGGACGAACAGGAGGGACGCCGTGCCAATACCGGGCGTGCGGTACTGACCTGGACGCCGGATGCGCACCAGCGCATCGATCTTTCGCACCTGCAGGGCAGCGAGGAACGCCGCCGCCATGCGCTGCAGGCCGGCACCGCACCCTACGTGTACGAGACCATCGACGACATCCGTCGCCGCCAGACCACACTGAGCCACCAGGGCGAGTGGGACTGGGGGCAAACCCGGGTGAGCGCCTACCGTGCAACGCTGGACCGCGACAACCGTCGCGACCGCGGCGAGGCCTCGCGGCCGCAGCAGCTGACCGACCAGATCGTCGATGCGCGCGCCACCGTTGCGCTGGGTGCACGCCACCGCGTCAGCGTCGGTGGCGAATGGCGGCGCCAGGAACTTGATGATGCGGCCGGTGCGCGTAGTGGCCACCTGCAGTCCGACCAGAGCGCGGTGTTCGTGCAGGACGAGATCCAGGTGAGCGACGCACTCTCGCTGGTATTCGGCAGCCGCGGCGACCGCCATCCCGAGTTCGGCTGGCACCACAGCCCGCGCGCCTATGCGGTGTGGCACGCCACTGAAGCACTGACGATCAAGGGCGGCATCGGCAGCGGCTTCAAGGCGCCGAGCCTGAAGCAGCTGTCGCCGGAGTACTCCGCGGTGGGTGGCGGTGGGCGTTTCACCATTGTCGGCAATCCGCAGTTGAAGCCGGAGCAGAACACGAGTGCCGAACTGTCGGTCGCCTGGCAGCAGCAACGCTGGTCGCTGCAGGCCACCGCCTTCCAGAACGAGCTCAAGGACCTGATCCAGACCACCTGCGTGCGTGCCTGCGGTGTACGCGGCCGCGAACTGCGCAACTACACCAACGTGGCCCGTGCCCGCATCCGTGGCCTCGAGCTGGCCGGCACCGCACCGATCAGCGAGCATCTTTCCTTCGAGGCGAACTGGAGCTGGCTGGACCCGCGTGACCGCCAGACCGACCAATGGTTGCCAGAGCGTCCGCGCCGTAGCGGTGCAACTGCGCTGAACTGGCAGCGCGGACCGCTGCAGGCTGCGGTACGTGGCGAGTACATCGGCCCACAGCAGCAGGTGGCCGGCAGCAGCCAGGCGACCCTGCCCGACTACTGGCTGTGGTCGCTGGATGCGCGCTGGCGCGTGACTGCGGCGGTGAGCGTGGTGGCCGGCATCGACAACCTGGCCGACAAGCGGCTGGACGAAACCGGCGCGTTGTACCCCTATCCGGAAACCGGCCGCTACGTGCATGCCGGCATCGAACTGGCGTTCTGACCATGCGCAGCGGGTGGATATGGCTGCTGCTCGGGTGGCTGATGCTTGCCGCATCGGCCCGTGCCTCGCCCGACCCCCTGCGGGTGGAGGTGGTCAGCAGCAGCTTCGTGCTGCCCGGCAGGATCGCCCGACTGGATGCACTGGGCGCGCCGGCAGGGGTGCGCTTCCAGCAGCGCGTGGTTGACCCGGCGGCAGCGCTGCCCGCTGACTGGCCGGCGAGCGCCGACCTGGTGCTGCTGGATACGCCGCGATCGACCGATGTCGAACAGGTGATGGCGGTGGTTGATGGGCCCTTGCAGAACGGCAAGGTGCCGTGGCTGCGCGTGGGCGGCGGTGCACCGGCCTCCGGCCACCTGCCCGCCGAGGTGGCGCGCAGGATCGCCGGTTACTACGGCAATGGTGGCGAGGCCAACATCCGCACGCTGGCTGCCTACCTGCAGGCCTGGCGCAGCGGTGCCGGGACCGACGGACTGCCGCTGCCGCAGGTGCTGCCGGCCACCGGCTACAGCACGCGCGGCAGCCAGTGGCTGGACAGCCCGCAGGCCTTGCAGGCGCAGTGGCAGCGCGATGGCCAGGCGTCGTGGCCGAAAGTGGCCGTACTGGTTTCCGGCAGCATGCTCAGTGGCATGCAGGCCCAGGTGCTGGACGCACTGATCGAGGCCGGGCGCGCACGCAAAGTCGCGCTGTTCGGGGTCTGGTTCGATGCCGCCGCCGACGATGGCTTGAAGCAGGCGCTGCGCGGCATCGAGGTGGATGCGCTGGTCAATCTGACCCATCTGCAGAACGGCAGCGCGCGTGCCGCCGAATTCGCCACGCTGGACGTGCCGGTGCTGCAGGCGCTGAACCATCGGCAAGGCGATGCGGATGACTGGCGCGCAGCGACCACCGGCATTCCGATGGCGACGCTGGCGACTTTCCTCGCTGTACCCGAAGCCTGGGGCGCCAGTGATCCGATCGTGGTCTCGGCCAATGCACGCGGTGAACTGCAGCCAATTCCCGAACAGATCGATGCGCTGGCCGCCAAGCTGCAGCGGTTGGCCGCGCTCCGCCACACGGCCGCGGCCGACAAGCGCCTGGCACTGCTATTCTGGAATGCGCCGGACGGCGAGCGCAACCTGTCCGCGTCGCATCTCAACGTACCGCGCAGCATCGAGACGCTGCTGCCACGGCTGGCACAGGCCGGGTATTCGACGCAGCCGGTGGATGAAAAGACCCTGATCGAGCAACTGCAGGCGCTGCTGGGGGGCTACTACCATCCTGAGCGGTTGGGCGCGCTGCTCGATGCGGGGCTGGCCGATACCCTGACGGTGGCCGACTACCGCCGCTGGCTGGCGTCCCTGCCCGCTTCGCGCCGCGACGAACTACGCGCACAATGGGGCGATCCTGCACACCACCCCGCGGTACGCCAGCGGCACGGACAGGCCGTATTCGTGCTGCCGCGCCTGCGCCTGGGCAACCTGCTGCTGATGCCGCAGCCGCCGCGCGCGGGCCGCGTTGGCGAGGCCACCCACGATACGGCGTCGGTGCCGAGCCACTACTACCTGGCGGCGTACCTGTACCTGCGCCAGCAGTGGAAGGCCGATGCGCTGATCCACTTCGGCACCCATGGCACGCAGGAATGGACCCCGGGCAAGGACCGCGGCCTGTGGGCCGCCGATTATCCGTGGCTGGCAGTGGGCGAACTGCCGGTGTTCTACCCCTACATCCAGGACAACGTGGGCGAGGCGATCCAGGCCAAGCGCCGTGGCCGTGCAGTGGTGGTCAGCCACCAGACCCCGCCGTTCGCGCCGTCCGGCCTGTACGACGAGCTGCGCGACCTGCACGCGGTGGTGCACGAACTGCAGCAGCTGGACCAGGGGCCGGTGCGTGATGCCACCGCCGCACGCCTGCGCGCACTGGCCACCGACAGCGGCATCGCCGCCGACCTCGGCTGGAGCGCGGTGGACATGCAGGCGCGCTTCGACAGCTTCCTGCCGGTGCTGCATGACCATCTGCATGAGCTGGCACGACGCAACCTGCCGCTGGGGCTGCATACCTTCGGCCAGCCGGCCTCGCCCGAGCACCGCCTGCTGATGGTGATGCAGCAGCTGGGGCCGGGCTATCTGAAAGCGCTGGGCGAAGATCCGATGGAGGCCACTGCGGTGGACTACCGGCAGATCCAGCAGGGCCCCGGCTATCGCACGCTGGCGCGCCATCTGCGCGACGGTGCGCCGATCGGCAGCGTCGCCAACCCGGATCTACGCGCAGCGCTGCAGCATGCCGTGCAACTGGATGCAGCTCTGGCCGATACACAGGAGATCGAATCACTGCTGCACGGCCTGGGAGGTGGCTTCGTGCAGCCCGGCGCCGGCGGCGATCCGATCCGCACGCCGGAGCTGCGCAGTGGCCGCAACCTGTTCGCGTTCGAGCCCGACCGCATTCCCACCCGTGCGGCATTCGACACCGGCGAGCTCGCCCTGCAGCAGCTGTTGCAGGCCTATCGTGATGATCACGAAGGGCAGCTGCCACGCAAGCTCGCCATCAGCCTGTGGTCGAGCGAGGCCATCCGCCATCTCGGCGTGCTGGAGGCGCAGGTACTGCACGCGCTGGGCCTGCGCCCACGCTGGGACAGTGGTGGCAGAGTGATCGCCCTGGATATCGTGCCCGACGCAGAACTGCAACGCCCACGCATCGATGTGGTGATCCAGGCCACCAGCGTCTACCGCGACCAGTTCGATCCGTTCCTGCGACTGCTGGCCGGCGCCATTGAACAGCTGGCGGCGATGCCGGCCTCGCCCGGCAACCCGATTGCCGGCAATGCACTGGCCGTGCAGCAGCGCCTGCAGCGCGACGGTGTCCCTGCGGAGCAGGCGCAACGCCTGTCGCGCCTGCGCATCTTCAGCAACGCCCCCGGCGAGTACGGCAGCGGCCTCAACCATGCCGTGCTGGCGCGCGGCGGCACAGCGGGCAAGGCCGATGCGGCGCTGGCCAGCGGCTTCCTGGATCGCCTGCAGCACGGCTACGGCAGTGACGGCCAGGCGACCACCCTGCCCGGCGGCAACCTGTTCGCCGAACAGCTGCGCGGCGTGCAGGCGGCGGTGCTGTCGCGCTCCTCCAACACCCATGGCCTGCTCAGCACCGACCATCCCTTCGAGTATCTGGGCGGGCTGGCGCTGGCCGTGCGCCACCTCGACGGTGCCAGCCCGGCGCTTTACGTCTCCGACCTGCGCGAACCGGCACCGCGTACGCGCAGCACCGCACGCTTCCTTGCCGATGAGCTGCGCGCGCAGACGCTCAACCCGCAATGGATCGGTGCGATGCAGGCCGAAGGCTATGCCGGCACGCTGGAGGTACTGAAGAACGTCGACAACCTGTTCGGCTGGCAGGTAACCGCGCCTGCCACCGTCCGTGCCGACCAGTGGCAGGCGGTGCATGACACCTTCGTGCGCGACAGCCGGCAACTGGGCCTGGCCCTGTGGTTCGAGCAGCACAACGCCAGCGCGCAGGTGCAGATGATCGAGCGCCTGCAGGAGGCGATCGCGCGCGGCTACTGGCGACCCGATGACCGCACCCGTGCGGAGCTGCAGGCGCGCCTGCAGCAGCTGCAGGCCTCGTCAGCGCCGGAACCGGCACCGACGCAGGCACCTCCCGGCTATGGGCTCGGCCGCGCGGCGGCCGCCACACCGGCACCCGATGCTGCCGCCACCGCCGCCCAACAACGCGCCACCGTCGATCCGGCCGCCCCCCCAGCGCCCAAGGTGCGTGGCCAGGTGATGCGGCAAGTGCCGCCACCGGCGCCGCACTCGCCTGCCACGCACTGGGCACTCGCCGTGCTGCTGGCCCTGCTTGGCGCAGGCGCTGCCCTGCAGTCGCGGCGCAATGCACGGTGCGCCAGCCCTTCCCGTTCCCCCTCCACCACGGCTTCCGCATGAACGCGCTTGAATCCACGCTTTACGATCTCTCCCACCTGTTCCTGTCACCGGTCCTGCTGCTGATCATGCTGTCGCTGGCCTATGCCTTCCTCAGCTTCGGCGCCTTCCTGTGGGAAGGGCTGCAGCGCCGGCGTGGCCGCCACCGGCCCGAGCTGCTGGCCTGGCAGGCCCGCCACGGTGGCAGCAGTGACGACCTGGAACTGCATATCCTCAAGCGCCTGGAAGGCCTGCGCATCGTCTCGCGCACTGCGCCGATGCTCGGCCTGGTCGCTACCATGATCCCGATGGGACCGGCGCTGCTGGCGTTGACCCGCAGCGACGCGCAAGGCGTGGGCGAGAACATGGTGGTGGCCTTCTCGTCGGTGATCCTGGCCCTGGTCGCCGCCAGCCTGACCTACCTGGTGCTGACCGTGCGCCGGCGCTGGCTGCTACAGGAACTGCGTATGTTCGAACGCCTGCAGGAGGTGCACTGATGCGCTTCCTGGATGACGACGAAGCCGACGACCCGATCCTGTCGGTGGTGAACCTGATCGACCTGTTCCTGGTGGTCACCGGCATCCTGATGATCGTGATCGTGCGCAATCCGCTCAATCCGTTCACCAGCCAGGACGTGACCGTGATCGAGAACCCCGGCCAGGCCAACATGCGCATCACCGTCAAGCAGGGTGAGGAACTGACCCGCTACCAGTCCACCGGCGAGATCGGCGAAGGCGGCGGCGTCAAGGCTGGCGTGACCTATCGGTTGCCGGATGGGCGCATGGTGTATGTGCCGGAGGGGGCCACCCCGCCCCGGTAGATCCACGCCCTGCGTGGATGGCGGATCTACGGTTCCTCCAGCGCCTCGAAGCGTTCGGCGAGGTAGTCGATCAGCGCACGCACCGCAGGCAACAGGCCGCGTCGCGACGGGAACACTGCGTGCACGATGCCATGCTTTGGCGCCCACTCCGGCAGCACCGGCACCAGCGCACCGCTGGCCAGCTCGTCGCTGATCATCATCCGCGGCAGCATCAGCAGGCCCACCCCGGCCACCGCAGCGGTGCGCAGCGCGATCATGTCATCGCTGACCAGCCGGGGACGATGGTGCACACTCGCCTGCACGTCCTCCGGCCCGGTGTACTCCCATACATGCTGCTGGCTGGGCGATGCCAGATCCACCGTCGGCATCATCGCCAGATCAGCCGGCACCTGCGGCGTGCCCAGCCGCTGCAGCAGCGCCGGGCTGGCACTGGTGCACCAGACCCGGCGCGCCAGCACACGTACCACCAGGTCGCTGTCCTCCAGCGGCGGCGGCCGCACGCGGATCGCCACGTCCACACCCTCGCCCACCACATCGACGCGTCGGTTGGTGGCATCCAGCTGCACCGTCACCTGCGGGTGCAGGGCGAGGAAATCGGCCAGCATCGTGCCGATGCGCGCATGCAGGATCGCGATCGGGCATGCCAGGCGGATGGTGCCGCGCGGCTCGGCGCGTGACATCGCAATCGCTTCTTCGGCCGCTTCGGCCTCGACCAGCATTGCCTTGCAATGGCGGTAGTAGTCCTGGCCGACCTCGGTGACCGAGAAGCGCCGGGTCGAGCGCTGGATCAGGCGTACGCCCAACCGTTCCTCTAGCAGCGCGATACGCCGGCTCAGTTTCGACTTGGGCATGGCCAATGCCCGGCCGGCCTGCGAGAAGCCGCCGTGCTCGACCACCATGGCGAAGTAGAACAGGTCGTTGAGGTCACAACGGCGGATATCTGCGATGAACACGGGGCGATCTCCTGCGGCCCACGGCCTGCAACCATTGTTCACCAGATAGGACTATGACGGCAAATATTGGCGTCTACCGGGCCAATTGTCACGGCTATATCGTCTTCGCAACGAAGAACAGCGGCCGGCAGCCCCGGCCAGGAGATCGCCATGAAGCGTGTCACCGGTACCTACAGCGCCCCCCGCCCGCACTGGGTAGGCGACGGATTCCCCGCCCGCTCGATGTTTTCCTACAACACCCACGGCCAGCACCTGAGCCCGTTCCTGCTGCTGGACTATGCCGGCCCCTACACCTTCGCCCCCAGCGATACCCCGCGTGGCGTCGGCCAGCATCCGCATCGCGGATTCGAGACCGTCACCATTGTCTATGAGGGCGAGGTCGCCCACCGTGATTCGACCGGGGCCGGGGGCACCATCGGCCCGGGTGACGTGCAGTGGATGACCGCTGCCTCCGGCATCCTCCACGAGGAATTCCACGCGCCGGAATTCAGCAAGCGGGGCGGCACGCTGGACATGGTCCAGCTGTGGGTGAACCTGCCGGCGCGGGACAAGATGGGTGCGCCGGGCTACCAGACGCTGCTTGACGCACAGATCCCCTCGGTTGAACTGCCTGAAGGCACCGGCCGCGTACGTGTCATCGCCGGCCGCTTCGACGGCCACGCAGGCCCGGCGCGTACCCACACGCCGATGGATGTCTGGGACATCCGCCTGCGGCAGGGCCACCACGCCGAACTGCCGGTGGCCGATGGCCGCACGCTGGCGCTGGTGGTGCTGAAGGGCACGGTGCGGATCAACGGCGGCCAGCCGGTCGGCGAGGCACAGCTGGTCACCTTCGACCGCAGCGGTGAAGACGTGTTCGTCGACGCCGACAGTGACGCCACCGTGCTGCTGCTCAGCGGTGAGCCGATCGACGAGCCCGTGGTGGGCTACGGCCCGTTCGTGATGAACAGCCAGGCCGAGATCGCGCAGGCGGTCAACGACTTCAACAGCGGCCGCTTCGGCCAGATCGCGCACTGATCGTCTCAAGGCGGCGGGCACTGGCCCGCCGCACCCTCCGGGCCATCGCCCACTTTTTCCAGGAGACTGACCATGAGTACCCCCGCCAACTTCAACGGTGCCCGCCCGGTGATCGATCCGGACAATGCCGCGATGCTGCTGATCGACCACCAGAGTGGCCTGTTCCAGACCATCGGTGACATGCCGTTCACCAGCGTGCGTGCCCACGCCACCGCGCTGGCGAAGATGGCCACGCTGGCAAAGATGCCGGTGATCACCACCGCCTCGGTTCCGCAGGGGCCGAACGGCCCGCTGATCCCGGAGATCCACGACGCCGCCCCGCATGCCCAGTACGTGGCGCGCAAAGGTGAGATCAACGCCTGGGACAACCCGGAATTCGTTGCTGCGGTGAAGGCCACCGGCCGCAGGCAGCTGATCATTGCCGGCACCATCACCAGCGTGTGCATGGCCTTCCCGTCGATCGCCGCCGTCGCCGATGGCTACCAGGTGTTCGCGGTCATCGACGCGTCGGGCACCTACTCGAAGATGGCCGAGGAGATCACCCTGGCCCGCGTGGTGCAGGCCGGCGTGGTGCCGATGGACACTGCCGCGGTCGCCTCGGAGATCCAGCGCAGCTGGAACCGCGACGATGCCCAGCAGTGGGCCGAGGTCTACACGAAGATCTTCCCGAACTACCAGCTGCTGATCGAAAGCTACCTGAAGGCCCAGGACGTGCAGAAGAACCATGAACAGCTGGATTCGCAGCGCAGCTGAGCTGCCCCCGGTGCCGGCCGATCGCCGGCACGCCCTCGAACAGGAGACCCCCCATGTCCAGTGAACCGATCCGCGACCCAGCCAGCGACCACCTGCTGACCCCGCAGAATTCCGCCTTCATCATCATCGACTACCAGCCAGTGCAGGTGAACTCCATCGCCTCGATGGACCGCCAATTGCTGATCAACAACATCGTCGGCACCGCCAGGGCCGCGGTGGCCTACGGGCTGCCGATCGTGCATTCAACGGTGAACGTCAAGACCGGCCTGAACAAGCCGCCGATTCCACAGCTGCGCAAGGTTCTGGGCGACTACCCTACCTACGATCGCACCACCATCAATTCCTGGGAGGACGTCGAGTTCCGCAAGGCGGTGGAAGCCACCGGCCGCCGCAAGCTGATCATGACCGCGCTGTGGACCGAGGCGTGCCTGACTTTCCCGGCCTTGGATGCGTTGAAGGAAGGCTATGAGGTGTATGTGGTGGTCGACGCCGTCGGCGGCACCTCGCTGGCCGCGCACGATGCCGCGCTGCGCCGCATCGAACAGGCCGGTGGCCAGCTGATCAGCGTGCCGCAGCTGTTCTGTGAGCTGCAGCGCGACTGGGCCCGCTCGGAAACGGTGCCGGCCTTCATGAACCTCTTCATTGAAACCGGTGGTACGGCGGGCATCCAGTTCTCGTACGATCGTACCGAGTGATTACGTGGCGGCGCGGGTTCATGGCCTGCGCCGCCTTTTGAAGCAGTCGAGCATGGCTCGACTCTACAGGCAGATGGAGAACCTGATGGCCTACGCACGCATTGTTTCGACCGCCGACAACTACCTGCATCACGTCAGCAATGGCAGCTTCGATGTGGATGCGGACGAGCCCGCCTCGCTGGGTGGCCAGGGCAAGGGCTTCGCACCATTCGACCTGTACCTGGCCTCGCTGGCGGCATGTACCGCCATCACCCTGCGCATGTATGCGCAGCGCAAGGGCTGGGAACTGGGCGAGTTCCATGCCGAGCTGCGCTCGGAGCGTGACGCGGACGGACGCTTCCATGTGCACCGCGTGCTGCATGCCAGCGCCGAGCTGAGCGATGCGCAGTGGCAGCGTTTGCTGGAGGTGGTGGAGAAGACCCCGGTCACGCTGGTGATGCGTGAGGGTGCGCGGATCACCAGTGAGCGTGGGGCTGCAGCGTAACCCCATCCACGCCTGGCGTGGATCTACTGTAGAGCCGAGCCCATGCTCGGCTCCGCAGCATGCAGCCGAGCGTGGGCTCGGCTCTACATTCCGCTCAGCGCCGTGAATGCAGCACGGTGCGCTGGCGCATCGCGTTGAATTCCTGCTCCACCTGCTGGATGTCTTCGGCCTGGAAGCCGGCCGCATCCAGCAGCTGGTCGGCGGCGGCGGCCGCCAGCGGATCATCGTCGCGCTGGCGCCAGCAGCGCGCCGGCAGGAAATAGCCCACTTCGCTGCGACCGCGCATGATCACCACCGGCCGGCCCGCATACAGCAGGAACTCGGCCAGGTGCTGGCGCAGGCCCTCCACTGAAACATAGGCCGGTCCAACACCCAGCACCTGGCTGGACGGTTCGGGACTCTCGAACAGCTTGCGACGGCTCATCCACTCCTCCTTTTGAACAACGCGTGGTCTCCTTTCCTTAGACGGGCGCATCGCTGCGCCCCCGCCACGCACTACGTGATCCGCATCACGCCGCCACTCAGAATCCGGTATTGAACTCCAGCTGGAACACGTCGATCGACAGCGGCGCGCCAGACACTTCCTTGGCCGCCATCCACTTGCCGCTGATCCAGCTGCGCGCGTCCAGCGCGTAGGCACCGCCCACGTAGTAGCCGCGGGCGTTGGTGCCACCGAGGTGGAAATTCGGATCGTTGTAGGCGTCGGGCAGCGCATCGGCCTCGATGTGCTTGTAGCCCAGCAGCGCCTGCCACTGGCCCTTCTCCTTCAGCTCGGTCGCACCGAAGGTGGCCTGCACCATCCACGCCGTGTCACCGCTGCGGAAGGTATCGATGCTGGCGGTGCCACCGGCGCCATAGTTGTTGACGATGCCGTTGTTGGCGCGGCTGAACATGGCCTGCTTGTCGTAGGCCATGTTGCGGATGTAATCGCCGTCCAGGCGCAGACCGATGCCCTGTGCCAGCTGCGTGTCCCAGCGCAGGTTCAGCGTGGCCAGGCGGAAGGCCGAGGCCAGGCCGACGTACTGCGGGGTGGGCGTATTGGCCGGGTCCAGCGGATTGCGCGCGATGTCGCGGATCAGCATCAGGGTGTTGCCCTTCTGCATGAACGCCGGACGCGACCAGTCTGTGTCACAGCCCACCGCACCCGCGTACAGGGCGCACGGTGAGGACAGGCGGCCGCTGATGTTCTTGAAGTCGTAGTAGCCCAACGCGGCACGCAGCGCATTGTCGTCGTTGAAGCGCCAGTTCACGCCCACCTGTGCACCGGACAGCCACTTGTTTTCGTTCGGGGTCTTGACCCGACTCTGGCTGGGTGCACTGTCGGAGGTGTACTCCAGCGGTACCACCGCCAGATTGCCGAACAGGCCGAGGTCACCGCCGTCGAAGTCGTACTGCAGGTTGGCGGCCAGGCCATCGAAGTTGAGGTCGTTGGAGAACAGCGTGTCGCTGGTCCAGAACGGATTGCCGAAGCGACCGCCGCGCACCGTCACCCAGTCGGCCGGGCTGTAGGCCAGCCAGGCCTGGTCCAGCCACACGTCCTTCTTGCTCAGGCCACCGCCCAGCTGCTCGGTGGTGGACACCGGGCCGTTGCTGCTGCCGCTGGCCAGGCGCACGCCGGCCGTGGTGTGCTGGCCGATGGTTGCCTCGATGCCCAGGCGGGCACGGATGCGCCACAGGTTGCGACGGTCCTGTCGGGTGTTCAGCAACGGCGGCAACTGCAGGTTGGTATTGGTGTTGGTGTCGAAGCCGTTGCCGGAGTTGATCGACGCCCAGTTGCTCACGATGTCGCTGTTGCGCTCGGAGTAGAAGCGCGACTCGCTGCGCACACGCATGTCACCGGTAACCTTGATGCGTTTGGTCCACTCGGCCACTTCGTTCGGTGCCGCCCAGCCCTCGGACTTGGCCTGCGCCATCACGTCCTGGCGCACTTCGTTACGAATGCCGTCGCGCACGCTCTGCGGCACGTAGGGCACGCGCACGTCGCCGGCTTCCAGGGCCACACCACCGCTGGCGGCCGAAGCTGCGGTGGCCGCGGTGCGCGATGCGGCGGCTGCTTCAGCCTCGGCCTGCACCAATAATGCCTGGCCGTCTTCGGGCTTCAGCGCACCGCTGGCGATCAGGCCCTTGATCAGCTTGACCATGGTGGTTTCGGCAGCCATCGCGCCGGCCGGGGCGGCCAGGCTGAGCAGCACGGCGCAGCACAGCAGCGCCCGTCGGGCCGGCCGCGGGCAGCGGGAGTCGGTTCGTGCGCGGACGTGGTCGTTCATCACGGTTCTCATCGAAAGAAGGGAAATCACGGAAGTCGGAGTCAGGCCCCGGGCCGGCGGCCCTGGATCAGCACGCGGGCGGGGAAATCGAGCGACGGCGGCGGTGCCTGGTCGACCTTGCCGATGCGTCGCAGCGCATCGAGCACGGCCGCGTCGGCCTCCTCGTTGCCACTGCCGCGCACCAGCTCGACCTTTTCCAGGCGGCCATCGTTGGACAGCCACACATTCACCTGCAGCTGGAACGCCAGGCGCTTGACCTTGTCGTCGCGCGAGATCGCCTGCTGCATCAGATAGCCGAGGTAGCGCCCATAGGTGGCATTGCCGGCGCCGCCACGGCCGACGCCGGACGAACCGCCGCCACTGCCGGACTGGATGCCGAAGTTGTCGCCACCGGCCTGCGCATCGGCATTCATCGTTACCGGGTCGGCGTTGTCCGGGGTCGGCGTCGGCTCTTCCGCCGGCGTCGGCTGATCCAGCGGCTCCGGCTCGGGAATGGTCTCTTCCGGCGGCGTCTCCGGTTCCGGCGGCTTTTCCGGCGGCGGCGGAGGCGGCGGAGGGGGTGGTGGCAGCGCCAGCATCGGTGGCTGCACCACCGGCCGGCGGGTGCTGGCGGTGTCCTTGAACAGCATCCACCACACGGCGATGCCGAGCACAAGCAACGCGGCCAGCACCAGCGCGACGGTCACCAGCAACTGGCGACCGCGCATGCCGGGCTCCGGCCGAGGGGGTTGATGGGCCGTCATGCCTCAGCCCTGCGCCTTGCCGGTGACCAGGCCGACCTGGGCCAGCTCCAGCCGTCGCAGCAGGTCCAGCACCTCGACCACGCGGGCGTACTGCACCTGCGCATCACCGCGCACGATCACCGGGAAATCCGGCGTGGTCGCGCGCTCGGTGCGCAGCCGGTCTTCCAGCTCGGCCATCGTCACCGGGTAGGCATCCAGGAACACCTGGCCGCTGGGGTCGATGGTGATCGCCTTGGTCTTCGGCTTCTCCAGCGCGACGCTGTTGCTGGCCTTCGGAAGGTTGACCTCGATGCCGGGGATGGAGGCGTTGCTGGTCAGGATGAAGATCACCAGCACCACCAGCAGCACGTCGACGAAGGGCGTCACGTTGATGCCCTTCTCGCGCTTCTTGATGCCGAACTTCGCCTTATGGCCCATGGCGCGCCCCTCAGCCCTGGACCGCGGCCGGGCCGCGCCCGTCCTGCTCTTCGGCCAGGCGTGCGGCGAACTCGTCGATGAACACCGCCATGTCCGCGCCGATCGCCTCGGCGCGTGCGCCCAGGTAGTTGTAGCCGAACAGCGCCGGGATCGCGACGCCGAGGCCGGCTGCGGTACACAGCAGCGCCGCGGCCATGCCCGGTGCCACCGAGTTGATGTCCACCGCACCGGCCATCGCCGCCACCACGAACACCAGCATGATGCCGATCACGGTACCGAACAGGCCCACGTACGGCGCGCCTTCGATGGTGGTCGACAGCCAGTTCATGCGCCGCGCCATCGCCTCCTGCTCGCGCACCATGACCGCATCCATCGAGGCGCGGATCGCCGCAATGGTGGCGCCACTGAGGTAACCACTGTTGCCGTCGCGCTGGTGGCGCTGCTGCATTTCATCGATGGCCACCTGGTAGATGCGCCACAACGAACCGTCATGCATCGCGGTCGGTGCCTTTCCCTGGCGGTCCATGTCGGACAGGGTGCGCAGCGGCACGCCGGACAGCTTGCCGAAGCTCTCGATGAACACCGCATTGGCCTTGCTGGTACGGCCGAAGTGGCGTCCCTTGGCAATCATGATCGCCCACGACAGCAGCATCATCAGGCCGAGGATGGCGACCACCACCCAGGCGTCGAACGGCATCGCCTTGAGGATGAAGGCGAAGTGGCTCTGCCCGGCCGACTGCTCGTCGGCGCCATAACTGATCAGGCGCGAGTCGGCGCCCTGTGCGGTGGCATCGGCCAGCAGCAGTGCCGCCGGGCGTGCCACGCGCGAGATACGCAGCTCATCCAGCGCGCCCTCGAAATTGGCGAGCGGCTGCACCGCGCCCGGCGCATCGGCGCCGACCACCGGCGCAGTGGTCAGCGCCGGCAGCTCGCCGCTCAGCTGGGCAACTACGCGCCCATTGAGGTACAGCTGCAAAGCACCCTTCTCTGCAGTCAGTGCAACATGGGCCCACTGCCCTTCCGGAATCGGCTGCGCCGGCGTGCTGCGCTGGCCATTGAGCTGCACGAACGGCACACGGTTCTCGATGCCCAGCATCAGCTCGGACGCGCCGTCGCGACGCGCGTAGATCGCCTGAGCCGCATTGTTGCTGCCCGGCTTGATCCAAGCTGAAACGGTGAGCGGCGCGCCCCCCTCCTGTGCGAGCGATGCGCTGGCCGGCAGCGGCAGCGGGCCTGCGCCCAGCTGAACGCCGCGGCCGATCACCGAGCCTTCCGAAGGGGGCGCCACGGCACCGGCATTGTTGCCATAAGCGGTGGTGTCGCGGGCCGGCGCATTGGCCTCGGCGAAGTGGTAAACCAGCGTGTAGTCCGGGTCGAACACCTGCTGGCCATTGCCGCTGGCAGGGGCCTTCTCGTTGCCGTAATACATCCAGATCGTCTGCGCTGCCGCAGCGCTGATCGCCGGCACGTCCACCCAGACCAGGGCCAGGCCCAGCTTGGGATCGAACTGCTCGATCTGGTGGGCCAGCACGGTGCGGCCATCACCCGAGACGAAGCGCAGATCGTTGCCCGCGTCCTGGGTGCCGTCGAAACCGAAGTTGCCGGTATGCAGGCGCAGCAGCAGCGGCGTGCGGCCCGGGTCACCGGCCAGGCCCGCGCCCTGCGGGCCGGCGTCGACGGTGATCGGCTTGCGGTACTTCCATTCGGCCTGCCACCAATTGGCATCGGCCGCAGCGGCCGGCAGCGCAACCAGCGCGGCCAGCAGCAACAACACTCGGGAAAGCAAACGGTCCATGCGAAGGGTCTCCGGAGAACGCATGTTCAAGGGAAGGGTCAGTAACTGGTGCTGATGTTGAAATGCAGGCGCGGATCGTCCTTGCGCGTGACCGGGCCGTCGGCATAGGGCCAGGCGTAGTCCAGGCGCAGTTGCAGGTGTTCGCCCAGGCGCAGCTGCGCGCCCAGGCCCACCGAGGCCAGGTTGTACTTGTCACGCTGCTCAGGCAGCGGCTGGCGCAGGCGCAGGTAGGCCGCGTCGGCAAAGCTGTAGACACGCAGGTCGGTGCCGCTCCACAGCGACCACGCAGGCGTGCGCCATTCCAGGCTGGCCAGGCCGCCGTAGTCGCCGATCGCCTCGGCCGACAGGTAGCCACGCACGGTGTACATGCCACCGGCGGCGAACTGCTCGGCCGACACCAGCGGCGCATCGGTTGCCTGCAGCGAGCCACGCGCATACCACTGCCAGTCATTGCTGAAGGTGTGGGTGTTGGCCACGTCAGCCTTGAAGGCCACGAAGCTCGGGTCGGCCCAGTAGCGCTTCTGCCCGAACGCGGTGGCATCACTGCCGTAACCGAACAGGCGGCGGGTACCGGCCACCAGCTGGGTATTGATGCTCAGCTGATCCTGCTCGCCCTGGCGCACGCCGACGAAGGCCAGGGTGATCGGCGCGTACTTCAGCGGTGTCTTCAGGCTGTCCTTGCCCATCTGCGTGTCTTCCTCGGTGTCCTTGAAATCCACACCGAGGCTGAGCTGGCGCCACCACTGGCTGCTGCCGGCCAGGCGGTAGTTGAGCTTGAGGCCGATCGAATGGCCGTTGCCGATCACATTGGTACCGGTGCCGGTACCGACCTGCCCGCCGGCATTCAACACGCGGCTGTCGGACTTGTAGCCAGACGCTTCCAGGCTCCATGGGGTACCTTCAAACGGCATCGTGTACGAGGCCGAGAACACCTTGGCCTGTTTGGTGTCTTCCGGTGACAGATACACGCCGATGTTGGCGCTGTGCCCGCGCTTCCACAGGTTGTCGTAGGCCAGCGATGCACTCAGGCGCAGCTTCTCGGTGTCGGCGCTGTGGTCGTTGTTGAGTGACGCGCTGGCACGCCACGGCGACTTCTCTTCGACCTGCAGGTCCACATCCATCGTGCCCGGCACCTGGCCTTCGCGCACCAGCGGCATCACCTGGCGTCGTCCGCCCTCATTCAGCGCGGTCAGTTCTTTCTGGGCCTGGTCGAAGTCCGGCACCTTGCCTTCCGCCAGTGCCGGCACGCGTTCGCGGATGCGCTCGGGCGATTCGTGCTTCGTCCCCACGACCCGCAGCTGGCCGATCGGTGTCTGCTGTACCTTCAGCAACACCACGCCTCCACTGACCTGCTGCTCGGGCAGCTCCACGTAGACCGACTGGTAGCCCGCCTGCTGGTACAGCGCACTGACGGCATCGCGTGCCTTCTCGACATCGGCCAGGGTCTTTCCCGGGCCGAGGAAGGGCTCGACCGCGCGCTCGATCTGGCGCGGATCGAGCACGGTATTGCCGCGCACGATGTATTCATTGATGTTCACGCTGGGCGCAGGCGCCGCCTCCTGCGCGAACAATGGCAGCGGCATCGCGGCCAGGGCCAGCACCAGTGGATGCAGGCGCAAGGGAAGGCGGACGGCTCGGCACGGAACAGGATTCATCGAAGGCATCGCGTCGTATCGAAGGGAGTGGCCAGGGAGCGGCGCGTGGGTCTACCAACAGGACGTGTACGTCGCGTCAAAACCGCCAACAGTTTTGTGACAGCACTGTCATCTTTTGACAGCGCCGCAACGCACGCAGGCGGACCCTGCCTTCGCCACACGTCTTCATTGCAGAACGTCGATTGCTGCGGGAGATTCGAGATGCGTGAATCATTGATAATGGAGCTGCGCGCTGCCCTCACCCTTGCGTTGCTGCTGGTGTTGGCCCCGCTTCGCGCCGGCGAGGCGAAGAAGCAGGAAGACGCCGCGCCCTGCATCGAAGTACAGGTCAACGGCGAGCGCATTCCGGCCTGGGACTGCCTGCAGCGCAAACTTGCGCCGGCATCGAAAGCAGCGAAATCACCGGCGCTACCGGAGGCCGAACGCCTGATGCGGCAGCCCGGAAACCAGCTGATGCAGTACAACCTGGAAGGCACACGACAGCGCATGGGCGACGCCTTTGGTCGTTCGGTGGTACCGCAGCGCCCGGCGCGCTGAGCCTGCGCAGCCGCGGTTCCAAGCCCAAGCTCGGCAGGGTTTTGTAGCGTCGAGCCATGCTCGACTGTTCTTCCAGGCGCAGCCGAGCGTAGGCTCGGCTCTACAGTGCGGCCGGCACGATGCCATCGGTCGGCACCGGCGGCAGCTCAGGCACCGGCAAGCTGCGCGATTGCCCGGCCTGGTTCAGTTCCACCGCGCTGGCACTGATGCTGGCCAGCACGGTGCAAGGTCCGAGCCGTTGGCCGGGCGCATACGCTTCCGCCGGGCGTCCATCCACCGAGAGCAGGGCCAATGGCGCATGGTCACCGGCCATCACGCCCAGCACCACCACCTCGGTCTGCACTGCACCGGGGGACAACAGCCGCACCAGCGGCAGGCTGGCCACTGCATCGAACATCGGCCGTACCGGCGCCACGGCCTTCGCCTCGCTGGCCGCGGCCGCTGGCGCCACCGCTGACAGGGTGACACTCCAATAGGCCACCACGGCCAGCAGCAGCGTCGCCGCCAGCAGGGTCAGTATGCGATTGCGATCCCAGCGCCTGCCATCCATGTTCCGCACCACCGCCACGTTCGTGTTCGCCTACGCTAGCAGCTGTGGCTGACGCTTTTGTTTCATCATGCGGGCCTACGCTGGCAGCTATCGACCCGGACAGGAGGCAACGTCGATGCACCGCGTGCCGCGTGGTTTCACCCTGCTGGAACTGATGGTGGTGCTGGTGATCATCGGCATCTGCACGGCCGGAATCGGGCTGGGCCTGGGCAGCCTGCTTGATCCGGGTCGGCAGCTGCGACAGGAGGCCGAGAGATTGGCGCAGCGCCTGCAGGTGGCACGCGATGAGGCGCGCATCGATGGCCGCCCCCTGCGTTGGCAGGCCGACGCCAACGGCTATCGATTCAGCCGCCGCGAAGGCAGCCGCTGGGTGACCGTTGAACACGACGATCTGCTGCGTCCGCAGAAGTGGCAGGCAACGGGCATTGCGGTGCAGCCCGCCAACCCCATTGAGCTGAGCCCGGAGTGGATCGGTATCTCCTGGGAGCTTGGATTGTCGCTGGAGGGTCGCAAACTGCGTCTTCGTGATGATGGCAGCGGACAGTTGCAGGTCGTGCAATGAAGCAGGCGGCGCGCGGATTCACCCTGATCGAAGTGCTGATCGCATTGGCGATCGTATCGATTGCACTGGCGGCGATGATGCGCTCGGTGGCAGTGGCGACCGACGACCAGTCACGGCTGCGTGACCGTCGCCTGGCACTGTTGTGCGCGCAGGATCGCTGGCAGGAACTGCGCCTGAGCGGACAGGCGCCGCAGGATGCCCGGCAGCGCTGTGTGCAGGGGCGCGGCAGCTTCCTGGTGCTTCAGCATCTGGGCACGGGCAGCGACGGCCAGCCGCAGCTGGAACTGAGTGTGGTTGCCGAGGATGCTCCCCGGCAGTCGCTGGCGCGGATGCAGTTGCCATGGACGGCCGCGCAATGACGCGAGCCGTGCGCGGTTTCACCCTGATCGAGGTGATGATTGCGATCACCATCATGGGCGTACTGGCACTGATCTGCTGGCGGGCGCTCGACAGCGTGGCCAACAGCGACCAGCGTCTGCGCCAGGCTGATGCGGAAACCACGACTGCGCTGCGCGTGCTTCAGCAGTTCCAGCGCGATATCGAGATGCGTACCGACGATGCGCTGATGAATGGTGCAGTGCGCCCGGCCGATCAACCGCAGCGGCTGCTGCCTCCTTCGCTGGTAAGCGAGCGGCATCCGGATGGGAGCTTCGCCCTGGAGATCACCCGCAGTGTCGGCAGTGATGGACTGCACTGGCAACGGGTACGCTGGTGGCGCCAGGGCAGCACGCTGTGGCGGGCCAGTGGTGCGGCTACGGACCGGTACCCATTGCCGGCGCCGGAACTGTCGAATGGCATCGCTGTGGCGCGCGAGGTGCAGCGGTTCGAGGTGCGGGCCTGGCAGCCAGGAACGGGATGGGCCGTGTTGCCGAGCGAGGGCGAGGTGCTGCCGGCCACCGGACTTGAACTGCGGTTGGGCCTGCGCGATGGGCGTGGGCCGCTGAGTTACCGGCGGGTGCTGGAGCTTTAGGATTCTTCCCAGGCAAAGCATCCACGCACGGCGTGGATCTGGGCGCCGACCGTGCCTTGGTGGGTGCCGACCGTTGGTCGGCATTGTTGTTGGCTCCGGAATCCGCGCATTGCATGGATCCCCCCGCCTGCCGCCGGGTGCTCTCCTGCACCCGGCGGCGCTGTGTCGGTGGTCCTCACCGCTGATGGCCGCTCCCTGCCCTCCGTGCCGTCCTGGCTGGGGCCGCCACCGCTCCGTGGCGGCTGGCCCGATGCTGTTCGTTCTTCCGGCCCGGTCGCATCCACGCATGGCGTGGATCTACTGCCGAGCGCGATCGGCAGCAATGTGTGCCGACCAAGGTCGGCACCTAGCGGCGCTGTGTGCCCTCGTCGCGGCTGGCCTGCGGGAACTGGAAGGCACTGTTGGCGTCATAGCCGCTGTTGGCCGTGTTGCCACGCGCCGGCGGATTGATGCTGCTGGTGCCGCTGCCGAAGCCGAGGATCTGCACGCTGATCACCGACGGCTGGTTGCGCCGTGCGTCGTCCTGGCTCTTGCGCATCACATCCTGTGCCGCCTGGCTGGCGCTGTTCGCTGCCGCACTGGCCGAGGCCAGCGCATTGACGTTGACCGATGCCAGCACCGGCAGGCCCTTGCTCTCGCCCTGCACCTGGATGTTGGCCGCGTTCAGCACCTGCAGTGCGGCCAGGTTGATGTTGCCGGAGACACGGATACCCGCTTCGCCCGCGTCGATGGTGCCCAGCGGCGCGATCAGGTCGACGTCGCCCGGGGGCACTTCGGCAATGGGGTTCAACGTTGCGATGCCTGCGCCACTGGCGGGAGCCTGTGGCGACAGGATCACATTGCCCCAGCCGTCATAGACGCGGCGCGGTGGCGTGTACAACAACGTGGTCTGCGAACCACGACCGGCATTGATGTCACCCTGCTCCGACCACGCCAGGATGTCGCCTCCGAACGTGGTCATCACCCGCGACAGGCCCAGCAGCACGCTGTCCTGGCTGAACAGCCGGATATCACCTTGCCCTTGGGTCACCAGTCCGGCACTGGCCGGTGGCACCACGCCCTGCACACCGATCACGATCTGCCCTCCCGGCGCCATCAGCTCGATGTTGCCACCCGCCTCGGTGCGCACGCCGGAGCCACCGTACATCACGATATCGCCGGTGCGGTCGATCATCGCTCCGGTCCCCCCCTTGTCCGGCATCAGCGTAGCAATGGCTTCGCGTCCACGTAGGTAGGAGCCGAAGCGGGGCCCTTCTGCATCGGTATACTCACGTCCACCTTCGCGCAACTCGGCGTAATAGATCTGGCGCAGGAAGATGCGCTGCTGTTCCTGCGGCAGCGCATCGAACGCGGCCAGCGCCCCGTCGCCGTCGGCAGCCACGCCGAAGCGTTGCTGCAGCCACTGCTTAAGTTCCTGGTCGTACACCTTGACTGCCTTGCCCGGCTGCGACGCAAGCGATTGCGCGGGATCGGCAAGGTTGCCGGGGTCCAGATAGCGAGTACGCAGGGCCGCGAAATCGATCTGCTGGTTGCCGGCCGTCAGCGCGATGCTGGCGCCGGGACGGGTGTCGCCCTGCACGATGCCACCGAGGCTGACGATGCTGCCTGCATCCTCCTGGCGCAGCTGGCGGCCGGCACTGATCTCGGCATTGCCGGGGCCGGCGATGGTCGCGTTCAGATGCACGATGTCGCGGCCCGCCGCCGCCACCGTGATATCGGTGGGCGTGGTGTTCAACGCGGTCATCGACACCCCGAGGATGTCACGGCCTGCCCGCAGTTGCACGGCGCCGGCGGCCTCGAACCAGTTCAGCTGCGTGCGCTGTCCCGCGTTGACATTCAGCGTGCGCTGGGCGCCGGTGGCCAGACCAATGATGTCGCCCTGCACCGCGTAGAAACGGCTCGGCGCCAGTGCCGCAGACACTGTGGACAGCGGGGTATTCGGACCGAACGCGAACAGCGGAAGCGACGCCTCCGGCGAGGCGGTGTTGCCGTCGACCGACAGGTTGTGCCGCGAGCGGGTCACATTACCGCCTGAATCCCCCTGCTGGGCCAGGAATGCGGGGTCGAATGGTCCCGGCAGGCGCGCATCCGCACCGGAGCGCGCGATCTGGGTAGCGCCGCGCTGGGCGAAGATGCTGCCACCGGCCAGGACGTCCAGCCGTCCCGTCGCTGAGGGGGCCAGCAGGATCACATCCTGCGTCCCCGGCGTGGTGCTGATCCGGTCCAGCTTGATGTCGCCCTGCGCAGCAATGGCACTGAAGCGCGAAGGATAGAGCCAGTAATTCAGCAGATCCTCGCCGCCGCCCACAACAAGCGGGACCCGCTCCGGCCACAGATTGCTGCCCGTCACGTTTTCCGGCCCGGCGAGGCCCGGCGCAAGGTCGCCACCGGCACTGAACAGATCCACGGCCGTGTTGGCCGTCCACAGGGAGAACCACGTGCTGCCTGCAGCGCGCGCGCCATCATCCTGCAGCACTGTGCTGTAGTTGGCCAGCGGAACCCGGCCTGCATCGGCGACGCCGCCGAGCACCACATCGCCCCGTGCCTGCAGCTGCGCGGCAGCGTCGCCCAGCACCAGTACCGGCCCGCCCATCGCGCGGGCGGCGTCGGGCGCAAACAGGTCTGCCGCGCGCTGCTGACCCAGCGTCGCGTAGCTTTCCAGGGTGACGCCCATTGCACCGAGGCGCCCCGCATCCAGCTGCAGGCTGCCACGCAGATTGCTGAAGGTACCGTTGAGGTCGAGATTCTGTCCCGCCCTGGAGGCATTGAGGCTGGAGAACGTCGCCCGCAGATTCGGATTCAGTGCGCCACCGATACGCAGTTGCAGGTCGCCGCCGCCGGTCAGGTGCAGCTGGCCATCGCTGACACGGCCGGTCGATCCCACCGCCGCGATGATCGCTCCCGAGCGCGGTGCGATCATCGAGTCCAGCGCGTCACCTATCGCATCGCGCACGCCGGCGTCACGCCCGGCCTCCAGCGTCAGGTTGCCGCCGCCCAATGTGCCGAAGCCGGTGAAGCCGACCATCCGCGGAGAGGCGCCAGCAGCAGCGGACACGTTGGTGTAGGCGCCAAAGTTCACCCACCAGCTGGTCGGCACCGGCTCCACGCCGGTGGTGCTGCCGGTTCCCTGCCGCCACAGCCAATTGCCGACCGCGGCACTGGAGTACAGCGCCCAGTCGCGCTCGCTGGTGCC
This sequence comes from Stenotrophomonas sp. 115C5, assembly GCF_056861055.1. Classification (NCBI taxonomy): domain Bacteria; kingdom Pseudomonadati; phylum Pseudomonadota; class Gammaproteobacteria; order Lysobacterales; family Lysobacteraceae; genus Stenotrophomonas; species Stenotrophomonas sp. 115C5. Next base: position 86,053 of record NZ_JBSPUQ010000006.1, read on the forward strand.
CGACTCTGCGCGCCCGGTCCAGACGTCACCGACGATATCGCGCCCGGCTTCGACGCGCAGGTTGCCACCATGATCGGGATACCAGGCCCGGTAGCCGGCCAACGCAGCATCATAGCTGCCCGGCACCAGGTTCGGACCCAGCAGTGCGGTGTTCCTGGGGGCTGCTGCACGGGGCGAATTGAAGGCAGCGTCGCGGCCCTCGCCCAGCGTGGTGGGAGTGCCCGCCGTGTACACACCGAAGCCGGACTTCATCACGACATCACCGGCAGCGAGCAGTTCCAGGTCACCCTTGCCGGTGCGCAGCACGCTCCAGGCCGGCGTGCCCGCGCGCTTGCCGTAGGTGGTCACTTCGGTCTGCGTGCCACCGCCGGCGCAGTAGCTGGGTGCGGTGCTGCAGAACTGGTCTTCGGTCATGCCGAACATCGCCGCGAAGTCCTTCGCAGGGGTGCCCACGTAGGACTCGTCACCCCAGAAATCCAGCGAGCCCTGCGCGGCCACCTGGCGGGGGGCCGGGCCGCAGTAGTCGGCCGACATCGCGCAGAACTCATCTTCGGTGAAGCCGTACATGTCGGCCAGCTCCGCGATCGGACGGCCCGCATAGGAGGTGTCGCCGATCCAGTCCAGCGATGCCCGCTCAGTCAACGCACGATCACCCACCCAGATGATTTCGGTCTTGACCGTACCGATCGAGCCCTGGTGCGTGTCGGCCAGTACCACGCTGCCTTCGCTGCCCCAGCGCCGGCTGCGTGGATCGGCTGCCCCGGCATCGGCGCCGGCAACCACGGTCAGGTCCCAGGAGGTGGTGCCCTCGGCCAGCATCGGCGCCAGCGCCCAGTTGCGCCCTTGGTTGCCGTCGGCATCGGCCGGCCGCAGATTCACCGGCCCGTTGCCGGGCAACTCCACCTTGGTCAACGATGGGATGTACGCGCCCACCTTGAGCTCGACTTCCCGTGCCAGGCGCAACGCAACCGGCAGCATCGCGCCGGCGGGCCATTCCTGTGCCGCCATCTGTACGGCACTGCGCAGGCGGAAGCCGGCCCCCAGGCGCGCACCGGCCGCCAACACCAGCGGCTCCTGCAGCACGGTGCCCGCCGCCAGCGTCTGCCCGGAGTCGGTGGTCACCGCCGCACCCAGCACCGTGCCCGCTGGCAGGCGCAGGCTCTGCGAGATCACCATCGGCGCGGGCAGCACGGTACCGACCGGAAGCGTTACCGATTCGACCGGCACGTCATAGTTCAGGCGGGTGCCGGCCTGGAACTCGGTGCCGGGCTGCAGCTTCACTCCGTCCACCGGCACCACCAGGCCGCCGCCAAAGGGGGTGTGCCCCGCGCTGCCATTGCGACCCTCATACAGCTGCCAGCCACCCTCATCCGGCGTGGACGGCGGCGGTGCGAACCCATCGTTGATGCTGCCGTAGACGTTGATGTTGCCTTCGGCCCGCAGCACCAGCGAGGCCGATTCGCCGAAGCCACGCCGCGATGGATCGGCACGGTTGGCATCGGGGCCGTAGCGGTAGCCGGACAGATCGATGTCGCCGGAAATGGTCAGATCGCCCTCCGGATTGGCGATGCTGCGCCGCGCCAGCACCTGCACGCCGGGACGAAGGCGGACGTCGCCCAGCGCGCGCGTGCGCTGCTGCAGGTCCGGGTTGCCCAGCGCACCATCGATCCACGCCACGCTGTGCGGATCGACCACCCGGTCCAGCCACTGCTGGGTGACCAGCTGCGCGCGGTTGCCGCGCACATCAGCGGTGCTGGCCAGGGGCGCATCGTCGTAGCGGCGGAAACCATTGAGCTGGATGTCGGCCGCGCCATCGATGCGCACGCCATTGGCTGCAGCAATCGCCGCGTCGTTGCTGCCCAGCCGCGGCACATCAATCTTCAGCGAGCCCCGCGCCAAACCGTCGTTCTGTCCAGGGCCGTCACCGACGGCAACGTCGCTGCCTGCACGCAGGTCCAGGTGCGCCGCGCTGCCCAGACCAACGGCGCCTTCGGCGCTGCCCAGCGTGATGGTGGCCCGGTTCGGACTGTCGATGATCTTGCCATGACTGTCCACGCGCAGGCCGGTACCGTGCGCGTCCAGCGTGCCGTCCACCTGCAACTGATCGCGGGCGTACAGGCGGATGCTGCCGACCTGCTCGCCGCTGGCATCGATGCGGCCGGCCACGGTCAGGCTGCCCGCATCGACGCTGATGTCGACCCGGCGCGCCTTCACTTCGTCACCGATCCGCAGATCGCCTTCGCCGATCTGGAAGCTGCGACTCCCGACAACGCCGCCGGCGGTCAGTCGCTGGTTCAGGCCGGCGAAATCCTGCAACTGGCGTGCCCGCACCACCAGTTCGCCACCGTCGTACGGCACCAGCGTGCCACCGGCGTCATAGCGGCCACTGGCGGCGCCCTGCAGATCACCGGCCAGATCGGCTCGGCCGGCCATTGCGGTGACCGTCAGGCGCCCGCCGCGGTTGTTGCGGGCGGAAACATCGATGCGGGAGGCAGCATCGGTGCGGATGTCCCCCGTGTCGCTGGACAGCAGGACATCGCCGCCCCAGCTGAACTTGTCCACGTCGTACAGCGAGACCTTGCGCCCGGCGAGGTCCAGCGCCGCCAGGCTGCCAAGTGTGATGCCCTCGCGCGCGTTCGCCGACAGCCGTCCTGACGCCAGCGCGATCGTGCTGTCCAGCGCGATCCTATTGGCGTCGATGCTCAGCTCACTGCCCAGTGCGTCGCCACCCGCCTTGCCGGCGCCACCCTGCAGGCGGAAGTCGCCGCCGCTGCGCACGCGCAGCTGCGCGGCGGCACCGGCGGTCAACAGGGGGGTATCGATGCCGAGGCTGCCTCCGCTGTACTGCCAGCCCTTGTCGGCCAGATAGTCGCCACGCTGCTGGAACACGTCCAGCGTACCCTGCGCGGAGAACGACAGCCGCTCGGAAGCACCCAGGTTGAGCGCGCTGAATCCGAGGACCTGCCGGTTCGCCGGCACCTCGGAGCTGGGGCGGCTGAACGGTGCCCGCCCCAGCTGCAGCTGGCGGGTGACGATGTCCAGCTGCCCGGCGCCGAGCCGGTCCACCATCGGATCGGCCGGCGGCACCGACGCGTCACTGCCCGGCGCTTGGCTCGCCGCCAATGAGCCGTCCCAGACCAGCGTGTCCACCAGGATGCGCGCCCGGTCAGTCGCAGCACCGTAGCCGTGGATGGCCTGCGCACCAAGCACGAGCGTCTGCAGGCCACTGCGGCCGGTAGCACTGTCGCGCGCGTCCAGGTCGACGCTGCCGAACACGTTGACAGAGTCCCGCGCGACCAGGCTCAGCGTGTCCAGCGCCGGCGCGCCGATGGCATCATTGCCGCGCAGCAGTTGCTGCAGCACGGACTGGTTCATGGTCATGCCACTGGGCAGCGCACCTGCCGCAGCGGCCTGGGCGATCGCTTCGGCACTGCCGAGGTTCAGCGCCGCCATGCTCAGGCCGAGCTGGCGGGTGCCATAGCTGGCCGAGTCGCGCATCTGCAGCGTGCCATCGGTCGCTACCGCGATGCTGCCATCGGAAACCAGCCGGGTCTGGCCGTCGCACGCCGTCTGGCACCCCCCGATGTCGATCGCCACTGGACCGGCCTCCACCCCGGTGGTGCCGGTGATCAGGTTCAGGCGCTGGTTGGACACCGCCAGCAGGCCGCCGGAGACCTGGTAAGGCAGGGTCGCGCTGGCATTCGCGTTGGCGGATGCGAACGGCAGTGTATCGAGGGTCGCACCGGCCTCGACCAGCACGCCGCTGCCACCGGAGGCCGCTGCCACCAGCACTTCCGGTGCGTTCAAGGTGACGCCGGAACGGATCGCCACGCTGCGCGCCTGGCCGGTCACCGCCACCTGCGAGGCCTCCTGGTTGAACTGCCCGCCGATCATCATCCGCGCCGGCAGGAAGGCATTGAGCGCGTCGTCGCTGAAGGTGGCACCGCGATCACGCGCCTGCGATTGCGCACCGCCATCGACGATCTCCAGTGAACCGACCGCCGGGCTGGCCAACGTGGCTGTCAGCGTGCCGCCGCGCCCGTTGTCGGTGGCGGCGCCGAACCGCGCGGTGCCGGCAAAGCGGATGGCAGGCGCGTCTGCACGACCTGCGCCTTCGCCCAGCGCAAGGGTCAACCCGAGCGCATCGATGGTCTGCCAGCCACGCGACTCGCCGCGGCGGTCGGCCACCGATTGCGCGAAGCTGTTGTAGGAGGTTTCGTTGTAGCCCGAGTGCCGGCGTACTACTGCGGCCGGGGTCAGCAGGATGTCGGTGAGCAACGGCGAGATTGCCGCGCCCAGCGCCGTGCGCTGCTGCCCGGACACGCGCCAGGTGCCGGTGCCGGTCGCGATGGGTTGCGCGATGCCCGAGGTGCCGGTGGCGCCCAGCTCAACCCGGAATGCACCGGGCTGCAGCGCATAGCTGGCCGGCATCAGCGTGTAGGTGCCTGCCGCCAGGCCGGGCACGCCCGCCGGCACGGTGATCTGCTGGCCCACGGCCGGTGCGGCGAATCCTTCCTCGCCGCTGGGGGCAAATGTCCCGGCGCGTCCCGGCACGATCGCATACACCGGGTTGCCCGACGCACTGAATTCATAGCGCGGATTGGCGTCGGCCAACGCCGTTCGCAGCACGTCGACAGAGCCACCGCGTCCTGACACAAAGGCGGCACCGGTCAACTCACCACCGCCGGACATGTCCAGCAGTGCCCCCGGCGCCACCTCGATCTCATTCGCCTTCAAGGTCACCCCCATCGAGGAGATGCCGGCCGGCGTCAGCGAACCCAGGCTGCGCGTACCGACCCGCCAGTCGACACCATCGACGGTGCCACCATAGGGCAGCGACAAGCCGGCGCCACTGGTCGAGGTTACGCTGCCTGGCAGCAGTTCCACCCGGCTGCCGACGGTTCCGTTCTGGATAAGGCCACCCAGCTGCAGCGTGCCCATCGGCGCCTGTACGTTGCCGCCCTGCTGCACCGTGGCCGCCACCAGGCGAAGCGTACCCAGCGCCGATTCCGGCGCCGGCTTCGTGGCCGCACCGGTGCCGTGGATGCGCAGCACGGCATCCGGATCGGCCCAGTAATCAGCGGTCTGCACGGTCTGCGCCGAGGCGCCGGCCACCAGCGTGCCGACCGCGCCTGTGGTGGGGTACAGGCGGGCAGCGGTCACGTCCATCGAACCGGCCGTCATCAACGCGCTGGTACTGCCACTGCTGGCAATGCCGTTGGTCAGGCGCACGTCGCTGCGGCTTTCCAGTGCCACGTGTTCGAACCCGGGCAGCCAGGTGACGTCGCGGATGTCGATCAGCTCGGCCTGCACCGCCAGCGAATGCCGGTCCGGTGCCGCAGAGGCCACCTCGGCCGTGACCAGCAGGTTCTCGCCCGCCAGCTGGCGCCAGCGCGCCTGCGCCAGGCGGACGTAGGGCGCACTCAGGCGCAACGCCGACGACGGCACGGCGTCCACGGCCATGCCCAGACTAGAAGTGCCCTGGCCGTGGATGCGCAGGCTCTGGGCCAGGCGCAGGTCGACATCGCCGACGGCGCGGATGTCACCGAACACGGACAGGTTGTCGAAGCCGCCGGCCTGCAGCTGCTCGACCGACAACGCGGCGTGGCCATATTCCAATGCGGCCGGCAGTGGCTGCGCCGGTGCGCTGTGCTGGCTGAGGCTGATCGCACGCGCTCGCAGTACCTCCTCGCTGGCGCCACGTGCATGGATGCTCCCGCCAAAGGCCAGGCCAAGCGTGCCCCCGCGTGCGCCGGCACCACCGGCGGCCGCGTCCATCCCGCCCTCCAGGTACAGCGCGTTGGCCGAACGCAGCACGATTTGCCCGCCGTCGCTGTCCACGCGCACGCGGCCCTGGCCATCGATGTCCAGTTCGGCCGACGCGCCCCGCGCCTGCAGGCGCGCACCGCGTTCGACCACCACGAAGGCTTCCGGTGGTCGGTTGTCGACGAATGCGGTGGTCTCCCAGTCCAGCGCCCCGCCAATCTCGATGCGTCCACCTGCACGCACCTGCCCGCGCAGGCGGCCCCTGGAATCGGGCAGCGAAATCGCGTCTGCATCGGCATCCAGCAGCGCGCCTTCGGCGAAACGCCAGGTGCGTTCGGTGCGCTGCCCGGCGTACAGCGCGTTTTCCGGGCGCACATCGTCGATCAGGATGCGGCCGCCCTTCGCGCGCAGCGTGCCTTCAACATCGATGTTGCCTGCACCAAGCAGCGAGATCGTCTGCCCTGGATCGACCGCCACCAGTGCATCCTTGCCGACCCGCAGGTCACCGCCCACGTTGTTGCGGTCCGAACGCAGGCTGATGCTCGCACCCGAGCGCTGGCTGACGCGCCCGCTCGACGGATCGGCGCTGTACAGCGGCGCATCCCACGCCGCCAGTGCGGTCGCCCGATCCGTTGCCATCCGCGCATCCTGGGTCAGGCGCAGGCCTGGCATGGCTGCGACCAGTTGCGCGCCATCGGTCACTTCCAGGCCCTGGTGGCCATTGATGTCGTACTGTGCAAAGCCACTGCCGAACAGGCTGGGGTCCAGTCGCAGCGACGCGCCCGCCAGGTCCGCGTCCCCCACCCGCACCTGGCCACCGGTCCCCAGCGAGAAGGAACCGCTGCCCTGTCCTCGACCACTGAACCGGCTCCCCTCGCCCAGTTGCACCCGGCCACTGCCGTCGGTCGTAACCGTGCTGCTGTTCGCCTGCAGGCTGATGCTGCCACCTTTGCCGATGTGGCCCTTGCCACGCAGGTCCAACGCGGCGCCGGCCTCGACGTCGACCGTTACCTCGGCGCCCACGACCACGTCATGACTGTTGCTCAGGCTCAGGCGGCCGCCATCCGTCCAGGCACCGCTCGCGTCGCGCGGCATCGCCAGTGTCGCGTTGCTCCATTCACCGGAGAGATCGATCCGCGTGCCGTCGGCGATGGCGGTTCGCGTGCGGCCATCGTGCAGCAGCGCCGTCGGCCGGCCCTGGACATCCAGCAGGTTGCCCGCCGACAGCTGGCCGCCGGCAATGCCGATGTCGCCTGCCAGTTCCACCTCGCTGCCGGTCAGGTTGAGCTGTCCACCTGCCTGAAGCCGGAGGTTGCCGTCGATGCGGATGCGATCGGCGGTCGCCAGGTCGATCCGTCCCCACTGCTGGGCACTCAGCTCTGCGATATCCAGCCACACCGTGTCACGCCGCTTCTCGTTGACCGGGGCCAGCAGCGACCACGCGGCCTTCGTCCGAGCCTTGTCATCCAGGCGCACATCCGAGCCGAACACACCGCTGCGGCCCTGGCCGTCGTAGCGCCCCAGGTACAGCTGCGCATTGCGCGCGACCGCCGTCTGCGCCTGCGCATAACCCTCCAGCGCGGTATCCGGCCTGCGGTTCTGCTGCGCGCCCTGGAAGGTAGCCGTCTCAACCTTTCCATCCAGCACCGCGGTCGGTGCGGAGATGATCAGGCGTCCTGCATCGCGGCCGACCGTGTATCCGTTATCGACACGCTGCGCCGCGAATACAATCGGATCACGGAAGGTCTCGGTGATGCCCCAACGCTCCTGCTTTACTTCATGGCCGCTGTACAGGCCATCGAACAGCATCTCGGCCGGCGCGTCATCAAGGCGGTAGACCTGGCCATCGACGCCGCGCACCCAACTCTGCCGGATCACGCCACTCTGCACATCCAGGCTGCCACCGGCAAGGTTGATGCGTGAGCCGCCATGCGTGATCACTTCCCTGCCGCCCAGCAGGACGGTGCCTCCCTGCGCGGCCCATTCGCCGATCGAGTGCCCCTGGTTGTCGAGATAGCCGCCCACTTCCAGCAGGCCACCCGCCGCGTACCAGCGCTCACCCGCGTAGCCCCCGGTACCGGCCGGAACGTGGACCAGCCTGCGGCGGTCGACCCAGACCTCGCTGCTGGTCAGCTTGCCGCTATCGCGGTTGTCCAGGGCATCGCGCAGTTCGTTGCCCTGCACCTTGACCTGGACATTGTTGCTTTCCATCGACACCTGTACGCCCACTGCGCCGGACACGTCCACGCGTGACGCGTCGTCTACGTAGCTGCGGGCTGCCGCGTCGGCGATGATCTGGCCGCCCGTGGCAACCGTCAGCGAATCCGCGCTGAAATGGATGTTGCCACCCGAGACGATCTCCACCCTCGACTGGTCCCGGCGATCATTGTGCTGGGACAGATTGTCGAAGGTTGCCGAGCGCGCGCCGGCGCGGATCGCGTCCTGCTCTGCCGACTCCTTGATGAGGCTGTTGCGCTGCGTATCCAGCACCGTGGCCTTGCCATCGTCCTCGACCAGCACCGCCGTGGTGGCTCCATCGGCAAGCGTGACGCTGCTGCCGGCATCACTGGCCGAAGCCAGAAGATGCACGGTGCCGCGCTGCGCTAGCGTGGTGCTGGCCACGGCCACACCGGCCTGCTCGACGTTGCGCCCGGCCAGGGTCACGTCACCCTCGCGGGCGCGCAGCAGACCGGTGTTGCGCACGCTGCCCGCCGTGCTGCCAGCGACGAAGCGCGGCGCGATTTCATTGCCGCGGGTGGTGGAGCTCGTATTGGTCGCCGTACCCACGCCGCGCCGGATCACGAAACTGTCACCGGCAGCGAGCTGCACCTGGCCCTTGCGCGCTTCGATATGGCCAGCATTCTCCACGCTGTGCCCGGCCAGCAGCACGTAGCCACCGCCGCGCGTCGCGCTGGTCGGCTCATGGGTCGCGATGCGGGCACCCTGCTCCACCATCACCTTGCCAAATGCATCGATGAGCGCGCTGCTGCTGGCGTCGGGGCTGTACAGGCCGTTGTCACGGAACTGCGCATCGCTGATCCGTGCTGCAGCCGCCAGCAGATTGCGTACATTGACCTGGCTGTTGTTGCCGAACACCACCCCGTTGCGGTTGGCCACGAACACCGTGCCATTGGCCTTCAGCTGGCCCAGGATCTGGCTGGGCCGCGCCTGCGGATCATTGACGCGGTTCAGGACTGCCCAGTCAGGGTTCTGCAGGAAGTTCAGCGTGGTGTTGCCGCCGATATTGAAGGTCTCCCAGTTCAGGATCGCCTTGTCCGCGGTCTGCTCAACCGTAACCTGCACCCGCCCGTCGCTGCCCTGCGACTGGATTGCGTCGCGCGCATTGAGCCAGCCGCGGGTCAGCGGGTTCTGGTCGACGCTCAGGCCATCCTTGCCGAGGCCATCGGCAACGATGAAGCCAGCCTCGCGGCGCGCCTGCCGCGCCTGTTCCTGCAGCCGCTGCTGCAGGGCAATCGCCTGCGCCGCCGTGCCGAGGTTGTCGATCGACTGCTGCAGCTTCTGCCGTGCTGCATCCTGCTGCTGGGCCGGCAACTGGAACTGGATCGGCACACCGTTGGGCATCCGGCCACTCTGTGCCGCGCTGCCCTGGGCCGCGCCCCGCTCAGCGAACCAGCCCGGGCTGAACGCCTGCTGCGCCTGGCTGGCCGGGGCCACCATGCTGCCCAAGGCGACCGCGATGGCCCACGCCATCGGATGATTGCGGCGCATCGGCGCGGCCGGATGAACAGCGGACGGGAGCGGGTGCGACATCGGAACCTCATCAACCTGGTGGGCCGCGGCTGCGGCGACGATCGGGGAGACACGCGCAACGCATGCCCTGCCACTGATAGACGGTTCACGTGACACGAAGCCGACAGCGAAACGCTGCAGCGGCGGCACCGTCGCGGAAATGGCGACGCCGGCCCAAGGGCCGGCGTCGGGTCAAGCAGGATTCAACCAGTGCTGCGGATTACAGCGGACGACCGATGCCGGCGCAGGTGCTGGGATTGTTCAGGCCGGCAGTGCTGCTGGCCAGCACGAAACGGTTGCGGATCGCATCGCGCCAGGCCTTGGTCAGCGGAATGAAGCCGTGGTCGGTGATCGACTTCTCATACGCGACGGTGTAGGTCGCAGGATAGTGGCGGGCCAGGAAGCCGCGCAGGCTGGTGGCGACGCTCGAATCCTTGTAGCACTGGCCGATTACCAGGTTGGTGTAGCCGGCGATCGGATAGCCGGCCGACGGGTTGCCGAACACCGGCACCCAGTTGGCGGGGTCCTCGGCAGCGGTGCCGGTCGGCGGAGCGACGGTGTCCAGGGTGGCCTGCACGCTCACCTGGTCCGGCGAGAAGCCCTTGACCTTGGCGACCTTGGTCGCATCGGTCACGTTCGGGATCACGTCCGGGCCAACGTAGCCGATACGTCCTTCAGCAGCGTAGACAGCGTTGTACAGCGAGGTGCCACCGGTAGCCGGGGCGGGCACCAGGAACGCCGGCAGGTTGCCGTTGGCATCGCGCTTGTACAGGTCGGCGAAGGTCGACTTGATGGCGAACTTGCCGCCCACCAGCTTCGAGGTTTCAGCGTTCTCAGCGGCACAGGCCGCGGTCAGGAAGCGGCTGAACATTTCGCTGGTGCCGCTGCTTTCCGGGCGGTACACGACCTGGATCGGGCCGCTGCGGTTGGCATCGATGGTCGACCAGTCGCTGATCGCACCCGAGAACACGCCGCAGATCTGCGCCACGCTCAGGTTCACCGCAGAACCGGCCTTGTTGAACGGGATGGTGACCGAGGTGGCCACCGACGGCACCTGGATCAGCGCGCCGTAGCGGTTGGCATTGGTCGGCTGGTTGAAGTTGGTGGTGTAGGTGGTCAGCTCGGTGTTGCTCAGCACCGAATCGCTGCCGGCGAAGTGCACGGTGCCGGTGGTCGAGAACAGCAGCGAGTTGTTTTCCAGGAAGGCCTTCTTGCCGGTGCCCGAACCGGTCACGGCGTAGGTGAAGTTCGCCGGCAGAATGCTGTCGGACGAACCCTTGTAGAGGTCGGCCGGCAGCGAAGCGCCGCCGCCGGTGACAGTCTGCGCCGAAGCGGCACCGGCAGTGGCCAGCAGCGCGGTGGCAACCAGCGCGGCCAGGGTCTTGTACTTGTTCATGATCTTCTCCTGAAGGGTTTACTGCGAAGGGAAACGCCAAGGGAGGAACGGTCACTACACGCCTGCTGCCGCCGAGGGCCTCCCAGCCCACTCTGCGGCGACGTGGCTATGCTGGTGCGCGCCGATGACAGGCCGCTTAAGAAACCTCTGGAAGATCAGAAAAAGGTGTGGAGGATTGTGTGGAGGAATCCAGCTGTCAGTAGATCCACGCCATGCGTGGATGTGCCGCCCATGGCGCGGTGATCCATCCACGCATGGCGCGGATCTACTGCACCAGTTGGTTCATTTCCATGATCGGCATCAGCACCGCCAGCACGATCGTCAGCACCACGCCGCCCATCACCAGGATCATGGTGGGTTCCAGCAGCGCGGTCAGCGCCATCGCGCGACGCTCGATCTCCCGCGAGATCGTCTGCGCAGCGCGATCCAGCAACGGCGCCAGCGAACCGGTCTTTTCGCCACTGGCCACCAGGTGCACCAGGATCGGCGGATACACCTTCTGTACCTTCAGCGCAGAGCCAAGCGCGGCACCTTCGCGCACGCGCCCAGATACGTCATCGGCACAGCGCGCCAGCAATGCATTGCCAAGCGTCTGTCGTGCCGCCTCCAGCGCACGCAGCAGCGGCACGCCGGCATCGAGCAGGATCGCCAGCGTCGAGGCGAAGCGCGCACTGTTCACGCCCAACACGAAGCGCCCGATCATCGGCACCCTCAGCAACAGCGCATCCCAGCGCAGGCGCAGCTCTGGCCGGCGCAGCGCCAGCCGCCACGCCACCACCAGCGCAGCGATGCCCAGCCCCACCCACACGCCCCAGCTGCGCACGAAGGCGCTGGCCGCCAGCATCACCTGGGTCAGCATCGGCAGCGTCTGCCGCGCCTGCACGAACGCGGTCACCACCTGTGGCACCACGTAGCTGAGCAGGAAGATCACGATCGCCACCGACACCAGGCTGATCGCCGCCGGGTAGATGAAGGCGGTCAGCACCTTGGCCTGCAGCGCGTTGCGTTCTTCGATGTAGTCGGCCAGGCGCTCCATCACTCGCGCCAGGTCGCCGGAGTCTTCACCCGCCCCCACCAGCGCCCGATAGATCGGTGGAAAATCGCGTGGCCGCGCGGCCAGCGCCACGGTCAGCCGCTGGCCTGCGCGCACGTCGGCGCGAACTGCAGTGAGCGCCTGCGCAACATGCGGGCGCTCGGCCTGCTCGATCACCGCACTCAAAGCACCTTCCAACGGCAGGCTGGCGGCCAGCAGGCTGGCCAGCTGGCGCGTGGCCCAGGCCAGCTCGCTGGCAGACAACCGGCGAGCCCCCCAACCACTGCCGGCACTGCGCGCCGCACTCACCTGCACAGGGGTCAGCCCGCGCCCACGCAGCAGCTGGCGCGCACCGCGCGGGCTGTCGGCATCCAGCTGACCCTTCTCGATGCGGCCCTGCGCGTTGGCAGCCTGGTAGTCGAACAGTGCCATGCAGGCCTCAATCGTCGCCGGTGACGCGCAGGATCTCTTCCAGCGTGGTCACCCCGCTGTCGACCCAGCGCTGGCCGTCCTGCCGCAAGGTCCGCATGCCGGCACGCCGGGCCGCCTCGCGCAGCGCGGGCTCACCCTGTCCTTCATGGATCAACGCGCGCACGCGGTCGTCGACCACGAACAGTTCATGGATGCCAGTGCGTCCCCGATAGCCGCTATTGCCGCAGGCCGCGCAGCCCACAGCGCGCCATACGGTACGACCCTCGCCGTCCACCTCGGCACGCCGGCACTGCGTGCACAGCCGCCGCACCAGCCGCTGCGCCAGCACGCCGCGCAGCGAGGACGCCAGCAGGAAAGGCTCCACGCCCATGTCGGCCAGGCGGGTCACCGCCGAGATCGCATCGTTGGTGTGCAGCGAGGCCAGGACGCCATGCCCAGTCAGTGACGACTGCACAGCGATCTGCGCGGTTTCCAGGTCGCGGATCTCGCCGATCATGATCGTGTCCGGGTCCTGGCGCAGGATCGCGCGCAGCGCGGTGCCGAAGCTCATGCCGATGCGTGCGTTGACCTGGATCTGGCCGATGCCTGCAAAGTCGTACTCCACCGGATCTTCCACGGTGAGGATGTTGCTGGTGCTGCTGTCGAGCTGGCCCAGTGCGGCGTACAGCGACGTGGTCTTGCCGCTACCGGTCGGCCCGGTGACCAGCACGATGCCATGTGGCTGCCGGATCAACCCGGTGAACGTGGCCAGGGTGTCATCCGCCATGCCCAGGCGCTGCAGCTGCAGGCGGCCGGCATCCTTCTCCAGCAGTCGCAGCACGGCGCGCTCGCCATGCCCGGTCGGCACCGTGGAGACACGGATATCCAGCGGCCGCCCGCCCACGCGGATCGCGATGCGCCCGTCCTGCGGCAGCCGCTTCTCGGCGATGTCCAGGTGGGCCATGATCTTGATGCGCGAAACCAGTGCTGCATGCAACGCGCGACGCGGCTGCACCATGTCGCGCAGCGTGCCGTCGACACGGTAGCGCACCACCGAATGGGTCTCGAACGGTTCGATATGCAGATCGCTGGCGCCATCGCGTGCGGCCTGTGCCAACAGCGCATTGATCATGCGGATCACCGGTGCATCGTCCTGCGCATCCAGCAGATCGGTGACCTCCGGCATGTCCTGCATCAGCCGGTCCAGGTCGACTTCGCTTTCGGCGGCACCGACCACGGCAGCGGCATCGCCGCCGTCACGGTATTGCTCACCCAGCCGCTGCTGCCAGGTCGCCGCATCCAGCGCATGGAACGGCAGCGGGCCATGCCGGCGGCGCAGTTCGGCCACGGCCCACGCCGCGGTGTCGGCGGTGCCCAGCAACACGGGCTCGCCGCCCGCCTCGGACAGCATCACGCCATGGCTGCGCACCCAGGCATACGGCAGTGGCGCAGACGCGCTCACGGCCCGATCACCAGTTCCGGCGTGTAGCCCAGCCCGCGCAGCTGCTGCAATGCCGGATCCAGCGTCGCCGGATCACGCGGCAGGCGCACGCGCAGGCGTTGCCCACTCTCGCCCGGCGTCGCCTCCGCGTAGGCCTGCAGGCCCAGTGCCCGCACCTGTGCAACCCCCTGGCTGGCACGGGCCGGGTCCAGCCCCTGCGCGAACTGCACCAGCTGCGCGTCGCCGTCACCGGCCGGATACAACGCCGCCAGGCTGGTGTTCTGCAGCGGCTGGCCCTGCCCGTCGCGCACATTGCCCTGGCCGAGTACAGACAGGTCCTGCGGCGGCAGCTGTGGTGCCGACAGCGCCGGCAATGCCCAGCTCTGTACCGGCTGCGCGCTGGCCTGCGCGTTGCGCATGTAGTCGTAGCGGTCGCGGGTCAGACGCTGGCCGGCGGCGGGGTCGCGCACCACGTGCGGGCGCAGGAACACCATCAGGTTGGTCTTGGAGCGCTTGCGCGTATCACTGCGGAACAGCGCCCCCAGCAACGGCAGCTTGCCCAGCCCCGGCACCGCATCACGACCGTGGCTGACGTTGTCCTCCAGCAGGCCACCCAGGACCATGATCTGGCCATCGTCCAGCAGCACGCTGGTATCCAGCGCACGCTTGTTGGTGATGATGCCGGCGGCACTGTTGGCACTCTGCGCGTCGATGCTGCTGACTTCCTGGTAGATGTCCAGCTTCACCGTTCCGCCCTCGGAGATCTGCGGGCGCACCCGCAGCTTCAGGCCCACGTCCTCGCGCACGATGGTCTGGAACGGGTTGTTGCTGCCGCCACCGCCGTCGGTCACGTAGCGGCCGCTGACGAACGGTACGGTCTGGCCGACCATGATGCTGGCCGCCTCGTTGTCCAGCGTCATCAGGTTCGGCGTGGACAGGATGTTGGCACCGCCCTTGCTCTGCAGCGCAGTGGCCAGCGCTTTCATGTTGAGGATCTGGCCGACACCGGGTAGGTTGATGGTGCCGTCGATCACGCCGATCTTCAGGCCATCCTTGGGCAGCACGTCCAGCGTGGTACGCGCGCCGGTATTGAGCCCGCTACCGCCGGTGGCACCACCGAAGTGGGTGCCACCAAAGGTGCGTCCATTGCCCAGCGTCCACTGCACGCCTAGCTCGGCCGCGTCGGTCTGGTTGACCTCCACGATCAGGCTCTCGACCAGCACCTGTGCACGGCGCTGGTCGAGCTGGTCGATCACCCGCCGCAGGTTGCGGTACACCGGCTCCGGCGCCGAGATCAGCAGCGTGTTGGTGGCCACGTCCGCCTGCACCGAGATGCCGTTCTGGCTGAAGCCGGTGCTTCCCGCATCGATCGGGTCACGGCGGCTGGGGTCCAGGCGCTGCGATTCCAGCGCATTGCCTCCGGTCTTGGCCTGCTGCGGCTGCGACGGCTGCGTTGGCGTGGAACGGTTGGCGTCACCCGGCAGTGGTGTGATGCCTTCATTGCTGCCCATCGCCGGTGCATCGCTCTGCCCCGCCACCACGCCTCGCAACACACCGGCCAGCTGGTTGGCCTGGGCATTGCGCAGGTAGACCACATGCAGGTTGCCGGACTCGTCCTGGGCGCGGTCCAGCTTCTCCACCAGCTGCCGCGCCAGGCGGGTGCGGCCGGGACTGCTGGAGCGCAGCAGCACGCTGTTGCTGCGCGGGTCGGCCATCACCACCACCTTCTGGGTGGGCTCGGCGCCCTGCGCATCCAGCAGCGGCGCGACCATCGCCGCTACGTCAACCGCAATGCCCTGCTGCAGCTTCACCACATCGGTGTCCATGCCGGCCGGCGTATCGACGCTGGCGATCACCCGCGCGATGCGCTCCAGGTTGTCGGCGTAGTCGGTGATCACCAGGGTGTTGTTGCCCGGATTGGCGGTGATCGGATTGTCCGGGCTGATCATCGGCCGCAGCACTGCCACCAGCGCGGCCGCGTTCTCGTAGCGCAGCGCGAAGGTGCGCGTGGCGACCTCGCCCCCTGCACCACCACTACCGACCCGGCCACCAAGCAGCTTGGCATCGGCCTGCGGCACCACCCGGCTGACGCCGCCGTTCTCAACCACCGCGAAGCCACGCATGCGCAGTGCGCCCAGCAGCAACTGGTAGGCCTGGGTACGGCTGACCGGACCATCGGAAACCACTGTCATCTTGCCGGTCACCCGTGGGTCGACCAGGAACTGGCGTCCGGTGAAGCGTGCCGCCATGCGCAACACGCCACCGATATCGGTATCCACCAGGTTCAACTGCACCGGCTCATCGCGGGTGTCCTGCGCCAGCACCGGCGCCGGTGCGTGGGCCATGCACACGATCAGGGCCAGTGCGGTACTGCAGGCAAGGCTGCGCATCGCCCTCATGGATGGGCACCCACGTTGAGCGCCATCACGATGTTTCCGGAAATCCGTGCCGCCGGCATGTTCGCATCCCCTGTGCGTGTCAGTTGCAGCTGCTGCAGTTCGATGGCCGGATCGGCCAGCACGGGCAGCAGCCAGTTCCACAGCGCGTCAGCGGGCACCGCCTGCACCTGCAGGTGCCAGCGCCCGTCGCGCGCTTCGATATGCAGTCCGTCGGCGAGGCCGGCCGACTTGATTCCGTCACGCAACCTGGCCATCGTCGGGCGCTGCCCCTGCGTCCGCTGCTGGCGCTCGCGTGCGTGCAGCAGTGGCGCCAGGACACGCGCCTGCGCCTGCAGCCGCGGCAGCTCGGCCTGCCAGTGCGTGCGCTGCTTCAGCAGCGGCTCCAGCCACAACATCCACAGACCCGCCGCCAGCAGCGCCACCACCATCACCCACAGCATCAGCCGGTCGCGCGGTGGCAGGCGTTGCCAGCGCTGCTGCACGCCCGTCATTCCCGCGACCAGCCGCAGGGTCCGGGTCGTCACTGTCCAGCTCCGCTCACCCGCAGGCGTCCACCGGCTTCGCGCGCCAACTGGAGGCCCTGCGCCTGGACCGCTTGCTGCCAATGCTCAAGCCGCTGCGGATCGTCGGCCAATGCCTGGGCGTCGGCATCCAGCTCCATGTCCAGCTGCCCGGGCTGGTAATGCAGGCTGCGTACCTGTCCCGCCAGCTCCGGAACCGCCTGCAGCGTGCCGGCTACCTGACGCTGCAGCGGCGGCAACGGCGGCGCCGGCAGTGGCACGGCCAGTGCTCGCCTTGCCTGCAGCACCGGGTCCACCACGTCGGTGATTTCCGGGAAGCGTGCGCTGAACTGGCGTGCCATGTCCTGTTGCAGGGCCTCGCCCTCACTTCGCCACCGCGAGACCTGCAGTTGCAGACCGAGCGCGGCCAGCAACATCGCCGCCAATGCCAGCCCGATCGCAAGCCGCGGCGCTTTCTGGCCCGCCCCGGGCAGCGGCAATGACCAGCCTGGCAAGGGGCCAGAGGCCTGCCGTTCATGGGGGATGGCGGTGGCCGGCAGACTGTCCGGCCACGTCGGCGGCACACCATCGATCCACTGCACGGCCTGCACGCCGGCCTGTTGCAGGCGCACTGCCAACGCCTGCATCACCGCACAGGCATCACGTCCGCCATACCATTGAACGAAACCCCGATCGCGCCCGCTGCGTACCAGCAGGTGCTCGCCGCTGATCTGCAGCGTGGCATGGCCGTCCTGCCAGGGCAGCAGCAGCGGCGTCGGATACAGTGCCTGCAGCCGCAGTGCACACGAAGCCAGCAGCTGCTGCGCCTGCAGGACCGCCTGCTGGCCCAACCAGGTCACAGGAACCGTGCCGTCCGTCGCCTGCACACCGTGGGCCAGCGCTACCTCCTGCAGGTCATCCAGCAGCATCGCCTCCACCTCACCCTGCAGCGCCGACTGCAGACGGCGCCCGGACAACGGTGGCAACTGCAGTTCCAGCAGGATCAGGTCGTTCGGATCGAGGCAGGCATGCACCGCAGCCTGCGGATGGCGCAGCCCCAGCGCCGCCAGCGTGTCGCGGCCGTGAGCCAGCACCTCGCCCTTGTGCAGCTGCGCCCAGTCCACCGCGCTGTCGGCGCGCAGACGCTCAAGCGCCGGCAAGCGCACCCGAAGCTGCACGGTCATGCGCCGATCCTCGTCCACACGCGTTGCACACGCACGCCATCGTCGCGGTACTCGCGCCAGAGCAGCGCGCGAAAATCAACCGCGCTGCCGTCAGCCTGCACCTGGCCGACGGCAAGGAACCACTCGCTATGGATACCCAGGGGAAGCACGGCCATCTGTTCGTTGCTCAGTTGGAGTCGATTGGCGATGTCGCCGCGATTGAGCAGCCAATGACCAGCGTCGCGCTCACCGAGCAGCGCCTGCAGCCGTGCCGGTTCGACCGCAGGCGTCACCGCCTGCAGAACGCGCAGGTCGCTGGTGTTGGCGTTGACCAGGGTCTGCGCCGGCAGCACCACGGTGCGCCGCGCCAGCGCCTGCAGCGCTACCGGGTCAGCGCCGGCCAGCGCCTGTTCGATCAGTGATTCACGCGGCAGCGGCGCCTGCGCCTGCATGTCGCCATCGCGCAGGCGCGCCTGGATGTGGTCCGCGGCGGATGCGCAGGCGCCCTGGCCCAGCCCCTGCCCGGCACACAACGCGATGAACGCGCGCCGCGCCTCGGGGTCCGGCCTGCCATGCGCCAGCAGGTTGCGCAGGTTGAACATCGACTGCGCATCGACCAGTTGCAGCTGCACCGGCAACGGCGCCTGCAGCTCCAACGGGCGGGCCCAGCGCCCGCTGCGCACCGTGGTCAGCTGTTCCTTTACATCCTCACGCAGCTGCTGCGCTGCACGCTCCAGCGTTACGTCCACGGCCATGCGTACCTGTGCGCGCAGCTGGTCGCCACGCAGCGCGCGCAGCTGGGCCGACTGCCGGGTCAGCAGTGCCGTGGCAATCACCGCCACCAGTGCCACCACCAGCAGGGCGACAATCACCGCCATGCCACGTTGACGGACACTCGAAAAAGAACGCATCCGGGCTGACATCGGCCTGCCTCACAGCTGCCAGGAGCCGATGTCCGCGTTCCCGGCGTCGCCACCGGGCTTGCTGTCCGCACCCAGCGAGAACACATCGATGTCGCCGTGGGTGCCAGGTATCTGATACTGGTACGGATGGCCCCACGGGTCATTGGGCAGGCGATCCAGATAGGGCGTGACCGGCATCGCGCCACCGCCCTGCGGGGGCTTCACCAGTGCCTGCAGGCCCTGTTCGGCACTGGGATAGCGACCATTGTCCAGCTTGAACAGTTTCAATGCCTGCATCAGCGCCGCGATGTCCTGGCGCGCCGCCACCACCCGTGCCTGGTCCGGACGGTCCATCAACCGCGGCACGATCAGCGCGGCGAGGATGCCGATGATCACCACCACCACCATGATCTCGATCAGGCTGAAACCCTTCTGCCGAGCTTTGCGACCACGAATCTGCCTTGCCATTGTTCCGCCCTCGTCATCCTGGAAGAGACCGCTGCGCCATGGTCAGCGGTGCATGTGTCAGTACGATAAACATCCGCCGGCAATTCGCTGCGCGTGTGCCTGTGCAGGCGCAACACGCGCAGCCGGCGCACATGCAGACTCGAGCAGGTGCCGCGGCACGCTGGCCAGCGCATCGTCGATGCAGCCGCGCAGCAATGGGTGCGCGCAGGCCTGCAGCAGCCGCACGCACTGCATCGGCGACCACGCTGTTCCATGATCGAGGCCGATGAACATCCGATAGGCCTGGTGATAGCGCAGGTCGTCGTACACGCGCTGGGCACTATTCAGATCGCGCATGACCACCAGCAGGGCCGCGCGTTGCAGCAGCCGCGCATCACCTGCATCAAGCGGGAGCGGGCTCATGGCTGCTTCGGGCCAGGGCCGCAGCTGCAGGTCGAGCGCTTCTCGCAGCGCCACCAGTGGGTGCGCACTACCATCCAGTGCCGCCCAACGCCCCGCATCTGCCCAGGCGTCACTGGACAACACCCAGACCCAGGAGTGCCCATAGCGCTGCACGTTCAATGGCGTATGCCGTGCCTGCTCCAGTGACTGGCTCAGGTGACGATCCAGCTCCAGCATGCTGATCCTGCGACTGTCTGCCATCGGCGCCGCCCGTGCTCCGCGACGCGTGGTGCGCCGTACTCTGGAGAAGACGTCAGCAAGGCAGGTGAAGCGACAGCGCACACGCAGCTCTGTGCGCTGCGTGGCGCTTCATCGCCAACGTCATCGCAGCGTCATCTGCCTGCAGGCTTCGCGCTCCAGTCGCGGTGCGTCGCCTCCGCAACGGCGCGCCAGTATCGCCACGTCGCTGCGCGCGGCGAACGCGGCCAGCGCATCGGTCATCTCCGCGTCATCGCACCATGCCCCCATCGCAACGCGCAGCGCCGGCAATTGCCAGCTGTCCATCACACCGTGGGTGCCCGCCACGAACCAGTGCCACAGCCGATGGTGCAGCACCTGCTCGTGCAGCTGCGCCAGATCGTCAATGCCATGAACCCCCGTCAACAGCAGGGCGCGCGCGAGGACCGCAGGTGACAACGCACCGGCTTCAGACAGGGGAAGCGCCTGCTGCTGCAGGCGCAGCAGCATCGCCAGCGGGTGCGACTGCGGATCGAAATCCAGCAGCACCGCCTGTTGCTGCCACTGCGCATCGGACACCACGCACACCCAGGGCGAGCCATATCGATGCACCATCAACGGCCGTCGCTGCGTGGTTTCCAGCAACGCCGACAGATTGCGACGCAGATCCAGCACACCGATGGTCTCGTTGCGCATCCTTGGCTTCTCCTTGCTTGCAACAGCCCTGCGCGGTGCGCACGGCCAGCGTCTTCATCTATCCAAGGACGGCAATGCCACCCGGAAAGCGACGCAGATCCAGCGACATCGTCAGTCGCAGCTGCTCAAGTGCCGCGTCCGGATCATCGATGCGGAAACGACCACTGACCGGTGCGCGCGCCAACGCCGATTCGCCCAGCAGTACCTTGCCGCGGCGGTAACGGTTGATCTCCTCCACCACCTCACGCAGCGGTGCGCGGCGGAACACCAGCATGCCCTCGGTCCAGGCACTCACTTCCGACGCCACGGCCTCGGCCACCACACCACTGAGGCGCTCGTCGTACTGGGTCTGCTGGCCCGCCTGCAGCTGCAGCCGGCCCTGCGGATGCTCGATGCGGGCACTGCCCTGCAGGCAGGTCACCCGCACCTGGCCATGGGTGTTGCGGACGTCCAGGCGCACCGCTCCCTCATCGGCAATCACGCAGCCCGGGCCCGCGAACAACGCCAGGCGCAGGCCGGCCTGGGTCTCGATCGCGGCCTGGCCCTGCACCAGCTCGAAGCCTTCGCCCTGCGTGTCCGCGCGGCGGCGCAGGCTGCTCTGCGTATCCAGTTCGATCTTCAGCTGCGGCGAGGGCGCGATCTGCAGTCGCTCACCGGTGCCAGTATGGAAATCGGCTGCCATGGCCGTCACCGAGGGCCACAGCCCCAGCGGCGGGCGGATGGCCGCCACCACTACCAGGCTGGCCGGGGCGGCAATCGCGGCGCCCAGGAAGGCGCGTCGGCTCCAGCGCTGGGCCGGCGTCGGCACGACCGGTTGACGCGCGGTGGCGGGCAGCTGCTCGCCTGCCAGGCGTACCTGCTCCCATTGCCGGCGCGCTCGGCCAAACGCTTCGCGATGACGCGGGTCAGCCTCACACCAGGTACGGAACCTGCGCCCGTCGGCGGCGGTCGCCTCGCCCGAGGTCAGCCGCACCACCCACGCGTGGGCCTGACGCTCGACGGCATCCAGCGGGCGTTGCGGGCGATCGTCAGGATCCATGAGGGCTCATGCCGGACCCGCACGCTGCGGGGTTCTGCTCGGCGTCAAAGTGTAGACGGATGCCGTCGCTCAGAACCGCACCTGGCGCCCCTGCCCGCTGCGCTCGGCCAGGTAATCCTGGGCCGCCTTCAGCTCACGCTGCACCAGCCGCAGCGACACGCCGAGGTGGTCGGCCACGTCGCGCTGCTGCAGGCCATCGACGCGGATTGCCAGCAGGATGCGGCGACGGCGCTCGGGCATGCGCTGCAGCAGGCCGACCATGTCTTCCAGCGCGAAGTCCAGTTCGGCCGCCTGCGCCGGGCCGGGTGCCGGGTCGGCCATGTCCATCAGCGTATCCACCTCCTCCAGGCTCAGCAGGCGGTGGTCTGCACGTTGGCGGTCGATCACGGTATTCATCGCCATGCGCAGCAGGTAGGCCGCGGGGTTCTGTACGGCGTCCAGGCGATCACGCCGCGCGCTCAGGCGCATCCAGGTGTCCTGCAGCGCGTCGCCGGCCAGCTCTTCCGAGCCCAGCTTGCGCACCAGCCGGCGCTTCAGCTCATCGTAGGCACCCAGAAGGTGGTCCATCAGGTCAACTGCCCCAGCCGTACCGTTGCTCATGTTCGAATCCTTGAAGTCATGGAAGGGGCGCGCGCCGGCCACAGTCGTGGTCGGTGCCGGAAGGTCGGATCTGCAGCGTTACCGGCTGCGCCAGCGCGCCAGCCTCGGCCGCCAGCACCAGGCCCTGCATCGCCTGCAGCAGGCGTGCATCGCGACGGGCGCTGCCACTGCCTGACAGCAGCTCGGGCGCATGCACCTGGCCTTCGCTGTCGACATGGAAACGCAGCGTCGCGGCATAGCGGCCGGGCGCGATCTCCGGGTCGTCACAGAACACTGCGCGCAGGCGCTGCTGCAGCCCGCCGTAGCGACGCCGGCGCTCGGCATCGGGAAGATCGACGCCAACACCGGGTTCGGCGACGGAGGACGTGCCCCGGCGCAGCACCACACGCTGCTCGCCGATCACCTCGGCCTCGATACCGGAGTCCTGCAACAGCACCTTCAGCGCAGGCAGCGGCGCCAGGCTGGCGCGCAGCGCATGGCTGCTGCGGCCCGCAGCAAGATCGCCCGGGTACATCACCGACCACCCGCTGATGACGCTGAAGCGCTCGACCGCCTGTTCCAGCGGCTGCGCAGGGATGTCGTAGGCATGAACAGCGTCCTGTGCGGCAGCGGCAAAGGACAGCAGCAGCCATGCGGCGATGGCCACCTTCCAAGTTCTGACCGCATGGTGTCCATTCAGCCCCCTGACGTAGAACACATGACCCTCGGCAGCGACAGCAGCTGCAGTGGACGCGCACCACGACCGGAACCCCGGCCCGCGCGCGACCCGCAAGCGGGCTCAAACCGTACCGGTGCCAGATGTCATTGCGATGACCGCCGCCACGGCTGACGCCGAGGCAGGCTCCGTAAAGCCAGTCACGCATCAGGAATCAATGAATCGAGCAGACAGGTTCATCTGCGCACGGGATCCGACCCCGACAGATCGCGGAAGCTGTCAGGCGGCGGGGCGGTATGGCCAGGCAGGACCGTTGGCGCCATGGATGGCGCCATCGAGCCCCCAAGGAAGGGTTTACGGCGTGTCCTGCCTGGCCATACCGCCCCGCCGCCCCACGGAGAATCTCTGTTGCTGTGCTGTTGCTCCTGAGGTTGCCGGCCAGCGGCCGGCACTACCGCGGGTGCCGGGTGCAACCCGGCCGGAACCCACCATCCTCAAAGCGGCAACTGGGTCGTCTGCTTGATCCGCTGCATCGGAATTTCGGTCTTCGTGTTCTGCACCCCGGCGATCCGGTTCAGGTGCTGCATCTGGAACTGCCGGTAGGCATCAAGGTCGGCCACCGCCACCCGCAGCAGGAAATCGCAGTCGCCCGCCATCAGATGGCATTCAAGCACTTCCGGGAATGACTTGATGCTGTTGATGAAGTGGTTGGTGGTGTCCTCGTCCTGCCCGCGCAGCCACACCCGCACGAACACCGTGAAGCCGCGGCCCACCTTGGCCTCGTTCAACAAGGCCACATAGCGATCGATGTAGCCGCCCTCCTCCAGCAACCGCACCCGGCGCAGGCAGGCCGACGGCGACAGCCCGACCAGGCGAGCCAGCTCCAGGTTCTGCAGGCGGCCGTCGCGCTGCAGGGCGTCGAGAATGCGCCGATCGAGGTTGTCGAGCTGGTACTGCATGGGATTTCACCCGTGTGACTTCTGGCCGCATGAAATATCAATCATCCAGAATCAAGTGGCATCAACGCAACCCGATTTCGTGATCGGACCGCTAGCATGGGCCACCCCCACCTCGTTGTGCCGTTCCATGGACGCCCGTACCACCCTCCCCCTGCCAGACATCTGCGATACCGCGCCGCGTGCCGAATTCCTGCGCGGCCTGCGCGCCGCGGTACCGGTGATGATCGGCTTCATTCCCTTCGCCCTGGTACTCGGCGCGCAGGCGGCCCAGAAGGGCCTGAGCGCACTGGAAGTGCCGCTGATGACCGGCCTCAACTTTGCCGGCGGGTCGGAGTTCGCCGCCGTCGAACTGTGGACGTCGCCGCCACACATCGCGCTGATCGTGGCCATCACCGCGCTGGTCAACAGCCGCCACCTGTTGATGGGCGCCAGCCTGGCCCCGCTGCTGCAGCACCTGCCGCGCCGCCGCGTGCTGCCGGCCCTGTTCTTCATGTGCGACGAAAGCTGGGCGATGGGCGTGGCCGATGCGCGCCGCCGTGCGCTCGGCTTCAGCCTGGCCTACTACCTGGGCGTATCGGCAGGCCTGTACACGGTCTGGGTGGCCTGCACCGCGCTGGGCGCAATCGTCGGGCCGATGCTGGGCGACATCCACGCCTACGGCTTCGACATGGCCTTCCCCGCCGTGTTCCTGGTGCTGCTGCGCGGCATGTGGCAGGGCATGAAAGCGGCGCGGCCGTGGCTGGTGAGCCTGGTGGTGGCCGCTGCAACCTACCTGCTGATCCCGGGAGCGTGGTACGTGGCCAGCGGCGCCCTGGCCGGCCTGGCCGCCGCCTGGCTGCTGGCGGAGGACGCAGCATGATCTTCAACGGACTGATCCACTGGACCTCGGTGCTGACCATCGTGCTGATGGCCGCCGCCACCTACCTGACCCGCATCGTCGGCTTCCTCGCGCTGCGCAACCGCACGCTGAGCAAGCGCGCGGTAACGGTGATGGAAGCCGCACCGGGCTGCGTGCTGATCTCGGTGATCGCCCCGGACTTCGTCGCCGACAAGCCCGCCGACCTGGCCGCACTGGCGATCACCCTGCTGGCCGCCACGCGGCTGTCGATGCTGCCGACGGTGCTGATCGGCGTGGCCTCGGCCGGAGTGTTGCGTTATCTGATGGGCTGACACACGCGCGACTTCACAACGTGGTGCGACTGGAGGCACAAGTGTCGCCATTAGCACGACCTGGACATTTGCCTGCCGCGTCAAATGTGGCCCGGAGCCACCTACTGGAGGTGTTTGAAACAATTCCGATTGCCTGATCGAGCCACAGTCGATACGCATTGACTACCGAGCCAGCGGGTTGAGCTGATCGGTCAATCGACGTCAAACGTGGAGAGTACCAATGAGCAATCTACGAGCGATCGTGGCGGCAATCGGTATCACCCTCATCTCTGCTGGCTGCGGGCCAATGGAGTGGCAGTTGAGCGCATCGTGCGAAGAAACCAAGAAGTGCCGGATAGAAGGCAGGATTGGAGGCAAGATCGGCGGAGGCGAACGCGATGGCATATTTTGGTTCGAGCGAATTCTGCTGGCGTCGACATCGGAAGTCCCAGATGCCGCGCAATTCGAAATCGACGTCTCGGGTTCATCCATAGCCTTCCCAGCCAATGGATCTGTAACCCTGCTGCTGTTTGACGCCAGGCAAGGAGCCACCATCGCCGCCAAGCAGTTCCAATGGCATCGAACAGGAACCGTCCTCCGGCTTGTCGATCCGGATGGCGCGAACGCCTGGGCCGCATCTGCGTCCGGTCCAGCGACCGAGTTGAGGTATGACCTTGCAACATTCGATGTAGGTGCAGCCCCTGGACCAAACACCATCGCGGCGGCCTCTCGATATGGCGGAGCCACCAAAGCGGCTTCAGTCTCGGAATTTCAAGTCTGTACGAAGTATCCATCGCCGTATCAATGCGGGCTGACCCCCTGATGCAGCGCCGCCAGTCCAGGCGTACCCAACCAGGCTCCGCCCTCGGGCACTATGCTGGGCTGGCGGCAATCCTTCTGGCCACAAGTGCGTGCCAATCCCTCCAGCTGCCTCCCCGGAACCTGGTCAGTCCCGATGGAGGGTATGCCACCCTGTTGCGAGGCCCTTCCTCGCATCTGAAGATCAGCACAGTGTCAGTGCTACCCGGCCCGGAAAGCTCGGAGTATGCCAACCGATCCATCGAGTGCGGGTGGTCATCCGTCGCAACTCTGCTTCTCTGGGCAGATGGAGCGCTTTCGGCCATGCAAGCATCACAGCTTTGCAAGGCCGCCGCACGATCCGCTGGACTGCCGCTCCAGGCAAATGGGCTGGAATGGATGCCTGTGCGTTACCAGCTCACGATCGTAAGTGACGGAGGCGGCATCTGGCGACAACTGCCAGGACCAGAGCCGCCGGGCCAGGTGGTCAGCTTCTGGTTTCCCTCCGGCCCCGACACCGATTCGCTGCGCAAGCGCGTGATCGCCACCACCGCGCATGAGTTCCAGCATATCGCCACCGCATTGTCTGGGCAGCCGCGGCGCGGCGGGCAGCGGGAACCAGACGCCTATCTGGCAGGCGCATGTGCCCAGCTGGTGATCGAAGGTGCAGTTGCACGTACGGATCTGCCAAGCGGACACGATCCGCGAGCTGATCCGTTCCTGCCATCCGCAGCCAGGCGCTCCGCGCACGCGGGCAGTACGACCGGGACAGCGCTGCTGCGGTTCTTCGGTGACGCGGAAACCTTGCGCATCAATGAGGGAGGCCGCCACCTGGTGCAGCATTGCCACGAGACGATCGGTTTTCCCCTGCAGCAGTGAACGCCCACTGCGACACCCGGTCGCAGGCCTTCGCGCCACGCACTTGACCAATGTCAAACCGCCCGCTGCCGTGCGGGCGTATCTCTATGCAGGACCCGAACACGCCGGCGCTACCGGCATCCACAAGGACCCTGCGATGAGCTACACCCCCGACAACACCCAGCTGCTGAACGCCATGCAGAACGTCATGGTGATCTCCACCACCGACCTGCAGGGCAACATCACCTATGCCAACGACCTGTTCTGCACGCTCACCGGCTTCGCCCGCGAGGAACTGATCGGCCAGCCGCACAGCATCGTGCGCCATCCGGATGTGCCCAAGGCTGTCTACAAGGACATGTGGGACACCATCAAGGCCGGCAAGACCTGGACCGGCATCGTGCCCAACCTCGGCAAGGGCGGTGTGCTCTATGTGGTCGATACCACCGTGCAGCCGCTGTTCGACGCCGACGGCAACATCACCTCCTACATCAGCATCCGCCGCGTGGTGAACGACCTGATGCAGAACTACGACCTGGTCGAGTTCAGCAAGGAAAAGTTCGACGACTTCTACGAGGCCGCGTGAACGCCCTCCCGACCAGTACGCCCTTCAGCCGCTTGCTGGTGGGTTTCGCATCCGAGTCGGGCAATGCCCGCGCCCTGGCCCAGCGCCTGGGCGCGGACCTGCAGCCGCACGCGCCGCAGGTGCTCCCGTTCAACGACATCGACGTGGCCAGTCTCGGCCAAGGCGATGTGCTGCTGGCGATTTCCAGCTCGTTCGGCGATGGCGAACCGCCGGCCAACGGCGAGCAGTTCTTCGAAACACTGCGCCAGACCCCGACGCTGAGCGGCCTGCGCTATGCGGTGTTCGGCCTTGGTGACACCGGCTACCCCAGCTTCTGCGGCTTCACCAAGGCGCTGGATGCTGCGCTGTGCGAGCGACAGGCGCAGCCGCTGCTGCACCGCGTGGACGCCGACCTGGGCTACGAGCAGTTCTTCCAGCAATGGCAGCCGGTGCTGGGCCAGGTGCTGGCTGGCGACCTCAACGCTGGCCAGGACCTGCACCTGCAGGTCACCGCCTATGGCGAAGACAATGCCTTTGCCGCCCCCATTCTCGAACGCCGCCGCTTGAACAGCAGCGACCCGGCCGCCTGGCACCTGCAGTTGGACATTGCCGGCAGTGGCATGGCCTACCGCGCGGGCGACACCCTGCACGTGATGCCCGAGAACGACCCTGCCCTGCTGCAGGCATTGGCCGCCTGGTTTGGCGACACCGCCGCCGTGGCCGCCCTGCATGACCGCGAGCTGCGCCTGCTGAGCAAGGGCGTGCTGCGCGAACTGGCCAAGCTCGGTGGCAGCGAGCTGCTGAAGGGCCTGTTGAAGGTCAGCCAGAAGCGCGAGCTGGACGCCTACCTGCACGGCCTGGACCTGCTGGACGTGCTGCAGGACCACGCCAGTCCGGGCAGCGTGCCGCTGGCCCGACTGCGTGAACTGCTGTCACCGCGACTGCCGCGCGCCTATTCCATCGCCTCGCACCCGTGCGACGACCAGCTGAGCCTGTGCGTGCGCGAAGTGCGCTACACCCTGCGCGGCCGCGAACGCTTCGGCACTGCCACCGGCAGCCTGCTGCATGGCGGCAACCATGCCCGTGTGTACTGCCGCTCCAACCCCGGCTTCCACCTGCCCGATACGGGCGAGGCACCGCTGCTGCTGGTCGGCACCGGCACCGGCATCGCACCCTTGATGGGCCTGATGCAGGAACTGCAGGCCGGTGCCTGCGAACGCGAAGTGCACCTGGTGTTTGGCGAGAAGCACAGCCAGCACGACTACCTGTATCGCGACCAGCTGCAGGACTGGCACACGCGTGGCGTGCTGGCCGGCCTGCATACCGCGTTCTCGCGCGATGGCGTCGAAAAGGTCTATGTGCAGCATGTGCTGCAGCAGCGCGCCAGCGAGGTGCGTGATGTGCTGGCCCGCGGCGGGCATCTGTACCTGTGCGGCAACAAGAACCATCTGGAGGGCGCGGTGCGCGAGGCCATCGATGCCATCGGTGGTGAAGGACACTGGGACACACTGCGGGGCGAAGGCCGCACGCACTGCGAATTGTATTGATCCTTTGATCCTGTATAGCCGAGCCCATGCTCGGCTGCTGTTGGCGGTGTCGCGCAGAGCAGCCGAGCATGGGCTCGGCTCTACAGGTGCAGGTCAATCGCCGACGATGCGGCCGTCCATCACGCGCGCCACCTGCTGGCCGAACATGGCCACGTCCTGCGGGTCGTGGCTGATCAACAACAACGGGATGCCGGTCTTGTCCAGCACGGCCTCCAGCTCCTGCCGCAGGTGCTGGCGCAGGTCATGGTCCAGCGCGGAGAATGGCTCATCCAGCAGCAACGCCTGCGGTTGTGTCACCAGCGCGCGCGCCAGTGCAGTGCGCTGGCGCTGGCCACCGGAGACCTGCGCGGGCAGCAGTTCGCCCACCGTGTCGATGCGGAATGCGTGCAACCACTGCTCCACCGAATCGAAGCGCTGGCCCACGCGCGGATTCAACCACCCCTTCTGCAGACCGAACGCCACGTTCTGGCGCACGCTCAGGTGCGGGAACAACGCGTAATCCTGGAACACATATCCCAACCGGCGGCGCTGCGGCGGCAGATCCACGCCGGTGGCCGCATCGAACAGAGTCTGCCCCTGCACGCGCACATGGCCCCGACCCGGCCGCAGCAGCCCGGCCACCGCCTTCAGCGTCAGGCTCTTGCCCGCGCCCGAAGGCCCGAACAGCACCACCTGGCGCTGCGTGCACTGCAGCGATACGTCCAACACGAAATCCTGGCCGGCCGCCTGCAGGCGGCGCTGCACCTGCAGATCAAGCCACATCGCGCAGCTCCCGGCGACGCCCGCCCACCAGCCGCGCGGCCAGCAACAGGATCACGATGCAGACCACCGAGGTCAGGATGACCAGCGCATTGGCCTTGCCATCCTGTCCGGCCTGCACCGCCTCGTAGATGGCGATCGACAGCGTCTGCGTGCGACCTGGAATGCTGCCAGCCACCATCAGCGTCGCGCCGAACTCGCCCATCGCGCGTGCAAACGCCAGCAGCAGCCCGGCAAGAATGCCGCGCCAGGCCAGCGGCAACGTGATGCGGAAGAACACCGCCGCTTCGGACACTCCGAGCGTGCGTGCGGCCTGCTCCAGCTGCCCGTCCACTTCCTCGAACGCCGCGCGCGCCGGCTTGAACACCAACGGCAGCGAGGCCACCGCCGCAGCGATCACCGCCGCCTGCCAGGTGAACACCAGATTGATGCCGAACCACGATTGCAGCCACGCCCCGATAGGGCCGTTGCGACCGATCAGTACCAACAGGTAGTACCCCAGCACCGTCGGTGGCAGCACCATCGGCAGGGTCAGCAGCGAATCCAGCAGCTCGCGGCCGGGAAAGCGCCGGCGCGCCAGCAGCGCGCCCAGTGCTACGCCCAGCACCAGGTTGATCGCGGTGGCCCAACCGGCCACCTTCAGCGACAACCCCAGCGCGCTCCAGTCCAGATCCATGCCTCAGGGCTTGCCGAACCCGTGTTTGGCCAAGATCGCGTGGCCCTGTGCCGAGCGCACGAAGGCGGTGAAGCGCCTGGCCTCCGCCGGCTGTGCACTGGCCTTGATCACGGCCAGCGGATACGCGATGCGACCGGCCACCGGCACCGCAAAGGCGCGGCGCACCCGGTCGGGCATCGCCTGCGCATCGGTGGCATAGACGAAGCCGGCATCCACTTCACCGCGTGCCACGTAGTCCAACGACTGGCGCACGTTCTGCGTGGTGATGGCCTTGCCCTGCACCGACGGCCACAGGCCCGCCGCTTCCAGTGCACCCTTGGCATAGCGGCCCACCGGCACGCTGTCCGGGTTGCCCAGTGCGATGCGCTGTACACCAGCACCGGCCAGGTCCTTCAAGGTACGCGGCGCCGCCTTGGCCTGCGGCGGTACCACCACCCACAGCGCATTCACCGCGAACACCTCGCGGGTACCGGCGGCCAGCAGATCCTGCTGCTGCGCCTGGTCCATCGTGGTTTCGTCGGCCGAGGCGAATACATCCACCGGTGCACCGCGGCTGATCTGCTGCAGCAGTACGCCAGACGCGGCAAAGTTGAAGTCGACCTTGGTGCCCGGGTGCGCCTTCTCGTAGGCCGCGCCCAGTTCACGGAAGCTCTCGGTCAGGCTCGACGCCGCCGACACCGTCAGGTCGGCCGCCCAGGCCGGAACTGCAGCCAGCATTCCCAGCAACAACAGCCCCGCTCGCTTCATGGTCGGCCCCTTGGTTGTCTGATCAGTCCAGTCCGGATTCCCGGGTCACGGCCAGTTCCGCCAGCCGCTCGGGTTGCAGCAACAGCATCTCACGTTGGTTCACCGCAATCACACCCTCGTCGCTCAACCGGCGCAGCACCCGGCTCACCGTCTCCGGCGCCATCCGCAGGTAGTTGGCGATCTCGGTACGGGCCATGCTCAGGTTGAACCGGGTGGCCGAGAATCCGCGCCGGGCATAGCGCTCGGAAAGATCCAGCAGGAACGCCGCCATGCGCTCCTCGGTGCGATGGTTGGCGGCCAACGTAGCGACCTTGCCGATCTCGGCACTGAGCAGGCTGAACAGCCGTGCCTGCAACCCCGGCATGCGGGTGGCCAGCAGGCTCAATCGCGGGAAGGAGATGCGGCACAGATAGACCGTGTCCAGCGCCACGGCATTGCAGGGAAAGCGTGCACCGTGGATGGCATTGAGCCCGATCACTTCACCGGGCAGGCTGAAGCCCAGCACCTGCTCGTTGCCCTGGCTGTCATCGACAAAGGTCTTGACCATGCCGGCACGCACGGCGGCGATCGAATCGAACGGATCGCCGGCACGGAACAGGTAGTCACCGGCCTGGAACGGCCCCACGTGGTCAACCAGCACATGCAGCTCGCCCAGCGCGGTCTTGTCATAGCCCTGCGACATGCAGGCATCGGAGAACGCGCAGGTGCTGCAGAAATGCAGCGCATCACCGTCATCGGCCGCCGCAGGATTGGGCGTGGCCGGTCGGGACGCAGAGGGAGCGGAGGGGTTCAGGGGCATTGCAGCAACGCAGGAACGAAGGCCGTCATCATACGACAGCGGGGCGCCCTTCCCTGCGCACCATGCGCCTACTCTGGCGCAGGTTCAGAACGTCGCTGCGGGCCACGCTGGCGCATGCTGTCGCGCACGTCCACGTCGAACTGCAGCTGCAGCATGCTGTCGTCGTCCAACGCGATACCGAAGCCCAGGCCATCGCGGCAGGGCAGCCGCCCCGCCAGCCCTTCAACAGCTTCGCGTGGCAACACCAACCGGCAGAACGTGCCGCCATCAAGCAGCACGGCCTGATCGCCTGCATGCAACGAGACCGCTGCGCCCCAGCCGCCACTCCCACCGAAGCGGGTCAGGCTCTCCACCGACTCCCCCCCAAGCAGTCGTGCCAGTTCCTCTTCATCCACGCGCAGGCGCATCGATTGCTGTTGCAGCTGGACCTTCATGCTGTGATGGACTCCCATTCCGACGGGGTATTGCAGTTGAGCAGCAACGCCTGATCCTCCCGCGCCAGTGGCAACCGCGTCACGCCCAGGCGCTCCTGCAGGACGCGCAGTGAACGGCGCGCCATGGGGTCATTGATGAAGGCCTGCAGCACGCGGCGGCAATGATCATCGATCTGCAACCGCATCGGCAACGGTTCATCGTCGAATACCGTGCAGGCACGCGCTTGATCGGCCTGCAGCCGTTGCAACAGCATGGGTGTCACCTGCGGCGTATCGACCGGCACCACCCAGGCGGGGCCATCAGTCATCTGCATCGCCACGCTGTAGAGTCCACCCAGTGGTCCGCAGCGCGCAACCCGATCCGGGATCCCGCCAAACGCCGGATAGTTGCCGCTGACCCAGACCTCGCGCGCGCCCGCCTGCTTCAACAGGCCCCGCATGTGTTCCAGCAGCGTGCGTCCCTGCCAGGGCAGCAGCGCCTTGTCGCGGCCCATCCGAGTGGACAGGCCCCCGGCCAGCACGATGCCGTTGATGCTCATCGCAGTAGAGCCACGCCATGCGTGGCTGCGCCGGCCGGATGCGCGGGAAAGGCCTCATCCACGCATGGCGTGGATCTACTGAATCCCGCGCCCTGAAGGGCGTGGTCAATGCCCGTGGCCATGGGGGTGCAAGGCTTCGCCGTCGGCATGGCACAGGCTGCAACCCTCGCTCCACTGGCTGTCGCCGTCCTCGTAATGCTCCTGCTTCCAGATCGGGCACTGGTGCTTCACCACTTCGATCAACTGCCGGCAGGCCCGGAACGCCTCGTCACGGTGCGGGCTGCCGGCGGCCACCACCACCGCCACATCGCCGATGCCAAGCCGGCCCTTGGCATGCGCCACATATAGCTTCAGCTTCGGACCGAACGTGGCTTCGACCTCGGCCGCCAACCGCTTGAACTCGTTCAACACCAGCGGTTCGAACAGGTCGTAGGTGATCCCGGTCACCCGCCGGCCCACATTGACGTCGCGCACCTTGCCGATGAACACATCGATGCCGCCGAAGCCGGGATCGGAGACCGCCGCGATGCCTTCGGCCGGATCGATCGCCGCCTGCGCGCGGTCCACCACCTTCGTGATGATCTTCTCGCTCATCGCTCAGCCCCCGCTCACCGGCGGCAGGATCGCCACCCGGCCATCGTCGGGCAACGCCTCGTGGTCGCGCAGCACGCGTTGCTGGTCGGCGAACGCCGAGTAATCCAGCAGGCCGGCACGGAACCCCGGCCAACGCAGCGGCAGCAGCTCGCGCAGCGCCTGGCGCAGATCGGCCACGGTGCCGCCGGCCACCTCCACGGCAATCTCGCGGCTGGCATCCAGATCGGAGAACGCGCCGAACAACTGCAGATTTACCTGTCTCATCACGGCTCCTGGCTCGCCAGCTGCACCGGGTCCTGATGACCCCAGCCCTGCACACGCACCGGCGTGCCGGCAGGGGCCAGACCGCCCTCGCCTTCCAGCACCACCCAGGCGTTGGCCTGCAGCATGGACATCAAACGGAACGACTCCTGCCCGGCCAGCACGCGCGCACTCAGCCGCCCCTGTGCGTCCACCTCCACCCGCGCCCGCGCGTGGAAGCGCAGGCCGGGCGGCGTGCGCACGTCGGCCTGCAGAGGCAATGTCAACACCGGCTCCGGTGCCAGCCCCAGCAGGCGGCGCAGTACCGGCTCGACGAAGAAGCGCTGGCCCACCGCAGCCGACACCGGGTTGCCCGGCAGGCCGAAGTACAGTGCGCCATTGGGCAGCGCCGCAAACAGCAACGGCTTGCCCGGGCGGATTGCCACCTTGTGGAACACGATGCGCGCACCCCGGCCGCGAAGCGCGTCGGGAATGAAATCGTAGCGGCCGGCCGACACCGCGCCTGTGCTGATCAACAGCTGCGCACCCGCGTCCAGCGCTTCATCCAGCACCGCGTTGAACGGCGCCACGTCGTCGCCCACCGTGCCCTGCCAGACCACCTCGGCACCGGCGGCCTGCAGGCGGCCGACCAGATACGGGCGGTTGCTGTCACGAATCTGCCCGGATGCCAGCGTCTGCGCCGCCTCGGTCACCAGCTCCTTGCCGGTAGCAATCACCGCCGCCTTTGGCCGCGCCACCACCGCCACCTCGCCCACGCCGATGGCATGCAGCAGGGTGCGCGCGTTGATGTCCAGCACCTGCCCGGCCTGCAGCACGCGCTCGCCGTCGCTTACATCCTCGCCGCGCAGGCGCACGTTCTGGCCCGGCTTCACCAATGCTTTCAGGGCAATGCGGGTCGGGCGTCCCTCCTCGCTGGCGAGGATCTCCACGTTCTCGACCGGTACCACCGTATCCAGCCCGGCGGGCATGCGCGCACCGGTCATGATTTCCCAGGCACCCTCGCCACCTTCGGCACCGGCATCGCCGGCTGCCTGCCAGCCCTGCACCGCGAATTCGGTACCGGCCTCGAACGCCGCGCCGTTGGCGCGCAGCGCGAAGCCGTCCATTGCCGAATTGTCGAACGGCGGCAACGACTGCCCGCTGTGGATGTCACTGGCCAGGGTACGGCCGCTGGCCTCATGCAGCGGCAGATGCTCGGCCGGCAGCGGCGTGGCCGCGTCCAGCAGGTGCTGCAAGGCCTCGCTGTAGGCAATCATCAGTGGCCACCGCCATCGACCATCGCCAGGGCGTGGCCCAGTACCGGCGCCAGGATGTCCAGGCACTGCGCCGCCGCCTTCGGGCTGCCCGGCAGCGCGAACACCAGCATGTTGCCCAGCTGCACCACCTCGGCGCGGCTCAGCCAGGCCATCGGCGTGTGCTGCGCGCTCAGTGCCCGCACCATCTGCGCCAGGCCATGCACCGGCCGCGCGTTCAAGGAACGCAGCGCCTCCGGGGTCAGGTCACGTGGGCCCAGCCCGGTGCCGCCGGTGCACAGACACAGGCGCACGCCGTCGGCCGCCAGGGCCCGTAGGCGGCCGGCCAACGGCTCGATGCCATCGGGCAGTACCTCGGCGGCTGCCACCTCTCCGCCCAGTGTGTTCAACCCGGTCACCAGGGCCCGGCCAGAGAGATCTTCATAAGTGCCGTCGCTGGCGCGGTCGCTCAGCGTGATCACCGCGCAGGCCGCGCCCTCCAGGCCCTTCGGCGCACGCGGCTTGAAACGCGCGCGCTCCGCATCGTCCATGCCGTCGGGGTGCAGCCACACACCGCGCTTGCCGCCTTCCTTGAACAGCAGGCGGATGCCTTCGATGCGCAACGCCGGCTCCACCGGCTTGCTCAGGTCATACAACGTCAGCAGCGCGGCGTTGACGCCGGCCAGGGCCTCCATCTCCACACCGGTGCGCGCCTCGCTGGCGCACTCGCACCACACGCGGATCGCCTGCCGTTCCGGCACCGGCGCGCAGAACACCTGCACCAGTTCCAGCGGCAGCGGGTGGCACAGCGGCATCAGCATCGAGGCCATCTTGGCGCCCTGCAGGCCGGCAATCTCGGCCATCACCAGCGCATCGCCCTTGGGCAGGCGGCGCTCGACGATCAGCGGATAGGCCACCGGACCGGCATGCAGCTCGCCCACCGCCACCGCACGGCGGCGGCTGATGCGCTTGTTACGGACATCGGCCATGTGGAAGGCCGCATTCAATTCCCCACTCATCGTGTTGCTCATCCTCCGATGGAGGCCAGGTGCGGGGTCAGCCCGGTCTGGCCCTGGTGCAGTCCATGCCCGGCCGCTTTCAGGCCAAGCTGGGTGGTGATGCGCGCCAGCAGCGCGTCATGGTCCTCGTCGCGCTGCAGCAGCGGGCGCAGCGGCACGCCGAACTCGCCGAACAGGCACAGCCGCAGGTCGCCCTTGGCGGTCACCCGCAGGCGGTTGCAGCCCTTGCAGAAGTCACGCGAATACGGGGCGATGATGCCGATGCTGCCGCGATGGTCGGGGTGACCGAACTCGCGCGCCGGGCCGGCATCGGCGGCGCGCGGCCGCTCGTGCCAGCCAGCGGCCAGCAACTGCTCGATCACCCGATCGGCGCGCAGGTGATGGCGCTGGAAGTAGGTTTCGTTGTCGCCGGTGCGCATCAGTTCAATGAAGCGCACGCTGAAGGGCCGGTCACGCAGGTACTCCATCCACTGCGGCAGCTCGTCGTCGTTCAGGCCGCGCAGCAGCACCGCGTTGAGCTTGATCGCCGGCAGGCCCAACGCCTGCGCCAGGGCCAGGCCCTGCTGGATCTCCGGCAGGCGGTCGTGCCCGGTGATGGTGTGGAAACGCTCGCGCTGCAGGCTGTCCATGCTCACGTTCAGCGCAGTCAGGCCCGCCCGGTGCCAGCCCGGCAGGCGCCGCGGCAGCAGCGTGCCATT
Organism: Stenotrophomonas sp. 115C5; assembly: GCF_056861055.1. Taxonomy (NCBI): domain Bacteria; kingdom Pseudomonadati; phylum Pseudomonadota; class Gammaproteobacteria; order Lysobacterales; family Lysobacteraceae; genus Stenotrophomonas; species Stenotrophomonas sp. 115C5. Next base: position 122,524 of record NZ_JBSPUQ010000006.1, read on the forward strand.
GGTAGTGATGGCCACCTTGCGGATGCCCGGCACCGCCGCCACGGTGGCTATGATCTCGTCCAGATCCTTGCGCAGGCTGGGCTCGCCGCCGGTCAGGCGGATCTTGCTCATGCCCAGCGCGGCGAACGCACGCACCAGGCGGCCGATCTCATCCACCTGCAGGAAACGCGGGTGGCCGTCGGCCTGGTACCCGTCGGGCAGGCAGTAGCTGCACCGGAAGTTGCAGGCTTCGGTAAGCGACAAGCGCAGGTACGGAAAGCTGCGTCCGAAGCTGTCGGTGAGTTGGCTCATGGCTGTTCCACCTCCTGGTACCACCCTGCAGCCTTCCCCCTGAACGGGTTGTCGACCCCAGAGCGCAGAGTGCGCTGGGGCGGTGAAAGCGTCAACCCGGGAAGTGCCAAACCTGAATTGGCACCACCTGTCGCAATAGGCCCTCCCTGCCCGTTCCGATATTGCCAACCTCAACCGCATTGGCTGCGGTGCGGCGGCCGACGAACAGCCCTGGCCGGAGCGGCATCAGCTGCCCGGGCGCTGCCTGGCCCTGGCCGATGCCGATTGCGCGTTGAGCGGGTTGCGGGTGGTGCTGGAAATGCTGCTGGCGGCGGAACGCACCCGGCAGAACGGCGAACCGGAAGAGTACGTGGGCGACCGGGTGATGGAGGGATTGGTCAAGGCCTGCCAGTCGTTGTGCGCGCAGGCGGTGGGGCGGTTGCAGCCCGAAGGGTGAGCGCGATGCGCAACGCCCTTAAGCGAGGAACGCTTTCAGCAGGCGTCAATGCTCGCTGAAAGCGCCCCTCAGATCGACGCCGATGATCGGTGAGAAGTCCGCCTTCCACAGCTCCAGCTCGAAGAGCTGATCGTGATTGTCCAGGCACAGGGTGACTCTCACCGGCACGCCGTCGGCATCGGCAAGCATGGCCGTAGCAATGTCACTGCCGAAGAGCTGGGTCGTGCTGGACAGGAACACTACACCCCCAAATCCGACGACCTCCACGTCCTCCACCTGGGCTAGCGCCAGATCCTTCAACAACCGTTCGGACAGCTCGGTCGCCCCAGGCAGCAGCCTGTGGATGAGGGAGACCTCGTCGGGGGTGAGGAATCTGGGCACGGGATGTCCTTCAGAGCACCGCGCCCGCCATCAGCAGATGCTCGATCCGCCATGTCTTGGCGTAGATGAGAATGACGCTTCCGGTCGAGCGGGTCTCGATACGGAAACACTTCAGGCCGGACAGCGGATAGCCGACCGCTTTCCAACGATCAAGAAGATCAGCAAGTCCCGGCTCGTTATCGTCAACCCTGGCGAACTCAATTCGCTCTTCACCCAGTAAAACTGGCAGAGCGTTCTGCGCGAGCAGACATCCTGTGCAGCATGAGCCGGATGGGAAACAGCCATGACAACGCATCGATGGAGAACTTCTTCCAGCGACAGTAGCGGGAACATACAAAGCAGAGGATCTAAAGCAATCACGACGAGACACGCGCAAACGTCGCCCTGCACATCGAGATGTTCTAGAACCCAAGACAGCGCCACCGCTCCAGCGACGAGCCGCCCCGATAAAGTTCGAGACGCAGCAGGCTCTTGGCGGCTGATGGCTACCCGGTAAACACTGGACGATTAACCTTTGGATCAGGCGCCGCCCAGCTTCTTAACATTCTTCTCCTTCACCACGTCCAGCATCGATTTGACCGCCTCAACTCCAAGATTCAGGGCCACTATTAGAGAATCGCAAAGTTTCAGATCATGATCATCCAACGCCGGGACTAGTTCCTTCAGCAACTTCAGCGCTAGATCCGTCTTCCCCAATAGCGCCAATGCAGTTGCATGATTGATATGAGCGTGAGCACCTCTCAAGCCCCGCGTCTCAAGAAATGATGCAAATTCCATCAAGGTCATTGAAGACTTCGCTTCAATAACGTTTCGCAGCTCGATCGATGAAAGAATGCTCTCAACCACATCATCGTCTGCCATTTGATCCCTTCCGATAAACGGCCGATCCGCGATTCGGCTGCTGTAGGAAAGATGCGGCCCAAAGGAGTCAAACAATGGAAATACAAAATTCCATACATAGAGCCCCCTTGGGACGAACTCCAGAACAATTCCTTGTGCCACATAGTCATAGTCACTTCGGAAAAAATATCCGCTTGACCCGCCGATCAGGCCGGACCTTTTCCGCAGAAGGCTGCAAATGTATCGCTTGTTCATCTTATCAACGGCCTTCAGGCTTAAGTTCCACCACGAGAGTTCCCTCGGGGAGATTCTTGACGTACTTATTGTACTGATCCCAGGAGATGTAAGCCCAACCAGTCTTCAGATCGAAGATGGCTTGAGGTGCATCAACTGGGCCGTACACAGCGTCCGCCCGTGAGGACCCCGGGTACCCATACCTAACAACCCTACGGCCAGCGTAGCTCACCTCAGTCGCATACTGAGACGTCGGGCATGTGGTATCCACCAGGCGCTTGAACTCACTATGGATGAGCGTTCCGCGTATCCAAGGCAGTGAGCAACGCCATCCACAGGTGGCGTCAATGGTGGACGCTGCTTGGTTTGCCAGCCTCTGGAGCCGATTTCCGACCGCCTGCAACTCCGGTGAAACAGGTACGGCCTGAGGTATGTATTTTTTATCGGCCAAGCCTAGCGAATCGACACGGCCAGTGGGATCTCCGCTTCCATACGCGAACGAGTTCAGTCCACCCATCAACCCAATCGGATCGCTCTGGGTATACCGCCCCACTGCCGGGTCGTATTCCCTCCGATAGTTGTAGAACAGCCCACTCGCATCCGTCGCCTGCTGCCCGGCGAAGCGCAGCGCCAACTCGAACGCCACACCATCGCCATCCGGATCAAGACTCGGAATCTGGTTGCCGAACACCTCGCTCTTGTTGCTCCACTCCCATATCGAGACATTCCGCACCGGGTCGATCACCACGCGCGGCGTGCCCAGATGATCCGGCTGCACGTAGGCCAGCTCCGGCACGCCGGTAGCCGGCGTGTTGATCAGCGCCACCGGATAGTTGTCCAGCCAGATGGCCTGCTGCTGCGCCTGGCCCGTGGCCGAGTAGTTACCGAGCCACTGCCCGGCCTCGTCGTACAGGGTGATCTGAGCCGCACCACCGGCTGGGGTGCGCAGCACGCGCTCGCCGCGGTGGTTGTAGGCATAACTTTCCAGCACGGCATCGCCCTGCTTCACGGCGTTCATGCGGTTGGCATCGTTGTAGGTGAACGTCTTGCCGCCGATGCTGGTGGTGTTGCCCACCGCGTCATGGTTGCGCGCCTCGCCATCCACGGCGGTCAGCCGGTGGCTGGTTGCGGGATAGGTGTAGCTGGCGGTGCCTGCTGAGGTGGTCAGCGCAGTGCGATTGCCGGTGGCGTCATAGGCATAGGTTTCAATCGGCGTGCCGGTCGCGCCGTCCTGGGTCTGGGTCAGTCGGCCCAGCGTGTCGTAGGCGTACTTGGCCAGCACCGTCGAGCCTGCGCCATTCTTCAGCTCAGTGATCGAGCCGACCGGATCATAGCCATAGCCCAGCGACAGGCCGCCTGCAGCCGGGTCATGCACCGCTTGCGGGCGATAGTCCAGGTCCAGCGGACGCTGCAGCTGGCGGCCATTGCCATAGGTCCAGCCGGTCGCCGGGCCGAAGGCCGCATAGGTCACGTTGTTCACCACGATCTGGCGCGCCTGGCCGGGGCGGGTCAGGCCGATCTGGCTGATGCGGCCCTGGGTATCGCGCACGTAGTCGGCCACGCTGCCGTCGGGGTAGGTCAACGCGGTCAAGCGACCCGTCTTGCTGTAGGCATAGCGCAGGGTGCTGGCCACACCATTGACGGTCTGCACCTTGCGGGTGACCTGGCCGAAGCGGTCATGGCAGTACTGGGTGCTGCCATTGGCGTGCAGCACCTGCCCCAGGCGGCCCTTGGCAAAGCGCTCGTCGGCGGCACAGGCGGCCGGCGCCACGTCATAGCTGTAGCCCACGTCCAGATTGGGGTCCGGGTAGGCGATGCCGATCAGGCGGTTGAGTGCATCGTAGTGATAGGTGGCAGTGATGCCGCGTGCATCGGTGGCCGTCTTGCGGTTGCCGGCGGCGTCCACGGTGAAGCTGCTGGCGCCACTGTCCGGGCTGACCTGCCCGGTCAGGTCACCGAATCCGTTGTAGGCGTAGGTGGTATGCAGGCCCTTCGGGTCAGTGACCTGGGTGACCTGGTCCAGCGCGTTGTACTGGCTGCGGATCTCGGCGGCCACGCCACCCACGTCCTGCAAGGTCTGGGCCAGGCGGTTCAGCGGGTCGTACTGCTGGCTGGTCACGCGCTGCAGGGCGTCGGTCACGGTCTGCGGGTTGCCGTTAGCATCGTAGGCAAAGCCGGTAGCGTGGTTGCCTGCGTCCTTCAGTGCGGTCAGCTGGCCGAGTGTGTTGAACGTCCGTGCGAGGGTACGGCGCAGGGTACCGCCTGCATCGAGCGTGTCTTCCTTGAGGCGATTGCCGGCATTGTCCAGCGTGTAATGAATCGTGTTGCCCGCGTTGTCCTCGATATCGGTCAAGCGCAGCGCCGCATCGTAGACATAGGAAACGCTGCTGCCGTCGGGCTCGGTGATCTGTTGCACCTGGCCGGTCGGCCAGTAGCTGATCTGGGTGACCCGATTCTCGGCAGTGGTCGCGCCACGTACGGTGACCGAGGTTGGCCAGCCGCGAGCATGGTAGGTGTAGTCGGTGACCACGCCGTTGGCATCCTTGACCGACAACGGCCGTCCGAAAGCGTCGTAGGCCAGAGTCTCGACCGTCTGGCCCAGCGCATTGGTCACGCTGCGCAGGTCGCCCTTGCGATAGGTGCAGGCACCTCCCGTCGCGCACCCTGCATCATCCGCCGAGTAATAGGCATAGGTAACGGCATCGGCCACATCCGTGCGCGGGCCATCCACACTCTTCAGCAGCCCCTCCACCGGGCAGCTGCCTGCCGCTGCCACATCAGCGGCTTCGCAGTACGTGTAGTTGGTGATGCGCGTCTGACCGGAAGCGGTGTCGGTCACGGTGTTGGCCGTCGGCTGGCGTCGGGAATTGAAGGCCGTGCGGGTTTCGCGGCTACCGATCCGGGTGGTCAGTACCGCATTGGTTTCGACGTCGCGCGCCGTGGTCACCACACGCTGCTCGGGAAAGCCGACCGCTTCGGTCACGGTATGGATGCTGACGGCACGACCGCTCACCGGATCGGTGCCCTGCGCATAGGTGTGCTTGGTCTGGATGCCGCGGCGATCGGTGTAGGTATTCAGACGCCGGCGGAAGTCGACACTCTGGTCGTAGTAGGTTCGGCTGACGGTTCCCTGCGAATCCGTCAGGCCGGTCACCTTGCGCGACGGAGCGCTATCGCCTCCGGGTGTCAGGGTGTAGTCGGTCTGCCGCCCCAGCGCGTCGGTCACCACCGCACCGCCATTGGGGCTGTAGGCCAGCGTCACGCCATCGGCACCGCCGGCATGCTGACTGGAGATCACACGACCGATGGAATCGTAGGTGAAGGTGCTGTAGCGGCGACCGTCCTCGGCGGTGATGCCGGTCAGGTGCTGGGGGAAGTCCTGGTTCTCGTAGTGATACGTCCGCACACCACCACCCGCATAGGTCACCGTGGCGACCTGGTTCTGCGGCGTGTAGGTATAAGTGGCGAGCGGAATGCCTTCGACCAGCACCGAACTGATCAGCGCCTCATAGTCGTTGGACTGGTAAACGAACTCGAGCGTGCGGCCACTGCTGTGGGTGACGGCTGCAAGGCGGTCGCTGTCGTCATAGATGTAGGTCAGCGACGTGCCATCCGCGAAGCGCTTGGCGGCAAGACGCCCGTCCGCGCCGAAGGTAGAGATGGAATCGGCCGTGTACAGTGTCCAGTTGCCGTTCTGGACCAGACGATCGCCACTGTCGTCGTCCGCCTCATAGGCTTGCCCGATCTTCTTGAATGCACGCTGGAAACCAGTGCTTTCAATGATGCCCACACTGTCAACGCCATCCAGTGCCAGGTGGGCGCCCAGCGAATGGGTCCAGCCATAACCGAAGCCACCGGATGAGGTGGAGATGCCGGAGTGATAGAAGCGCGTCAGCGCGATCCAGCCCAGATCGAAGTCCGGCGCGATCTCGTACTTCTCGCCCGTTTTGACATCACATGGGTTGCCGACATTGCCGTCGCAGGTACCGCCGTTGGAGGCCGGGTCCTTGTCGGGAATCGGACTCATGTTCGCCGCTGCATCGTTGCGGGACATGGGGCAGCTACCGTTGCCGCCGTCCTTGTCGCACTTCTGCGACTTCGAGGTAATGGTTGCAACGAATTCTTCGCTGACGCAGGCGTTGTGTGTGTTGGACCACTGCGTGAAGGGGATCGGGCAGTTCAAGCGTCGCATGCGAGCAAGCCCTGTCGTTCCTGCGTCGAAGGGCACGCACGGAGACTCCGCCGAATTGCTGCCCAGCATGCCGGTGACCCGGTACTCCCTGACCTCCGAAATTCCGTCCATCCCTGGAGCAGTTGGGCCCCATTCTCCTTCCGGCACAGCAGTTTCCCCAGGACACTGGGGATTGATGTCCTGCAAGTCTGCAATGAGCGCTTCCAGCACTTCCTCTTCGGACAAGAAGCCACCATCACCCGCGCCGTAGTAAGTCCAGTCAGGGTCGGAGGGCTGCGTCTTTCCCATCCAGTAGGTAATCGACGTATTTCCGTTCAAGTCCACGACTTTCGACTTGATCTTGTCGACGTACTGCCAGCCGAACTGGAACTCCGGCGGGAAGGGGCTGGGCGCCGGCAGATTCTTGATGCCGGCCACCGCCGCCTGCTGGGTCTTGTACTGGGTCGCATCGCCACCGGGCTGCGAAATACGCCAGGTGATCTTGCTTTCCTGCGCCTGTACAACAGCCGGCGCAATGCAGCCAGCGGCAACAATCGCCAGCACGGCACACGAAATGGTCTTCAGTCGTTCCAACATCCCTGTTCTCCTTCCTGGACGAACACAGCGCCGGCGGGAACGAGAACGCGGAGCTGTGCCCACGCGTCATGCTTCGGATCGTCCCTGGTCCGGAATGCGGCAATTGCTACATGCCGCCTTTATCGTTGAGGACGCTTGCACATTCAAGTGTGGAGCCGCGTAACCGGTCACAGATTCAAGCATCCGTGGCCATTCAGCGGCCTACGCCGGGCTCCCATGACTTCTTCTACAGGGAGTCCGTGTTCATAGCTCACAACACTACCGGCACAATCTGCCGCACACGCCCTGATCTTCTCGGAATTCACGCGCGGCTGGCACCGCTACCTGGCAACCGGCCACACCCTCCAGCGCGAGGACCCTGCTGCGGTGGTGGCCGCGATTCCATCGGTCTCCGACACCGCGAAGTAGCCGTTCCGGGCAACGGCTTCGCCCGTTGTTCCCCGCTACTGCCCTCGCAGGCGCACCGCGAGGTACCGCGCCGGGGAAAGGCCAAGCGCTTTCTTGAACATCGTGATGAAGGCCGTCACCGACTCATAGCCCAGCGTCTCGGAAACGCGTTGTACCGGTGCACCCGCGGCAAGTTCCCGAATGGCGATGAGCAGGTGCAGCTGCTGCCGCCAGCGCCCGAAGGACAATCCCGTTTCCCGTTCGATGAGCCGGGTCAGCGTGCGCTCGCCCAGGGCCAGGCGCACGGCCCACTGGCTGATGGTGCTGCGGTCTGCCGGATCCGCCGACAGCGCCGCCGCCAGCGCACGCACTTTCGGGTGATGGCTGACCGGCAACGACAGGTGCTCGGCCGGCATCTGTACCAGCTCGTCCAGCAACACCCGCGCCAGCCGGTCGGTGTGGCTGCCATGCGGGTAGTCCAGCGGCGCGTCGGTCAGGTGCAGGATCATCTCGCGCAGCATCGGGGATATCGCCAGCGTCACGCACTGCATGGGCAGATCGACGATGCCGGGTTCGACGAACAGATAGCACAGGCGGGCGTTCGCGGTGGCGCGGTTGCTGTGCGGCATGCCGCCCGGAATCCAGACGCCGCACTGGGGCGGCACGATCCACAACGCATTGGCCACTTCGCAGGTCACCGCCCCATGCAGCGCAAGAATGAGCTGGCCCTTGCGATGCTCATGTACGGGAATCTCCGCGTCGTGCTCGGCCACCTGCAGGCGGCTGGCGACCGCCGGGCGATCGGTCTCGTCCGGGTCCAGGTCAAAGCCGGGGAGCGAAATGCGAGCCATTCTCACATTGACCGGTTTTAGCGATTGGTTGTCATTGTAGCGAAATTCGCTAGTGCGGCCGATCACTAGCATGACCCGCATGCACCTCCCCACACCTTTTCTTCCCCACCTGTTCCAGGCATTCGCCCGGTTGAAAAGCCCTGCCCTCAGGACCGACCAGGAGGCGGTGCTGTTCTCGCTCAAATGCCTGCTCGCCGCGTCGCTGGGGCTGTATGTCTCCCTGCGGATCGGCCTGAACCGCCCGTTCTGGGTGATCGGCACGGTCTATCTGGTGTCGCAGCCCCTTTCCGGGGCGACACTCAGCCGCGGCCTGTTCCGTCTGCTCGGCACCGTGGGCGGGGCCTTCGCCACCGTCGCACTGGTGCCACGATTTGCCAATGCCCCCCTGGTGCTGAGCGCCGCGCTCGCGGCGTGGATGGCGCTGTGCCTGTACCTGGCGATGCTCGACCGCACGCCGCGTGCGTATGCGTTCCTGCTGGCCGGCTATACCACCAGCCTGATTGGGTTTCCTGCGGTGATGGTGCCGGGAGACGTGTTCACCATCGCCATCACGCGGGTGCAGGAAATCGCCATCGGCATCCTTGCCGCAACGCTGGTCCATGCGCTGGTGCTGCCGCGCCGGGTCTCGATGCGCGTGCACGCGCGGGTTGCCGCTGTGCTGGATGATGCGGAACGATGGACACGCGACATGCGGGCCGGTGCATCGGAAACGATGCTGGCGACGGACCGCTCGAAAGTGGCCGCCGACCTGCTCGAGCTGCATGTGCTGTCGATCCACCTGCCCTTCGACAGCGCCCACGGCGTGGCCCAGGTGCAGATCCTGCGTGCCCTGCATGACCGGATGCTGGACGTCCTGATGCTGTCCAGCGCGATGGAAGATTCCATCGACCGGCTGCGTTCACCACAGGCCGGCGCGATGGATGCAACGGGCTGGCGCGATCTGCTGCAGGCCGGCCTCGCCGCGCAACAGGCCGAGCTCGACCTCGCCCACGCCGACTGCCGCGTGCTGCAGGCACAACTATGCGCTGCCCGCCCCGACTGGCGCCTGCATGTACCTGCTCGCCTTGCGCGACATGTGCAGGGTGCGGTACTTCACCGGGATCATCGGCTTGCCCTGCGTAGCGCGCTGGGCGCGTTCGCCGGCATCCTGCTGAGCTGCGTTCTATGGATCGCTACTGGCTGGTCGGAGGGCGCCACAGCGGTGTCCATCATCGGCACGGCGTGCGTGCTGTTCGGCACAATCGAAGCACCTGCGCCGCATGTCATGCGCTATCTGGTGGGGTCGTTGATCGGTGTTGCCGTCGGCCTGCTCTACGGTCTGCTGATCTTCCCCGCGCTGTCCGATATCACCGGCCTGATTGCCGCGCTCGCGCCGGTGCTGCTGCTGTGCGGATCGTTCCTGGCCAGGCCGCCCTTCATCATGGCCGCCCTGGGCGTGGTGCTGACTTTTCCGCTCATCGCAGGTCTGGGTGCGACCAATACGGTCAACATCGTCGGCGCACTCAACAACAGCATTGCATTGTTCGTCGGTACGGCAATGGCACTGTGCAGCATGCAGCTGTTCCAGACCGCCGATGCGGGCCGCAACCGCGCACGGTTGGAGCGTTCGATCCGTCGGGACATCGCACGACACGCCGCCGGACGAGGTGATGTGACCCGCGCCTGGCTCAGCCGCATGCTGGATCGCATCGGGCTGCTCGCTCCAAGGTTGCAGGGTCGTTCCAGCGCAGCACACGACCTGCGGGCATTGTTTGCGGACGTTCGTGCGGCACATGCATCCAACCAGCTCCGCGCTCTGGAAGAGTATCTGGACAACCCACACGTACGGCCGCTTCATGCGGCGCTGATCGAACGCGTCGCCGCACATTTCAGGATCCGCGCCCACGCGGCACACAGTGTCGACACCCATCTTCTGGAACTGCTGGACCGCATGCGCGAGACAGCGGCGGCCAGCAGCGGGGCTGAGCAGGAGCATCTGTCGCACCTGCTCTGTGGATTGCGCCGCGATCTGCTCGTTTCCCCGCTTACCCATCGGCACTGACCTCATGCCTTCTGATCTTTCCATTGATGGCGTGCTCATTCCCGGCCTGCTCGCCGTGGCCGCTGCCGCCTTGGCGCTGTCGATACTGACTTCACGCCTGCTCGCCAGCCTCGGTCTGTACCGGTTGTTCGCCGCGCGGCCCCTGGTGGGCCTGTCCCTGTTCGTGATCCTGGCGGAGCTGATGGTCCGGCTCTCGCCCCTGCTCGAGAAATGAAATGAAATACCTGCTTGCTGTCATTGGACGCTGGAGCGCAACGCTGGCCGTGTGTGCACTTGCCATCATTGCCGCGCTCTCCATCTGGAATCGTTACGAAATGCGCCCATGGACGCGGGACGGGCGGGTGCGCGCCGATGTGGTGCGCGTTGCGTCGGACATGGGGGGGCTGGTCACCCAGGTGCTGGTGCACGACAACCAGCGGGTCAGCGCCGGCCAGCTGCTGCTGGTGCTCGATCAGCCACGCTTCGCCGCCACGCTCGAGAAGGCAGACGCGGCGGTCAGGAGCGCGCATGCCACGCTGGCGCTGGCCCGCCGCGAATCGGCCCGGGACAACGCACTTGGCAACCTGGTCGCCTCGGAAACACGCGAACGCAATGCCGCCAAGGTCGATACCGAGCTGGCCACCCTGGCCCAGGCACGAGCCGAACAGCGCGTGGCCCAGCTCAACGTGCAACGCACCGAGGTGCGCGCGACCACCGATGGCATCATCACCAACCTGGACCTGCACGCGGGCGACTACCTGCAACCCGGTGCGCAGGCACTGGCGCTGATCGACACCCGCAGCCTGCGTATCGAGGGCTACTTCGAGGAAACCAAACTGGGCTGCATCACCGAGGGCGATGCCGCCGTGGCCCGGCTGATGGGCGACGACCACGACGTCCGCGGACACGTGGATACCATCGCCGCCGGCATTGCCGACGATCAGCGCTCAAGCACGCACAACCTGCTGCCGGCCGTGGCGCCGACCTATACCTGGGTGAGGCTGGCACAGCGCATCCCGGTACGCATCCGCATCGATGATGCGCCGTCGGATTCCCGCCTGATCGTGGGCCGCACTGCGAGTGTGACGATCACGCCCTCGGCACAGGGAACCTGCAAGTGAGCTTGCGAACAGTACGTGGTGGGCTGCTTGCCCTGCTGCTGCCGATGACGGCCTGCGTGTCCGGCCCCGACTATCACCTGCCGGCGAGCGCTGTCGCAGCCTCCCCACGGGCGGCGCGGGCGTTCGTCTCGGGCCAGGAGGCATCGTTCAGCCACGACGCGCCACCGGTTCGATGGTGGCAACTGTATGGCGACCCCCAGCTTGACGCCTACGTACGCGAAGCACTGGCGACCAATACCGACCTGCGCGCCGCCGATGCCAACCTTCGGCGCGCCAGCGCAACCGTGCTGGAGTACCGCGCGCGCGGTGCCGTGCAAGGGGACGTGGATGCATCGGGCACGCTCGTCCATGCCGGTGGCTACACCCAGGCGTCGGCCGCGCCGCAGTCGTACGCGCTGGGCCTTCAGCTCTCCTATCCAGTGGATCTTGCAGGCGGCATCCGCCGCGGTATCGAAGCCGCCAACGCGGACGCCGAGGCCGTCGCTGCGGCACGGGACCAGGTCCGCGTGGTCGTCGCTGCTGCCGTCACCCGTGCCTATCTCCAGGTGTGCACCCGCAATCACACGCTCGCCGCAACCCGGCAAGTGCTGGCGATACAGCGCGCCACGCTGGAGGCAACCCGACGCCTGGCTGCAGGCGGGCGCGGAACGGACTTCGATGTCAGCCGTGCCGGTGCCGCCGTCAACCGCAGCGCGGCGGGGATACCGCACCTGCTGGCAGAGCGCCAGGCCGCACTGCTCGAACTGGCCGCGCTGATGGGCAGGCTCCCGGCAGACTATCCCAGGGAAGCGGAAGGGTGCCCACAGCCCCCTGAGCTGGAGCAAGCATTGCCGGTCGGTGACGGCTGGCAGCTGCTCCAGCGGCGCCCTGACATACGCGCAGCCGAACGCAGCCTGGCCGCCGCAACTGCAATGATCGGCGCTGAGACGGCGGGTCTCTATCCGCAGATCACCCTCGGCGCCTCTTCGGGCGTGGTCGGCACGCCGGCGCATCTGCTGTCGGCTGACGGCTTCGGTGCGAGCATCGGCCCCGTGCTGTCATGGCACTGGCCCAACCGCCGCGTGGCCAAGGCCCGCATCGCAGCGGCCGGTGCCAATGCAGATACCGCTCTCGCTTCGTTTGACGGCATCGTGCTGCGGGCACTGCGCCAGACCGAGACCGCGCTTTCTGCCTGCACGCAGGACCTTGAACGCGAGCGCAGCCTGGCGCAGGCGCGGATGGACGCAGCGCGGGCCGCCGGGCAGGCACAGCAACTCTACCGTTTCGGCAGGATTGATTTTCTTGACGTGCTTTCGGCCCAGGCCGCGCTGGCAGATGCGGAGTCCGCATTGGCCACCTCGCGCGCGGAGCGGGTCGACCGTCAGATGGAACTGTTCCTGTCACTGGGCGGCGGTTGGGCTGCGGGCGACACAGCCGATGATGCGACACGCTGAGATCATCTTCGCAGCAGCAGGCGCAACCCGATCTGTTCATGAACGGCATGCCGACACCCGTATTCATTCACATGGCCTGCCCTACATTCGCGTTCACAGCGCCGCATACCGCGGCCATGACGGAGACATCCCGATGACATCCATACGTCTGCTTGCCATTGCCGTGAGTACGGCCGCAGCACTCGCCGCAGCTCCCGCCTTCGCTGATCCGCCGCACCACGCTCGCGGCAACGGCCCGCCGCCGCATGCCGGCGGCCCCCACAACCGTGATGCGCCGCCGCCGGGCTGGCAGAAGAAGGCTTGGCGACGCGGTGAGCGCCTGCCGTGGTCCGAAGTGGATCGCCGATACTGGGTGGACGACTATGCGCGCTATCACCTGCGTGAGCCGGGCCGCGACCGGCGTTGGGTGCGCCAGTCCGACAACGAGTACCTGTTGGTGGAGATCGCAACCGGCTTGATTGTTGACGCGCTGCATCGTTGAATGTGGAGCGCGCCGGGGCCCTGCAGCCGTGGGCCCGGCGGCGCTCCTACCCTGCTGCGACCCACGTCAATGATGCGAACCATCGGATTCCAAGGCGCGCTTCTCGCTGCCTTCCTTGTCGCAGGCCAGCCGGCCCACGCAACCCAGCACCCATCAGCTGCGGATGTAAAAGCGATCGAAAAGGTGATCGAATCGTTCCGCACCTCGCTGATCAACAAGGACAAGCCAACTTACATGAGCCTGTTCTTTTCGGACAAACCGGAAGATATCGGCTGGCAGTTCGTCTCCGAGGACGCGCGCCTGCAGGACATCCGCAAGGCCAAGCCCGATGCGATCAAGGCCCGGCAGATTCCCACCAATAACTTCATCGCGCTGATCGACGGAGCGGTGGCTTCGCCCAAGCCAAAAGAAGAGACATTCTCCAACACCAAGATCGAGACGGATGGCGACGTGGCCTCGGTGTCGTTCGACTACAGCTTCCACGACGATGGGGTGAAGACCAACTGGGGCAAGGAAATGTGGCAGCTGATCCGGACCGAGCAGGGCTGGAAGATCTTTTCGGTGATCTATTCGATCCGCGATTCACGCAGCCCGGCCGAGTGAACGTCGCTTGACGGGGCCGAACCCAGGCCGCGATCCATTCAGCATGCGCATTGGCAATCAGTCAGGGATCGGGCACAGTTCGGCCACGCGCAAGGACTCACGCCATGACCCGCCTGCTGATCATCGAAGACAACCCCGAGCTCGTAGCCAACCTGTACGCCTTCTTCGAGCCTCTCGGCTACGTGCTGGACGACGCCCGCGACGGTGCCGGCGGCCTGCGCCGGGCCACGCAGCACGACTACGACGCCATCCTGCTGGACCTGATGCTGCCGCGCCTGGATGGCATGACGCTGTGCCAGAAGCTGCGCCAGGAATTCCAGAACCCGGTGCCGATCCTGATGCTGACCGCGCGCGATCCGGTCGAAGACCGGGTTCAGGGCCTTGCGTTGGGTGCGGACGACTACCTGGTCAAACCGTTCTCGCTGACGGAACTGGATGCGCGGATCAAGGCCCTGGTGCGACGGGCGCAGGGTCGTCAGGTCCAGAGCGTGCTGGCGTGGAAGGATCTGCAGGTGGACACGCGCTCGCCACAGGCCTGGCGGCAAGGCCGCTGCATTACGCTGACGCCCACGTCGCACAAGCTGCTGATGTGCCTGGTGCGTGCGGCTCCTGCGGTGGTGCGCAAGCAGGAGATGCAGTACCTGGTCTGGGGCGACGAGCCACCGGACAGCGGCGCGCTGCGGACACACATCCATGAGCTGCGCCTGCAGGTGGACCGCAGCTTCGACACCGCGCTGATCACCACGGTGCACAGCGTCGGCTGGCGCATGCAGACGTGAGTCCTGCCTCCCACTACCGCCGCCTGAGCCTGCGTACCCGCATCACGATCTCGTTCGTGCTGTCGATGGCCGGTGCCATGGGCTTCATCGTGCTGGCCGAGCAGGTCGACTACGACCAGGTCCGGGCCGCTGTCGTCGCGCGGACCCAGGACAGCGAAGTGCAAAGGCTGCAGGCCGCGCTGGCCCGTGGTCAACGCCCCGCCCTGCCACCGGGGACCCAGCTGTTCGATGCCCATGACGTGCCTGTCGTGCTGCGCCAGTATGGCCCGGGCTATCACGGTGAAGAGGCCCCCAACGAGTGGCACCTGAGCGTGTTCGACACCGGCGGCCAGCGCTACTACCTGCTGCAGGACGCGGCGCACTATGGCTATCTGGAACACCTGATCAACGCCTTTGCGGCACTGGTCATTTCAATCTGCGTGCTGGGCGCCTTCCTGATCGGTCGCAAGGTGGCGACGCACGTCATCGCGCCCATCACGCGCTTGGCGGACGCGGTGCAGGACGGCCAGAAGCCCTTTCCCTATCAGGACGCGCGCGACGAGATTGGTGTACTCGCCCGCGCCTTCGCCCGGCACAGCGACGAGCTCGAACGGTTCCTGCATCGCGAGCAGTGCTTCAGTGGCGATGCCAGTCACGAGCTGCGCACGCCGCTGGCCATCATCGGAGGCGCCGCAGAGACGCTCGCCTGCCAGCTTCCGGCCGACAGCCACCTGGTTCCCAGTGCCGAGCGCATCCTGCGCACCACCCAGGAGATGCAGCGCCAGCTGACCTGCCTGCTGCTGCTCTCACGCGCTCCCAGTACCGTGCCGCGCAACAAGGTGGCCCTGCGTCCGCTGATCGAATCCTGCATGGAGCGCTGCCAGCCCTGGATTTCCGGCAAGCCGGTGATCATTGCGCTTGATGCCCGGCACGAACCCGTGCTGGACACCAACGCCGATCTGGCGCACAGCGTGATCTGGAACCTGCTGCGCAATGCCTGCCAGTACACCGATCGGGGCGAAGTACGGATCACCCTCCACGACACCGCACTCATCATCGCCGACACTGGGCCGGGCCTGCCGTCCAGTATCGACCCACAGCAGTTCCAGCGTTTCCTGCCTGGCAGCCCGCACAGTGGCGAGGGACTGGGACTGTCGATCGTACAGCGCATCGTCGGGCACCTGGGCTGGAGGATGACGGTGCATTCCTCGCAGCGGGGATGCCGGTTCAGCCTGGAGTGGCCGCTCTGACGGTTTCCTGACGCACGCGTGCACATGCTGGGGATTGCTTACTTCACGGCGGAAACGGCATGCAGCACCCCAAGGACAGCGGCAAGTACCCGCACGGCAAGACCGGTCTGAGCCGCATCTTCCACACCCTCATCCATTCGCGCGATGGTTTCATCGCCACCTTCCGCGGCGAGGCCGCCTTTCGTCAGCTGCTGCTTCTGCACGCGCTGTTGATCACTGCAGCGTTCGTACTGGACATCAGCACGGTCGAGCGCGCGATAGTGCTGGCGGTCTGCTTCATCAGCCTGCTGGTGGAACTGCTGAATTCCGCGATTGAGGCTGTGGTTGATCGCATCTCGCTGGAGCAGCACCCGCTGTCCAAGAACGCCAAGGACATGGGCAGCGCCGCGCAGACCACCGCGTTGTTGATGGTCGGCGCAGTGTGGGGCGTGATCCTGCTGGGCTAGCCCGGCAATCCTGACAACTTCCTGATAAAGCCGTTTCGATACTGCGCGCACTCCCGTTCCGCGGAACCTGCTCGTGCGTCAATGCCTCCGTTTTCCACGGCTCCATCCGATCGCTTTGGTCTGGGCCGCCGCACTGTTCTTCACCACGATTGGAAACATCGCCCTCTGGAAGACGCTGTGGGGGCTGATCGACCTTAGCAGCCTGCGCAGCGTGCTGTTCCTGGCCAGCTTGCCGGTGGTGCTGTTCTGCCTGTTCAACCTGATGCTGACGCCACTGCTGGCACTGCCGTTCCTGCGCAGGCCGCTGCTGGTGCTGCTCGTTGTCGTCAGCGCCGCCTGCAGCTACTTCATGCTGCACTACAACGTGCTGATCGATCGCAGCATGGTGCAGAACGTGTTCGAGACCAACCAGGCCGAGCTGAACGCCTATCTCT
The DNA here is from genome assembly GCF_056861055.1 of Stenotrophomonas sp. 115C5. Taxonomy (NCBI): domain Bacteria; kingdom Pseudomonadati; phylum Pseudomonadota; class Gammaproteobacteria; order Lysobacterales; family Lysobacteraceae; genus Stenotrophomonas; species Stenotrophomonas sp. 115C5. Next base: position 139,258 of record NZ_JBSPUQ010000006.1, read on the forward strand.
CGCTGCCACTGCTGTTGACCCTGCTGGCGCTGGGCGTGCTGCCTGCTGCCGGGCTGGCCCTGGTGCGCACCACCAGCGGGGCCGGTTCGATACGTTCGCTGCTGGTGTGGCCAGTCAACGTCCTGGTATCCATGATGGTACTGCTGGCAATCGGTTTCGCGCTCTACAAGGACTACTCCTCGCTGCTGCGCAACAACCGCTATCTCCGTGACCAGGTGCTGCCGTTGAACGTCGTGCGCCATACCCACGGTTATCTGAAAGGCCTCTACAGCACCCGCCAGCAACCTTTGCGCCCGATCGGCATGGACGCACGGCGCGTACCGGGGCCGCGCCCGAAGCTGGTAGTCATGGTCGTCGGTGAGACCGCGCGATCACAGAACTTCCAGCTCAACGGCTACCCACGCGCGACCAATCCCCGGCTCTCGCGCAAGGAAGGCGTCATCAGCTTCAGTGATGTTTCCTCATGCGGAACCGCAACGGCGATCTCGGTGCCGTGCATGTTCTCGCAGATGACCCGCCGCCAGTACGACGATGTACGCGCAGCGACCGAGGAGAACGTGCTCGACATCCTGCAGCGCACCGGCATCAGCGTGCTCTGGCGCAACAACAACAACGGCGGCTGCAAGGGCGTGTGCGAACGCGTGCCGACCGAGGACATGCCCGCGCTGAAGGTGGCCGGCCAATGTGTCAACGCCGACGGCACCTGCTACGACGAGGTGCTGCTGCATCAGCTCGAAACACGCATTGACGCCATGAACGGTGACGCCCTGGTCGTGCTGCACCAGCTGGGCAGCCACGGCCCGACCTACTTCGAACGCTACCCGGCACAGTCGCGGGCATTCAGCCCCACCTGCGACAGCAACCAGATCCAGCATTGCAGCAACGAGGCGCTGGTCAACACCTATGACAACACCCTGGTCCATACCGACCGCATGCTGGGCCAGGCCATCGACCTGCTGCAGGGCTATTCGGACCAGCGTGATGTCGCACTGATCTATGTGTCCGACCATGGCGAGTCACTGGGCGAACGCGGCATGTACCTGCACGGTACGCCTTACTTCATCGCACCGCGCGAGCAGACCCAGGTGCCGATGGTGATGTGGCTCTCACCGGAATTCAGCCGCAACGCGGGCGTGGACCTGGCCTGCCTGCGCGAGAATGCCCTGCACCGGGCGCACAGCCACGACAACGTCTTCCACTCACTGCTGGGCCTGTTCGGGATCAACAGCACGGTGTACCAGCGCGAACTGGATGTCTTCGCCGGCTGTCGCCCGTCGGCTTCGCCGGCCGTGGCCACCTCGCCAGCGAGGCAGCGCCGGTTGATGCCGGTCGCTGCCCGCAACGTGGCGCGTTACTGCGCCGCCAGGGCGAAATCCAGACCCGCGCACACCGCCGCCACCTGGGCGTCGTTGCATTCCTGCGGGTTGGTGCGCGGGCTGTCCGGGTAGACCTCGGTGGTGGTCGCAAAGCGCGCGTCGGTGAAGCCGGCGCAGGCGCCGATCGAACGCGACTCACCCCAGACCACGCCTGGCGACTGCAGCGGCAGGCCGACCAGGTTGCCCTCGGCGTCGGCCGGGGCGATATGGGTGACCGGGGCGACGGCGGTGATCAATGCCTTCTGGAATTCGGCCTGCGGATCTTCGCTGTTGCCGATCACGTAGAAGCCATCCGGAATGGTGTCGCGCTCGAACGGCTTGCCGTCGCGGGCGCAGCGGGCCGGATCGAACTCCTGCAGGTCGCTGTCGGTGGTCTCGTGCAGGTCCAGGTGCACCAGCAGGTTCGGCTTGCGCTCGGCCACCCAGCGCATCAGCGCGGCGGCTTCCTCGATCTGGCCGCCGTCACGGAAGCTGCGGTTCGGGTCGATGGCATCCGGGTTCCAGCGCTGGATGCGCTCGTAGCCCCACGGGCTGACGCACGGCGCCACGATCAGGTTCAGCCGGCCCAGGTAACGCTCGGCCTGCTGTTCCAGGAACTGCAGGGCGCCATGCACGCCGCTGGTCTCGTAGCCATGCACGCCACCGGTGATCAGCGCGGTCGGCAGCGCCGGGTTCCAGTCGTGGTTGACCACGGCAAACAGCGGGTAATGGTCCGGCGCATAGTCCAGCTGGCCGTACTGGATCACATCGAAGCTGTCGTCCAGCCGCTCAAGGGCGGCCACCACGTCGTCGTGATAGCTGCGCTGGCGCTGCTGGCGGGCCCGCCACTGTGCGCGTTCCGCGTCGCCCCAGGGCTGTCCGGGGGTGCCGATCGGGTAGAACTGCGCAACAGTCATTGGGTACTCCAAGGGTCGAACGGATGGGTGCAGCCGGTCATTCTAAGCCTTGTCGCGCCTGCGGGTCCCCTCCCCCGGCCCGGCCTTCATCCAGGCCGGGTCATCTGGTTGTAAAATCAATGGTTTTTGGCCCCACACCCCTTGATGGCGAACGCAGCGCAGCCGGTCCTGGGTGGACCGGAGTTCCTCCGCCTGCTCGCCCGTCTCAGCGACGGCGCGATGCCGGCCACCAGTCCCGCCCTGACCGATCGCCTCGGCCAGTGGGTGGACTGGAGCCGTGCCGTGGCCCTGTCCGGGGCGCTCGGTGGACGCCTGCCCGACCCCGGTGAAGCCGCCGAGGCAGTCGAGGATGTGCTGGCCGACTGTGCCCAGGCGCACGCCAGCCTGCTCGCCTCGATCAGTGAGGATGCCGAGGCCGAGCGCCTGCTGGACCTGGCCGAAGCTGCCGCCGCACCCAACTTCGCCTCGCTGCGCCAGCGCTACCGGGTACTGCAGCAGGCCATCCAGACCGCCACCGGGCGCCTGCGCGGCCGTCTGCGCGACCAGCTGGTGAAGGTTTCGCCCGAGCTGGCACGGCTGGCCGAGGTCGATGCGGTGATGGAACAGACCCTCACCCCGCGCGAGCACAGCCTGCTGGCCACCGCGCCGGCGGTGCTCGGCGCCCGTTTTGAACGCGTGCACGGCCAGCCCGGCTGGCGCACGGCCTTCCGCCATGACATGCGCACGCTGCTGCTCGCCGAGCTGCAGCTGCGCTTCCACCCGATCGAAGGGCTGCAAGACGCCCTGCGCTCCCACTGACCGGAACACCATGTCCAGAACTGCTTTCCATGTCGTTGTTTTCCTTGTCGGCCTGCTGGCCGTGTGCTGGATCGGCATTGGCTACGTTTCGGTGCATCCGCTGGGTGCAGCGGTGGCGGCGATCATCGCGGCCTGCTACATCGCCGGTGGCGTGGAGCTGTACCGCTACCGCCAGGCCAGCAACGGCCTGCGCACCGCGCTGAGTGATCTGTCCGGCGCCAGGGAAAGCCTTGCCCCTTGGCTGGAACGCGTGCCGGTGGGCCTGCGCAACGCCGTGCGCCTGCGCGTGGAAGGCGAGCGCACCGCCCTGCCCGCACCGGTGCTGACCCCTTACCTGGTCGGCCTGCTGGTGCTGCTGGGCATGCTCGGCACCCTGCTGGGCATGATGGACACGCTGCGCGGCACCGGCCTGGCCCTGCAGAGCGCGACCGACATGGCCGCCATCCGCGGCTCGCTGGCCTCGCCGGTACAGGGCCTGGCGGTGGCATTCGGCACCTCGATCGCCGGTGTGGCCAGCTCGGCCATGCTCGGCCTGCTGGCGGCGCTGCTGCGTCGTGACCGGCTGCAGGCCGTGCAGCAGCTGGACCGGGCCATTGCAAGCGACCTGCATCCCTACTCGCAGGCCTGGCAGCGCGCCGAGTCGCTGCGCCTGCTGCAGGTACAGTCCGCCGCGCTGCCGGCACTGGTCGACCGCCTGCAGGCGATGACACAGACCTTTGAACAGCACAGCACGGCCGCCAACGAGCGCCTGCTGGCCGGCCAGGCCGAATTCCTGACCCAGAGCCAGGCGCTGCAGGAGCGCCTGGCGGTCTCGCTGCAGCAGTCGCTGCGCGAAGGTGCCGAAGCCAGTGCCGCCGCCATCGGTGGCGCGCTGCAGCCGATGGCCGAGACCACGTTGGCCGGTCTGGCCCACCATGGCGAGGCACTGCACGCCCGCGTCGAGCAGGCCGTGCAGCAGCAGCTGGCTGGCCTGAGCGACGGTTTCGAGCGCAGTCGCATTGCGACCGAGGCCAGCTGGGCCAAGGTGGTGAGTGAACAGACCCAGGCACAGCAGGCACTGGTGGGCGATCTGCGCCAGCACCTGCAGGCCTTCAGCGATGGCCAGGCCACGCATGCCGAAGCGCTGGTCGCACGTATCGGCGAGCGCCTGCAGGCCGATGCACAGGACAATGCGGAGGCCTTGCGTGCCGCCGCCGAACAGCAGCATGCGCTGAACAGCGCGCTGGTCGAGCGCCAGCAGCAGGCGCTGCTCGCAGCCGGCCAGCAGCTGGACGCGCACGCGCAGGCGTTGCTGCAGGCACTGGAGCAGCGCCACAGCGCCAGCCAGTCGCTGCTGCAGGACCACGAACAGCAACGCGCGCAGGATTGGCAGGCCGCCCAGGCCGCCGCCGCAACCGCGCATGCCGAACTGCAGGCCAGCCTGGACAGCCGCGAGCAGCAGCGCCAGGCGCGATGGGACGCGGTCAGCGCCGAACTGCAGCAAGCCCACGCCGCGCTGCATGCGCAGCTTCAGGCCGGCGACGAACAGCGCCTGCAGCGCTGGAGCGATGCCTTGCAGCACGTTTCCACCGACCTGGCCGAGCGCCTGCAGGCCAACGGCGAACGCCTCGCCGCACAACAGCAGCGGGTCTGCGACACGCTGGCCGCCACCGCGCAGCAGATCGGTGAGAACGGTCGCGCGCAGGCCAGCGCCACGCTGGCCGAAGTCTCCACCCTGCTGCAGACCGCGGCAGCCGCGCCGAAGGCCGCTGCCGACGTCATCAACGAACTGCGCAGCACCCTGTCCGAAAGCCTGGTGCGCGACAACGCAATGCTGGAAGAGCGCGGTCGCCTGCTGGCCACCGTGCAGACCCTGCTCGATGCGATCAATCATGCTTCGCACGAGCAGCGCACCGCCGTGGACGCGCTGGTCGGCGGCTCCGCCGAGCTGCTGGAACGCGTCGGCAACCGCTTCACCGACCATATCGCCGCCGAGACCGGGAAGCTGGACGGCATCGCCGCAGCGCTCAACGGCAGCGCCGGTGAAGTGGGCCAGTTGGCCAGCACCTTTGGTGAGGCGGTCGCGCAGTTCGGCAGTGCCTCCACCGAGCTTTCCGGCCGCCTGGAACAGATCGGCGGCGCACTGGATGCCTCGCTGGCGCGCAGCGACGAGCAGCTGGCCTACTACGTGGCGCAGGCGCGCGAGGTGGTCGACCTCAGCCTGCTGTCGCAGAAGCAGGTAATGGAGGAACTGCAGCAGCTGGCCGCGCGCCGCGGCAAGGCCGCCAGCGCATGAGCGACGAACTGGAGGTCGATGGCGGCTCGCATGCCCCGATCTGGGCCGCCTTTGGCGACCTGATGTCAGTGCTGCTGGGGGCGTTCGTGTTGATCCTGGTCGGCGTGGTCGCCGTGCAGCTGGAGCTGTCGCAGCGGCTGGACCAGGAGGTGAAGCAGCGCCAGGCCGAAGCCAAGCGTCTGCAGACCCTGGAACAGGCACTGGCCGGCCCGCTGGCTGCTGGCCGGGTGACGCTGGTCGACGGCCGCATCGGGATCAGCGGCAGCGTGTTGTTCGCGCTCAACTCCGACCAGCTGCAGCCGGAAGGCCAGGAGCTGCTGCGCAGCCTGGCGGCACCGCTGGCCGCCTATCTGGGCAGTCGCGAAGAAATCCTCATGGTCAGCGGCTTCACCGATGACGCGCCCGTGCGCGAAGGCAACCGCCGCTTCGCCGACAACTGGGAGCTGTCCGCGCAGCGTTCGCTGACCGTGACCCGCACCCTGATCGCCGATGGCGTACCGGCCGACGCCGTGTTCGCCGCCGCATTCGGCAGCGAGCAGCCGGTCAGCTCCAACGCCAATGAGGAAGGCCGCGCACGCAACCGTCGCGTGGAGATCGCGCCGATTCCCAAGCCCAAGGCGCCGGATGCCAAGTAAGCCGCCAGCGCTCGAAGGCCTGCGCGCACTGGTGCGCGACCTGGACGCAGGGTCGCGCTCGCTGCCGCATTACCCGCAGGTGCCGATGCTGCAGCAGGTGCAGCGCGAGTGGTCGGAACTTCGCAGCGAACTGCAGGTGCGCCGCTCGCTGCGCACCGAGGCCCCCGCCGACGGCGGCCCGCTGAACTCGGCGGTGCTGGTGCAACGCATGCTGGACACGATGCAGGCGACCAGCCCCGGCTACCTGCGCCACTTCATCGACTACGTGGACACCTTGTCCTGGCTGCAGGCGGTGCAGTATGGCGCCGCCAGCGGCGCAGATACCGCAAAGCCGAAGCGCGCGCGCAAGCCGCGCAACGCTGGGTAAGCATTTGGTAGCTGCCAACCTCGGTTGGCGCTCCTTCACCACGATGCTGCCCATGCCAACCAAGGTTGGCGTCTACCGTGACCCTGAAGCGTTTGTAGAGCCGAGCCCATGCTCGGCTCCGGGAACACGCAGCCGAGCATGGGCTCGGCTCTACAGGCCTGCGCCTCACAACAACTGAACATGTCACCAGACAGTCATCTGTCTAGCGCACCATTTTCACGTGGACCCACGGCGCCTTCAGCGCCTGCAGTCGCATCGCTTGTCTCCCCTTTTCAATTCCATGAGCTCCGCGCCAGCGCGGTAGCTCGTGCCTGCCTGAGTGTCTGCAACATGACGAAGACTTTGTTGGCCGCCGCGCTGTCGATCGCGCTTGCTCCCGCGGCCTGGGCGCAGGATGCTGCCCCGACCTCCAGCACGCCCTCGGCCACCACCCTCGATGCGGTCTCGGTAATCGGCAGCGGTGAAGCGCGTCAGGTGCAGCGCATCACTCGCGAGAACCTCGACATCCTGCCGCCGGGTACCAGCCTGCAGAAGACCCTGAACCTGCTGCCGGGCGTCAACGCGCAGTCGGCCGATGCGCTGGGCACCAATGAGCAGTCGATGACGCTCAGCCTGCGCGGCTTCAACTCCACCCGCCTCGGCTACACCCTGGACGGCGTGCCGCTGGGCGACGGTGCGTACAACAACTACAACGGACTGACCATCAACCGCGCGCTGATCAGCGAGAACATGGCCGGCGCCGAACTGGCCGTGGGCATCGGCAGCCTCGGCACGCCGTCCACCAGCAACCTCGGCGGCACCATCTCGTACACCTCCGACCGCCCGGCGCAGGAACTCGGCGGTCGCGTGGTGCAGACCTTCGGCAGCGATGCCAACCGCCGCACCTTCGTGCGCGTGGACAGCGGCGAGTACAACGGCTTCTCCGGCTACGTTTCCGGCATGAATGCGGTCTCGGACCTCTGGAACGACCAGACCGCCTATAACACGTCCACCACCAAGCAGTTCAACGCCAAGGGGGTGTGGAACTTCGGCCGCGGCCAGCTCACCGGTTTCGTCGATACCTCGCGCACCACCCAGGCCGACTACTTTTACCTGTCCAAGGACGAGATGTCGCGCGGCCTCGGCTGGGACTGGGGCGGCTACGCACCGGACTGGAACAAGGCCGTTGCAAAGGCCTACTGCAATACCGCCAGCCTCAACGCGAAGAAGTGCGACAACAGCGGCCCGGACAAGGATGCCGATGGTGCCTTCACCGCCGGGCAGATCCTGCGCGATGACAACCTCTACTACCTGGCCGGCGACTTCTTCCTGGCCGATGGCTTCAGCCTGCGGGCGCTGGCCTATCACCACGACGATCGCGGCGAAGGCCACAACTGGAACAGTGGCGCGTGGTCGAACAAGGGCACGGCGCAGGAGATTCCAATCATCTTCCGCAACACCATCTACACCATCGACCGCGATGGCGGCACGCTGTCGTTCGACTGGGAGCTGGGTGCACATCGCATCGAAGGCGGCGTCTGGTACGAGCGCAACACCAGCAGTGCCGAGCGCTACCAGACCGCCGTGGATGGCCCGCGCGACCTGAGTGGCATGAACACCCTGCCCTCCGACGTCGGCGTGTTCGCCCAGCGCACGCGCTGGAAGACCCATCAGTTCTTCCTGAAAGACACCTGGCGCCTGCTTGATGATCGCCTGACGCTGGAGTTGGGCGCCAAGAGCCCGCATGCCACCTCCGATGCACAAGCACTACCGGGCGACGCGAAGACGCCGATCTCGCCGACCTCGAACAACCAGTTCGCCACCGGCTCGCTGAAGGCCAGCAAGAATTTCCTGCCCAGCATCGGCGCCAACTTCCGCCTAGCCGAGCACCACGAAGTGTTCGCCAGCTACGCCGAGAACATCGCCATGTTCCAGGGCGGGTTCAAGCTGGGCCCGCAGGCGGTCAGCCAGGCCACCTGGAATGCGCAGGGCAACCTGAAGCCGGAGGAATCGCGCTCGCTGGAAGCCGGCTACCGCTTCGTCACCGATACCCTGCAGGCCTCGATCGCCGCCTACAGCGTGCGCTTCGACAACCGCCTGCTGCAGTACAACCCCTGCGACTCGCGCCAGCCGGTCGGCCCGACCTGCGGCAACCGCTTCTACAACGTGGGCGGCGTCGACAGCCGCGGCGCCGAGCTGACCGTGCTGTGGACCCCGAACGAGCACTTCAGCTGGTACACCTCGGCCTCGCTGAACCGTTCGACCTATGCGTCCAACTACGTGCAGGCGGGTGTCGAGCAGCAGATCAAGGGCAGGATCCAGACCGATACGCCCAAGCAACTGCTGGCCACCGAGATCACCTGGCGCGACAACGGCTGGTTCGCCAGCCTGCGCGGAAAGTACACCGGCGAACGCTTCTACACCTACACCAACGACCAGGGCTTCGGCGGCTTTACCGTGTTCGATCTGGCCGGCGGCTATGACTTCGGCCAGGTCGGCTTCGCCAAGGGCATGCGCCTGTCGTTCAACGTGACCAACCTGACCAACAAGCGCTACGCCAGCAACCTGGATTCGAGCGTGTTCGCGCCCAGCGATCCGGCCGGAAAGCTGTACGTGTTCCATGCCTCGGCGCCGCGCCAGGTGTTCGGTACCATCGACCTTCGCTTCTGATCGACGGCCTGGAGTCCACCGATGCTTGCTAGTGCCCTGCTGCTGGCCACCCTCTCCGCCAGCGGATACTCCGCTCCGCACGAGGCCGCTGGCGCACCGCCACGCACCTTGCAGTTAGGCGGTCGCACTTACGTGGATAAAGGTCTGGTCGCCGCCGGGCGGTTGCCCGCGGGCACGGTGGATTTCCTCGGCGACACGCTGGGCTCGTTCTCGTCGCTGGCGGTGCAGCCCGGCACCTGGAAACGGACCGCCAACGGCTACGAGGGTGTGCTGTGGACCCTGCCCGACCGTGGCCGCAACGATCCCGAGGCCGGCCTGTTCTACGACTACGCCGGCCGCGTCGAGCGCATGCAGCTGCGTATCGACGTTACCCCGGGCAAGGCCGGTGCGCTGGGTACGCTGACGATGGTGCCGGACAAGGGCGTGGTACTGAAGGACTTCAACGGCCAGTCGTTCACCGGCGCCGACCCCGGCGACCATACGATCACCCAGCGCGAGGTGGTGCTGCCCTCGCCGGCCAGCGGCGCCGGTGCGGGCAAGGTCTCGCTGGACGCGGAATCGTTGCAGTTCACCGCCGATGGCCACTTCTACATCGGCGATGAGTACACCGCCAACGTCTACTACTTCGATGCACAGGGCCAGCTGCAGGGCGTGATCGTGGCACCGCCTGCGATCCGTCCCCAGCGCGATGGCAAGCCCGCCTTTGGTTCGCTGGTGCCGCCGCAGACTGGGCGCCGCAACAACCAGGGAGTGGAAGGCATGGGCCTGTCGCCCGACGGCAGCCGCCTGTTCGTGGCCCTGCAGAGCGCGACGCTGCAGGACAGCGCACGGGGCAATGCAGCCGGTCGCATCAACACCCGCGTGCTGGTCTACGACGTGACGACCTCGCCAACGCCACAGCAGCCGATCGGCCATTACGTGATGGCGTTGCCTGCCTACGCCCACGACGGCAAGGGCAAGCTGGACCGAACCGCGGCGCAGAGCGAGCTGCGTGCGCTGGATGCCAACCGCTTCCTGCTGCTGGCCCGCGATGGCAATGGGTTGGGCAAGGACGGCGACGACCCGATCGTCTACAAGTCGGTGCTGCTGGTCGATGTGGCCGATGCCACCAACCTGGCCGAAAGTGCTTATGAAACCGGCACGACCTCGGTCCTGGCCGACCCGACCGGCACCGCGCTGAAGCCGGAGATCATGCCCGCACGCAGCGACGAACTGCTGAACCTGCTCGACCGCCCGCAGCTTGCGCGTGCCGGGCTGGACCTGGACACGAAGCGCGGCCTGCATGCTGGGCTGCTGTCGGAAAAATGGGAAGCCATGGATGTGCTCCCGGCGCTCGACCCACAGCTTCCGAACGACGTGCTGCTGCTGATCGGAAACGACAACGACTTCATCGCCCGCCACTGCCGCATGCAGGGCCAGGCCTGCGACAGCCCGTACGACAACGACAACCGCGTGCTGGTGTACCGCCTCACACTGCCCTGAGCGCAAACCGATGCCAGCCCGCTGTAGAGCCGAGCCCATGCTCGGCTGCCTTCGCCCTCAGCCGAGCATGGGCTCGGCTCTACAAAAGCTCACCCACGCAGGGTGGCGCCGCCGTCGACGTACAGGTCGCTCATCGCCACATGCCCGGCCTGTTCCGAGAGCAGGAACATCACCGAGTGCGCGATGTCCTCGGGGGTGGCCAGCTTGCGCAGCGGAATGCCGGCCTTGTAGGTTTCCAGGCTGCCGGTGATCACCCGCTCGGCACCATGCTCGTCCAACCACATGCCGGTCTGCATCGGGGTCAGTGTTGAACCCGGGGCCACGATGTTGCAACGGATGCCCAGCGGCGCCAGTTCCAGCCCGAGGCAGCGGGTAAACATGGTGGCCGCGGCCTTGGATGCGGCATAGGCGGCCATGCCGTGCCTCGGCACGCCGGCCGCATTCGAGCTGACGGTAACGAACGCGCCCTGCCTGCGCGGTGACATCACCCGCGACAGTGCACGACCGACATGGAACACGCCATCGGCGTTGACCGCGAACACCCGGCGCCATTCATCATCGGTGGTATCGGTCACGCCGCCCACATGCAGTACGCCGGCCACGCTGGCGGCCAGCATGATCGGTCCGATGCTGGACTCGACCTGATCCACCAAGGCGTCCACGGCGGCGCTGTCGGTTACATCGAGTGCGAGCGACTTCACCCGGGTATCGGCCACGCGCGGCGCCTCGCGATCGGTCGCCACCACCGTGCAGCCGGCCTCGGCCAACAGCCGTACCAACGCCTCGCCAATGCCGCCGGATGCACCCGTAACCAACGCTACGCGGCCCTCGAAACCGGTCAACTGCATGTTGCGATCTCCTGTTGCTCGTCCCATTGGCGCAGCCGCGCCGACAACCATGGCGCCAACTGCGCCACCGCATCGCGGCCGGTCAGTTCGGCGTGCAGGAACGGCAGTTCCAGCGCCTGCACCTTGCGCGCGTGGGCCCGCCACAACGCCGACTGCAGCTGCGGCCGTGCCTGATGATCACGGCCCGCACGCACGTGCACCAGCGTGCCGTCGAATGGCTGGTGGATATGCTCGCGGATCAGTCGATTGGTGCCGGTCACTGCGCGCACCACGCCATCGAGCACCACATCCGGCAGGCTGCCGAGTGCACTGCCGCCACGACGCAGGAACGCCAGAATGCGTTCACGGCTGTCGAGTTCCGGATGCGTATCCGGATCGTGGCCGGCAATCGCCAGCAGTGCCCGCAATGCGGCAATGGGATCGGGTTCCGGCTCGGCCCGCCAGCACTCGCTGGGATAGGCGTCCAGCAGCACCAGTTCGCCGACTTCGCGGCCGATCTCATGCAGGCGCACCGCCATCGCCTGGGCGAGGATGCCCCCCACCGACCAGCCCAGCAGGTGCACCGGCCCCTTTGGCTGCAATGCGACCACGCGCTGTACGTAGTCGTTGGCCATCGCCTCGATGCTGCTCGGCAGCGGCTGCCGCGCGTCCAGTGCCGGCGACTGCAGTCCATACACCGGGCGTGCCGGCTGCAGTGCCCGGGCCAGGGTGCGGTAGTTCCAGGCAATGCCCCCGGCCGGATGCAGCACGAACAGCGGCATGGGCCCGGCGGCGTCGGTCGCGGCCAATGCGATCACCGGCCCCAGCGCGTGATCAGCCAGCGCGGGCGGCTCGGCAATACGAACTGCCAGCGCGGCCACGGTGGGCTGCGCAAACAAGGCACCCAGACCCAGATCGCAGCGCCAGCGCTGCTCTATCGCCAGCAGCAGGTGCACCGCCGACAGCGAATCACCACCGAGACTGAAGAAATCTGCATCCACCGCCACCGGCGCCTCACGCCCGAGCGCCTGTGCGAACAGCAACGCCAGCTCCTGTTCCAGCGGCGTGCGCGGTGCCAATCCAGCGACGTCATGCTGTGGTGGCTTCGGCAACGCGTTGCGGTCGAGCTTGCCGTTGGCGGTCACCGGCCACTGGTCCACACCAACGAAGGCCGAGGGCACCATGTAGTCCGGCACACGCGTGGCTAGGTGGCTGCGCAGCTTTACGGCATCGGCAAGCGCGGTTGGCACATAGGCCACCAGCCGGGCATCGCCGGGCGCGTCCTGGCGCAGCAGCACTTCCACGCGCTCCACGCCCGGCAGTTCGCGCAGTGCCGCCTCGATCTCGCCCAGTTCGATGCGCAAGCCGCGCAGTTTCACCTGGTGGTCGCTGCGGCCGAGATACTCGACCGCACCATCGCGGCGCCAACGGGCTACGTCGCCGGTGCGGTAGATACGCTCGCCCGCCCGGAACGGATCTGCAATGAAACGTTCGGCGGTCAGGTCATCGCGACCGAGATAGCCACGCGCCAGCTGGACGCCACCCAGGTACAGGTCACCGGGCACGCCCACCGGCACCGGCTGCATCCGGGCGTCCAGCACGTACAGGCGGGTGTTCCAGACCGGGAACCCGATCGGCACCGGCCGCGAACGATCCTGCGCCGAAGCCGGCCAGTAGCTGACGTCCACCGCAGCTTCGGTCGGGCCATACAGGTTGTGCAGCTCGGCGTGCACACGCGCGTGGAAGCGGTCCCGGGACGAATCATCCAGTGCCTCGCCACTGGTGAACACCCGTTGCAGCTGCAGCCCTTCGGAGGCCGGTGCAGCGAGGAAGGCATCCAACATCGACGGCACGAAATGCGCCGTGGTGATGCCATGCTCGCGGATCAGCCGCGCCAGTTCGGTGGGGTCGCGATGCGCGTCCGGCCCGGCGACCACCAGCGTGGCTCCGCACAGCAGCGGCAGGAAGAACTCCCAGACCGAGACGTCGAAGGTGGCCGGGGTCTTCTGCAGCACGCGGTCGTCTGCCTTGAATCCATAGTGCTCGCGCATCCACAGCAGGCGGTTGACGATGGCGCGGTGTTCGACGACCACGCCCTTGGGCTCGCCGGTCGAACCGGAGGTATAGATCACGTAGGCCGCATCGTCAGGTGCCGGATCGGCCCACGGTGCGGCAAAACTCAGCGCAGTCCACTGCTCCGGCGCAAGCACTGGCACGCCGGCCATGCGTGCCGCTACGTCCGCCGCAGCCAGAACGCACACCGGCTGTGCCGACGCGAAAATACGTGCCAGCCGCTCATCGGGATGGGCCAGGTCCAGCGGAAGATAGGCCGCGCCTGCTCGCAGCACTGCGACCAGCGCGATCACCAGCTCCAGCGAGCGCGGCAATGCCACCGCCACCACGCTGCCCGGGCCGACATCCATTGTCCGCAGCTGTGCCGCCAGCGCGAAGCTGCGCGCTTCCAGCGTTGCGTAGTCCAGCGTAGTGTCGCCGAACACCAGTGCCGGCGCGTGCGGGTCCCGATCCATGCCCTGCTGCAGCAGCTCGACCAGGGTCGTCTCCGGCAGGGCGTGCGCGGTGGCATTGAATCCGTGCAGCACCTGCTGCGCCTCCTCGGGCGTCGCCAGGGGCACGGCTGCGATATCGTCAGCCTGCAGTGTCGCGGACACGAAATGCAGCAGCCGCGCCGCGTGCGCCTCGACATCCTCGCGACTGTACAGCGCGGGATTGGCCTCGATCTCCAGATCCAGCAGCGCCTGGCCATCGCCACGGAAGCCCAGCGTCAGGTCATCCACCGGCCCGGTGCACAGCACCTCCAGCGCCGCCTGCGCGCCCGTCAGCGCCAGCGGCTTGTAGAACGGCTGCACATTCACCAGGGGGCCGTGCAGGCGCTGCTGCGCGCCGACCAGGCCCAGGTCCCGGCGCAGTTGCTCGCCGCGGTAGCGGCCGTGCTTGCGGCCCTGGCTGAGCTGCCGGCCCAGGCTGCGGGTAAAGGTTTCGACGCTGCCCTCGCCGGCGGCCACGCGCAGCGGCAACACATTCATCACCATCGCCGGTACCCGCGCCGACGCGTTGCCGAGCCGGCCCATGTAGGGCACGCCCAGCACCACTTCATCGGCCGCGCTCATCCGCCGCAGGTACTCGGCCGACAACGCGGCCAGCACGTCCGGCCAGGGCTGCAACCAACGTACCGATGCCTGCAGCAACTGCTCACGGAATGCCGCATCGAGCGGCTGCACCCAGCGCAGCGCGTCGTCACTGGCCGCGAGCGTACCGGCCAGGCCGACGCCCGCCGGTGCGCCCTGCATGTGCTCGCGCCACCATTGCCCGGCCTGCGTGCGGCGCGGGTCGGCGCGATAGGCCGCATCATCGGCCAGCACGCCAGTCAGCCCCGGCAGTGGCTCACCGGTACGACCGGCATACAACGCGCACACGCGATCAGTGAACAGCGCCATGCCGTAACCATCGGTGGCCAGATGATGCACCCGCAGGTACCAGACCCAGCGCTGCCCGCCCAGCTCAAGCAGCATCTGCTGACTGATCCGGTCTCGAGTGGGATCGACCGGACTCAGCCGGTCAGCGTGCATCAGGCTGCGCGCGGCAGCGGCGGCATCCGCCTCGGCGGAAACATCACGCACCGAAAGCAGCGGCACGTGTGCCGGGTCATGCCACTGCAGCGGCTGGCCATCGGCCCCTTCGGCAAAACGCAGTGCAAAGGCCTCGGCCTCGCCCGCAGCCTGGTCTGCCGCTGCGACGAACGCGGCCACGTCCAGCGGGCCGTCGATCCACACCGCGTGCGCGGTATTGAATGACGGGTTGTCCGGTGCCAGCCGCTGTGCGAACCACAGTCCAGCCTGGGCCTCGGTCAATGCCACCGGCGTGGCCAGCGCGACGGCGTTCATGCGCTCTGTGCGGCCTGCAGCGTCTGCACCACGCCCCACCACTGGCGCAGCGTGGTGTGCTCGGCCAGCTGCGAGAACTCCAGCGGCAGACCGGTGTTGCCCCAGGCCAGAACCAGGCCGAGCATGCGCATCGAATCCAGGTCCAGGTCGATCAGGTTGTCGTCGTCACCGATCTCGGCCGGCGTGCACTCCAGCACGCGCGCCACATCGGCACGCATCCGCTCCAGATCCAGCATCTCGCCGGCGGCAGCCATCACAGCACCTCCAGCAGCTGGTCGGTGGTCATCGGCACCCCGCTGGTGCGTGCGATCCAGTGCAGTGCCTGATCGTGATCGGCACGCGAGAAGTCCGCCACCGCATCGGCGGCAATGAACGCTTCGATGTCGCGCTGGAAGGCTTCCACCACGGTCGCGGTGCAGCCGATATGGGCGTACACGCCGGTGACCAGCAGCTGGTCACGGCCGCGCACCCGCATCAGCGTTTCAAGGTTGCTGCGCTGGAACGCGCTGTAGCGGTGCTTCACCAGCACGTGCTCGCCGGGCTGCGGTGCCAGCGCCTCGATGATCGGTTCGTGGTCGGCGCTGCGGCGCATGCCCGGTCCCCACAGATCGGCCTGCAGGCCACGGTCACGTCGGTCCTGGTCTCCATGCTGGGCGGTGTAGAACACCGGAATGCCGTGCGCGCGGCAATGTGCCAACAGGCGTGCGATGTTGTCCACGGCCGGCCGCAGCGGCGCGTTGCCAGCGTCGAAGGCGGCCAGAAAGTAACGTTGCATGTCGTGCACCAGCAGCGCGACACGATCGCGCTGGGGGCGCCACGGTCCGCGCGCCTGCGGGAGTTCAGCGGCGGTCGGCAAGGGGTAATCGGTGATGCGGGGCAGCGCCATCAGCGCGTTCCTCCTGTCTGTTGCAGATGACGCGCACGCAGCTGCGCGCGCAGTTCGCGGCGACTGATCTTGCCGACCGCAGTGGTATCGAAGCTGTCGACGAACACGATCTGGTCCGGCACCTTGAACGCCGCCAAGCCGCGCCCGCGCATCCAGGATTTCAGAGCCGGCGCCTTGAACGGTTCGCCCTGTGGAATCACGAAGGCGCAGCTGCGCTCGCCCAGATACTCATCGGGAATGGAGACCACGGCGGCGTCGAACACGCCGGGGTGGGCCAGCAGATGATCTTCGATCTCCTCGGCGGAGATCTTCTCGCCGGCGCGGTTGATGTGGTCACCTGCACGGCCCTGCACCACCAGGTAGCCTCCGGGCAGCTGCTGTACGCGGTCGCCGGTGCGATAGAAGCCGTCGTCGGTGAACGAGCGCGCATTGGCCACCGCATCGTTGTGGTAGCCACGGATGGTGTACGGGCCACGGGTGAGCAGATGCCCCACCTCGCCTTCGGCCACCGGCTGGTCATGGTCATCAACCACGCGCACTTCATCATCCGGACTGATCGGCCGGCCCTGGCAGGTCACGATCAGTTCCTCCGGGTCATCCAGACGCGTGTAGTTGACCAGGCCTTCGGCCATGCCGAACACCTGCTGCAGCGTGCAGCCAAGACCGTCGATCACGCGCCGTGCGGCTTCCGGCACCAGTTTGGCCCCGCCTACCTGCAGTACCTGCAGGCTGGACAGGTCATGCTTGCTGGTGGCGGCGGCCTGCGCCCACAGCAGCGCCAGCGGCGGCACCAGCCCGCAGCAGGTCACCTTCTCGCGGGCGATCAGCGGGAAGGCCGCATCCGGACCGGGGCCGGGGCTGAGCACCACGCGGGCGCCGGCATACAGTGCGCCGAAGAAGCCGGGCGAGCTCATCGGGAAGTTGTGCGCAGCCGGCAGCGCGACCAGGTAGACGCTGTCGCGGTCGATGCCGCAGAGGTCATTGCTGGCGCGGAACGAGTAGATGTAGTCGTCGTGGGTACGCGGAATCAGCTTGGACAGCCCGGTGCTGCCTCCGGAAATCTGCAGGAACGCCACCGACTGCGGGTCCGGATCGGGCGGCAGCTGGCTGCGATCGCCCTGCAGTGCCTCCAGCGCGATGAACTCCGCCGCATCGCCGTCGATCACCACATGGCGAACCGCCGGGACCTCGGCCTGCAGCGCCCGCGCCAGCCCGCGGTGATCGAAGCCGTCGTGCAGTGCCGTGGTGATGTAGGCACTGGCCTCGGCCTTGCTGGCGAAGTGCACCAGCTCGGTGATGCGGTGCGCCGGCAACGCGTACACCGGCACCAGCCCGGCACGGAACAGGCCACAGACCGTGGTGATGAAGCCTGCCGTGTTGCCCAGCTGCACCAGTACCCGTTCGCCGGGCTGCAGGCCGAGCGCCAGCAGGCCCGCGCCGATGCGTCCGGCCTCATGCCACAGCTGTGCGTAGCTCAGGCGGACATCACCGGCGACCACCGCGATGTCGTCGGCATAGCATTCCGCACGTTCGCGCAGGAACGCCGGGAAGGTCTCGCCACGCCAGTGACCGGCCTCGCGATAGCGCGCCATCAGGTCATCCGGCCACACCTGCTGCAGTGGCAGGCGGGAAGCGTCAGTGGAAGTGTTCATGCAGCAGGCTCGATGGCGGGCGCGGATTCATGGACACCCAGCGCGTTCAACAGGGCAGCAAACTTCGCTGCGGTTTCGGCCACCTCGGCCTCGGGTTGCGACTCGGCGACGATGCCGGCACCGGCGTACAGGCGCAGCTGCGTGCCCTGCAGGCGCGCGCAGCGGATCGCCACGTACCAGTCGCCGTCACCCTGTGCGTCCAACCAACCCACGGCGCCGGCATAGAAGCCACGGGGCACCGGTTCCAGCTCGCGGATGCGCTGCAATGCCGCCAGCCGCGGCGTACCGCAGACCGCCGGCGTGGGGTGCAGCTGCGCCAGCAGTTCGGCGGCAGACGCCTGCGGATCCTTCAGCGTGGCGTGGATGCGGGTGCCCAGATGCCACATGCTGGCGGTGGCATGCAGCACCGGCCGCGGCTGCGCATCGATGTGGCTGCAGTACGGTGCCAGGCCCTCGACGATGGCCTCGACCACATGGCGGTGCTCGTCGTGGTCCTTGGTCGAGGCCCGCAACGCCTGCGCCGCACGCTCGTCCTCGGCGGCATCGGCGCTGCGCCGCGCGGAGCCCGCCAACGGATGCGACAACAGTTCGGCACCGCGCTTGCGCAGCAGCAGCTCCGGCGTCGCACCGACCAGCCAGGCCGGTGCCTGGCCCAGCTCCACCGGAAGCGGCACCGCGTAGGTCGCCACCGACGGATCCGCGCCCAGGCGTGCCAGCAGCACGTCCGGAGAAAGCACCTGGCGGGTGCGTGCCAGCAGGCTGCGCGCCAGCACCACCTTGTGCAGGTTCTGCTCGGGCGCACGCAAGGCCTGCACTGCCGCAGCGACTGCAGCGGCATAGTCCTGCGGCACAGGTTCGGCCCGCAGGGCGCCGTCCAGCGGCGGTGCGGCCTGCGGCTGCAGTGCCAGCGCCGGCAGCAGGCGCTCGGGCTGGTACAGCGCATCGTCGGCACGCGGCTCGAACGGCACCGCGCCAACCAGCAGGCCCGGGCCGCCACGCTGCTGGGCAAAGAACTCCGAAACGCGTTCTGCCAATGTCGCCAGTGCACCGGCTGGCAACGTGGCGCGGCAACCGCGGGCGTGCACGTGCTGGCCGGCATGCTGCAGCAGGAACAGCGACGCGTCGTCGGTGCTCTCCTGTGGTGCTGGCGCAGCCTCCGGCCACGCGCCCTGCATCAGGGAATCGTTCATGGGGTCTCCTTCATCCGATGCACTGCGGCCAGCGCGCACAGCAACAGCAGCAGCGCGCCCACCAGCAGGTAAGGCAGGCTTGGCCCGCCGCGATACAACAGCGTGCCGAGCATCGGCCCGGCCACCATGCCCAGCCCCTGCGCGGCCGCCACGGTGCCTGCGGCGGCGCCCTGCTCGTGCGCCTCCACCGCATCGGCGGCCAGCGCCTGGAACGAGGGGAATACGAAGCCCATGCCAAACGCGGCCAGCGCATACGCCGCCGGCAACTGCCAGGCCTGCTGCACGCCTGCCACCGAGGCAAAGCCAATGCCGGAGATCAGGGCGCCAAGGACGATCCAGCGGCGTGGATGTACCTCCAGCTTCATCACCAGCGCCTGCGCCAGGATCAGGCCGACACCAACGGCGGTGAGTGCGATGCCGGCCATGCGTGCACCAGCCGCCGCATCCAGGCCCAGGCGATCAATCGCGAAGAAGCCAACCGTGACCTGCGCGATGGTCACCGAGACCATCGCGATGAACGCTGCCAGCTGCGGCAGGCGCAGGCGCGCGTCGAGGCGGCTCATCGGCGTGCGGCGCTGTGCGGACGCGCCCACCACCGGCGGTGTAGCCGGCAGCCGCCAGGCCAGCAATGCCAGTGCCAGCAACGGCAGCAGCGCGGCCACGTACAGCGCCAGCGACAGGTTCGTATAGGCCAGCCAGCCCGCGGCGGCCGGACCGAGCACCATGCCCAGCGCGTTGGCACTGCCCAGGCGGGCGAGGAATTTTGCACGCTGTCCGGAGGGTGCCTTGTCGGCGATCAGCGCGGCTGCGGTAGGAGGCACCGCCGCGTAGAACAGGCCGATCAGGCCACGCGCGCCGACCAGCACCAGCACTGACACCAGCACCGGCGGCACTGCCTGCAGGGCGACGTCGATGAACACCGCCAGCGCGATGTAGACCACGGTGTAGGCACTCATCGCCAGCATCAGTACGCGCTTGCGTCCGATGCGGTCGCTGAGCTGGCCCCAGGGGCGCGCGGCCAGCATCCACAGCACGCCTGCAGCGGTGACCGATAGCCCGGCATGCCACTCGGACAGGCCAAGCATGCGGACCACCGGGCCGATCACGGCGACGAAGGACATCATCGCCATGGTGCCGATCAGGGCAGCCAACACCAGCGCCGGCAAGCCGGGAACGACGGGACGTGCGTGCATGGAACACCAGCCGTAACAGGAAAGGATTGGCCGGGCGCGTCTGCACGCCCCGCCCGGCACCCGTCCAACTCAGAACCGGACGCCACCCATAAATGATAACGGCTCGTATTTGCATTTGATACCCATTCTCTTGAATGGGCATGCAACAGTGGGCTCAGCGCATCGCACGCAGGCCCAGCAGGCCGCGGCGCTTGAACCACCACTCCAGCGGTAGCGTCACCAGCGGCGGGATTGCCGCCAGCAGCGCCAAGGCACTGGCCCACCACGGCCAGCGCAGGCGCACCGCCGCAAACAGGGTAACCGCCACATAGGCCAGGAAGGCCACGCCGTGCAGGGGCCCGAACAGCTTCACCAGCGCTACGTTGGCCATCGGGCCGTACTTCATCCACATGCCGATGAGCAGGCCGGCCCAGGTCACAGCCTCGATGAAAGCGACCGCGGCGAACAGGCGTCCGGTCGGGTGCATGGGGGAACGTTGGGTCACGCGGGGCTCCGGCATCGGCGTATCAAATGCGAATGATACGCAGATGCACGCGCCGTGTAGAGTCGAGCCATGCTCGACTACTGCTGATTCCGCTCATCAGGCAGAAGCAGTCGAGCACGGCTCGACTCTACATACGGCGCGCGGAGACCGCTGGCAGAACGTGCTCCCCGATCTCCCGCAACACCGCGTCCATCGGTCGCCCGTTGTCGACCAGGTTGAACATCACATGCGCCACGCCCTGCGCATGCACGCGCAGCAGGTAATCACGCAGGCCATCGCGGCCGACCTTCAGGCCCAGCGGCAGCGGCTCGGCTGGCGCCTGCGGGTCTGCCTGCAGATCCAGAAGCATCGACTGCACGAATGGCTTGCCTGGCCCACCGCGCTGCACCAGTGCCTGTTGCCACAGCCCGATGCGTCCTTCCTGCGCGGCCTCCTCGCGGTGATAGGTGGCCCAGCCTTCGGCCTCGCGCGCGATCCACTGCAGGCTCTGCCGCGCGGTACCCACCACCAGCATCGGAATGCGCGTGGCCGGGGCCGGGAGCACGTCGAAGCCACCGGTCACCTGCAGTACGGCGGTCCGCTCATCGGCCTCCGGTGACAGCGCCGCGCGCAACAATGTCCAGCGCTCACGGAACGTCGCCGCCCTGCCCTCCAGATCCTCGCCGAATGCGGCGAACTCTTCCGGGCGGTCGCCCGAACCCAGGCCCAGCACGAAGCGGCCGCCACTGATCCGGTCCAGGCTCAAGGCCGACTTCGCCACCTGCAGCGGCTGGCGCAACGGCAGCACAATGGCCGCGCTGCCAACCACGATCCGCTCGGTCGCCGCAGCCAGCATGCCCAGCCACAGGAACGGATCGTCCAGCGCGCTGGCTGTCGCATCTGGCCCCTGCGGGACCATCAACGGCACATCGCGCGTCCACAACGCGGCAAAGCCCAGGTCATCGGCCAGTCGCGCGATACGTCGCGCCTCACGTGGATCGGCCAATCCATGCGACGCCACGGGCGTCATCAGGCCCAGGCTCAGACCCTGCTGCGGAAACAAGGCAGCGTACGCGGGATTGAAATCACTCATGCCGCCAGCTTAGCGTGCAGGCCTGCGGCAACGATGACGCGCCGCCCACCACTGGAAGAACACTGCATGCCGAGGATCCGCCCTGCCCACGTCGATGACCTGCCCGCGATCAGCGCGGTGTGCCTGGCTGCATTCACTGCGGCGGTCGCACCTTCGCTCAGCGCCGCCGGCATCGCCACCTTCGGCAATATCGCCGCAGCCGAAGCATTCGGTACGCGCCTGCAGGGCGACAACCACATCCTGGTGGCCGAGCAGGACGGCCGCGTCGTCGGCGTGATCGAACTGAAGGAAGGCCAGCACCTGGCGATGCTGTTCGTCGATCCCGCCTGCCAGGGCCAGGGCATCGGCCATGCCTTGTTCGTAGCCGTGCTGCCGAAGGTGCGCGAGCCGGTCCTGACCGTGCGCGCCTCACTCAATGCAGTACCAACCTACCTGCGCTACGGCTTCACGCTGGACGGTGACGTCGGCGAGTTCAATGGGCTGGTGTATCAGCAGATGGTGCGGGCAGCGGCCTGAAGGCATCCGCCGGCCAATGCCCGGCGGGCGTCATGCCCTGCCGCACGCCCGTCATAAGCAAACTGAATCAGCAGGCTCCCCGGCCGTTCCTACAATGGCCTGTCACCCTGCCCTTCGAGATGCTGCCGATGCGCGTCGCGCTTTCTATGTTGCTGCTGGCTTCGGCGCTGAGCGCCTGCACCCCGGCCCCGGTTTCCATCGCCAACTCCGCCGAGGTGCCCGCGCCGGCCAAGGCAATCGCCTGGCGCCAGGGCGATGTCGATGATGCCTTCGCCGAGGCCGCCGACAGCGGCAAGCCGGTGCTGCTGTACTGGGGCGCCGTCTGGTGCCCACCGTGCAACCAGCTCAAGGCGGGCCTGTTCAAGGACCCGGCCTTCATCGCGCTGACCAGCAAATTCGTTCCCGTCTACCTGGATGGCGACGAGGAAGGTGCGCAGGCCTGGGGCGAGCGCTTCGGCGTACGCGGCTATCCGACCCTGATCGTGCTGGACCCACAGCGCAACGAAATCACCCGCGTGGCCGGCGGCAATGACGCCGACGAACTGACCCGGGCACTGACCGTCGCCGCGGGCCGCCGCAGTGCTGTTGCCGCCACCTTGGCCACCGCGTTGGCAACGCCGGACCGACTGGCCGCAGAAGACTGGCAAGTGCTGGGTGACTACGGCTGGGAAGTGGACGCCAACCGACTGGCCGGCGAACGCAGCAGCCAGGATGTGCTGCGCCAGTTGTCCAAGGCCGCCCCCGACGCCGCCCTGCAGCGCCGCTTCGCCCTGCTGGCCTTGGCAACGGCCGAAAAGCCCGATGCCTCGCCCACCGAAGTACGCGAGCTGCTGCAGGCCGTGCTGGCGCAACCGGCGGAAGTACGCCGCAACCGTGAGTTGCTGGGCTATGCAGGCGTGCAGCTGGTCAAGCAGGCCAGTGCCGGGCCGGCCACCAGCAACACGCTGGGACAGCAGCTGCTGGTCGCACTGGAGCGCGCAGATGCCGAGCGCGGTGACCGCGCCGACGACGCGTTGTCGCGTGCGCTGACCGAAGTATCGCTGGCCCGCCAGCAGCAGCCGAAGGGCGCACTGCCCGTGGCCCTGGTTGATCGGGTCAAGCAGCGCGTGGCTGCTGCCGACGCTGCCGCCACCGATGCGCATGCGCGCCAGGCCACGATCAGCAGCGCGGTCTACGCACTGCGCCAGGTCGGTGACGACGCAGGCGCCGAGTCGCTGTTGCTGGCTGAGCTGAAGCGCAGCGAACAGCCGTACTACTACATGCCCGAGCTGGCCGAACTGGCCGAGCAGCGCGGCGACACCGCCGGTGCGCTGGAGTGGTTGAAGCGTGCCTACGACGGTGCGCAGGGCCCGGCCACCCGCGTGCAGTGGGGCGTGCTGTACGTGGAGGGCCTGCTGAAGCTGGCGCCGGACGACGCACCACGCATCGAGCAGGCCACCGCCTCGCTGATCGCCGAACTGGAAGCGCAGCCTTCCGGTTACCACCAGCGTACCCGCCAGCGTTTCGAGCGCCTGGCCGGGCAGTTGAAGACGTGGAGCGGCAAGCACCAGGGTGCGGAGACACTGGCGCGGCTGCAGCAGCGGATGCAGCAGGCCTGCGGTGATCAGGTGGATGGTGCGTGCAAGGACTGGTTGAGTTGAGTTGATGAAGGCGCTGGCGGCGGGTTCGTCTGCCGGCGCTTTTGTTGATATCGGTTGTGGCGGGGGAAGGGGCTGGCCGGGACACGCCGTAAACCCATCCTTGGGGGCTCGATGGCGCCATCCATGGCGCCAACGGTCCCGGCCAGCCCCTTCCCCCGCCACCCGACGGTTTCCTGCGAGCGCGGGCAACACATCAGCGCGCCGGTGAGGTTCGAAAAGCGGGTTCTCGTAGTGCCGGCCGCTGGCCGCCAACCCGACCTTCGCTGATTGCCGGCCAGTGGCCGGCACTACAACGTCGCTCTTGCTCCCTTTCACGCATTTCAATCCTTCCCCTTGACCTCAACCAATGTTGAGGTGCGATAACGATCTCCCCACGGCCAGCCTCTCTGGCCTTCCCCACGGAGATTGCTTCGATGTCGTACTCGCTTCCCCCGCTTCCCTATGCCTATGACGCCCTCGAGCCGCACTTCGATGCGCGCACGATGGAGATCCACCACAGCAAGCACCACCAGACCTACGTCAACAACCTCAACACCGCCATCGAGCAGGCCGGCATCGCCGAGCAGCCGATCGAGGCGCTGATCGCCAACCTCGATGCCGTGCCCGAGGCGCAGCGTGGCGCAGTCCGCAACAACGGCGGCGGCCACGCCAACCACAGCCTGTTCTGGACCGTGCTCAGCGCCAGCGGTGGCGCACCCGATCATGAACTGGCAGCGGCCATCGACCGCGATCTCGGCGGTTTCGATGCCTTCAAGGATGCGTTCACCAAGGCTGCGCAGACCCGTTTCGGCAGCGGTTGGGCCTGGCTGACCAGCGATCGCGATGGCCGCCTGCAGGTGGAAAGCAGCGCCAACCAGGACAGCCCGCTGATGGGTGCAGCCGTCGGCCTGTCCGGCAACACCCCGATCCTCGCACTGGATGTCTGGGAACACGCCTACTACCTGCACTACCAGAACCGTCGCCCGGACTACATCGGTGCGTTCTTCAACATCATCAACTGGGCCGAGGTCGGCCGGCGCTACCGCCAGGCCAGGGCCTCATGAGCGGCGAGACACTGCCGTACGCCGGGCCGTGGGCGGGGGTCTTCCCCGCCCCGGCCCCGGTGCCGTCGGTCGAGATGCCGCCGCGGGCACTGCGTCGGCTGCTCGGCCACTTTCCTACCGGCGTGGCCATCGTCTGCGCGCGCGATGCGCAGGGCAAACCCATCGGCCTGACCATCAATTCGTTCGTGCCGGTGTCATTGCAGCCGCCGCTGGTGCTGTGGAACCTGGCGTTGCACGCGCAGAGCCTGTCCACCTTCCAGCGCGCCACCCGCTTTGCGATCAGCGTGCTGGCAGCCGACCAGGAAGCATTGGCCCGTCGCTTTGCCGATCCACAGGTACGCAACCGCTTCGACGGCCTGGCAATGCTGGATGACGACGAGGACAGCCCACCACGCATCGCCGGTGCAGTCGCCCATCTCACCTGTACCCGCCACGCGATGTGGCCGGTGGGCGATCACCTGCTGCTGGCCGGACGCATCATCGAGGTGCACGAGAACGGCGGCGCGCCGCTGCTGTTCCATCGCGGCCGCTTCCAGCCCGGCCCCACCGAACTGCTGGTGGAGGTGCGCTGATGAACATTGAAGCTCTGGAATGCATGCTTGCGGCCGGCAAGGACGGCGCACTGCTGCGCTTCGGCCTGGGCAAGGGCTGGCTGGATGCCGGCAACCCGGTGCGCGCGGCCACCCATCTGGGCCGTTGCGTGGTCCTTGATCCGCAGTACTCGGCCGCCTGGAAGCTGCTCGGCAAAGCCTGGCTGGCCGGTGGCCAACCGCAGGCGGCGCGCGAGGCGTGGCAGCGTGGACTGAGCGTGGCCGGCAGCAAGGGTGACCAGCAGGCACGCAAGGAAATGCAGGTGTTCCTGCGCCGCCTGGACCGCGAACAGGCGGCCCTGGCGAAGGCGGGCTGAGTCGATCAGCCCGCGTTGGCCGATGCCGGTGCGGGCATGATGTCCGACATCGGCAGGCGGCGCGGCTTGCTCGGGAATGCGTGACGCAGGATGCGCCAGACCACCTGGCCGAACTGGCGCGGCAGCGAGCCGTTGTTGTAGTGCTGGCCGTAACGGCGGCAGATGTCCTTCACTTCCTTGGCGATGGCCGCATAGCGGTTGGCCGGCAGGTCCGGATAGAAGTGGTGCTCGATCTGGTGGCTGAGGTTGCCCGACAGCACATTGATCAGGAAGCCGCCGCTGATGTTGGACGAACCGCGCAGCTGACGCAGGTACCAGTGGCCGCGCGATTCATTGCGCAGGCATTCCTTCGGGAAGGTTTCCGACTCGGCGGTGAAGTGGCCGCAGAAGATGATCACGTAGGTCCAGATGTTGCGCAGGCCGTTGGCCACCATGTTGCCCAGCATCACGGTGAGGAAGAACGGGCCGGCCAGCAACGGGAAGAACACGTAGTCCTTCAGCACCTGGCGGGCCATTTTCCGCGCCACCGGGCGGGTCTGCATCCACATCGCACGGCCGCTGATGCGGCCCTTCAGCCAACGCCCCAGGCGCAGGTCCTGCGCGGCCACGCCCCACTGGAACAGCAGCGCGAAGATCGGCGCGATGATCGGCTGCAGCAGGTAGAACGGCTTCCAGCGCTGTTCCGGGAAGATGCGCAGCAGACCGTAGCCGATGTCATCGTCCATGCCACGCACGTTGGTGTAGGTGTGGTGGCGGAAATTGTGGGTCTTTCGCCAGTTGTCGGCGGTGGCAACGATGTCCCACTCGTAGGTGTTGCCATTGAGCTTGGGGTCGCCGGTCCAGTCGAACTGGCCGTGCATGACGTTGTGGCCCAGCTCCATGTTCTCCAGGATCTTTGACAGCGCCAGCAGCAGCGTGCCGGTGATCGCGGCCGGCCACAGCAGCGGCATCCAGAACAACGGCGAGAATGCCGCCAGGAACAGCAGGCCGCGGCCGCCCACGCCGAACCATCGCACGGCGGCAGCCACGCGGCGGATGTAGCGGGTATCGGAGGCGCCGAGGCTGCCGATCACACGGTCGCGGATCGCATCGAGTTCCTCACCGAAGGCATGCATCTCGGCGGTGCTCAGGGCACGGTCGGTAGCGCGGGTCATGGCAGGCATCCTCAGAGATCCAGGGTCAGGTCGGTAGTCGGTGCGCTCACGCAGATCCGCACCGGCTGTGCCGATTCGGACTGCAGGTCGCCGGTGCGCAGATGGCGGGTGGCGCCACTGACGCGGTCACAGCTGCAGCTGTTGCAGATGCCCATGCGGCAACCGTGCTTGGGCTTGATGCCATGCGCTTCCAGGCTTTCCAGCAGCGAGCGGCCTCGCGGCACGCTCAGCTGGCGGCCACTGCGCGCAAGCGTCAGCGACACCTCGCCTTCGCTGCTGGCATCGCGCAGTGGCGCCGGTGGGGTGAAGGCTTCGGCCTGGAAGCCGGCCACCTGGTGCGCCAGGCGTTCGCGCGCAGCGGCAACGAAGCCGTCCGGGCCGCAAGCCAGCACATGGCGCTGCGCAAGCGGCGTGTCATCACCGGCCACCTGCAGATCATGGGTATCAATTCGCGCGGCCGGCGCCTCACCCTCGCGGGTGGCCAGCAGATGCACGCGCAGGTTCGGATGTGCCGCAGCCAGCGCCCGCAGTTCATCACGGAACTGCAGATGGGCAGCAGTGCGCTCCCAGTAGAACAGGTCCACCGGTGCTGCCAGCGGCCGCTGGCAGGCGTCGCGCAACAGGCTGCGCATCGGCGTGATGCCACTGCCGGCAGCCAGCAGCAGCACCGGCGCCGCGGCCGGCATATGGAACTCGCCGAAGGCGGCATCGAGGCGGAACAGTTCGCCCGGCTGTGCATGGTTGACCAGATGCTGGCTGACCCGGCCGCCGTCGATCGCCTTGACGGTGATCGCCAGCTCGCGCCTACCCAGTGCGGTGGGGCTGTAGCTGCGCTGCCACAGGCGTCCTTCAATCTCGACGCCGAGGTTAACGTGCTGGCCGGCGCGCATGCCGGCCCAGTGCCGGTTGGTGCGCAGGACCAGGGTCGCCGCGCCCTCGCCAGCCGGCTCGCGGCGGACCAGGCGGGCCACCGGCTCGCGCAGGGTCCACAGGGGATTGAGCTGGCCCGCCCAGAAATCGAACAGCGACGGCGACACCCAGCGGTACGGAGAGAACAGGGACGGACGGACGACAGCGCTCATGAGTGAACTATACGGGCGCACATACACCTGTGTATACATGTGTATATTGAACCGGATTGGGTATGATTCAGCCTCGCCCTACCGGAACCCCCATGGCCGCCGCCACCGCCTTGTCGACGCCCGAAGATGCCAACAGCCCGGCCCGCCGTACGGTGACCCGCGAGGATCTGCTGGCCGCCGCCCTGAAACTGATCGGGCCGCACCGCAGCCTGTCCACGCTCAGCCTGCGCGAAGTGGCACGTGAGGCCGGCATTGCGCCGAACAGCTTCTACCGGCAGTTCCGCGACATGGACGAACTGGCCGTGGCGCTGATCGATGCAGCCGGCCGTTCGCTGCGCACCATCATCGGCGAGGCCCGCCAGCGCGCCACCTCCACCGCTACCAGCGTGGTGCGGGTCTCGGTGGAGACCTTCATGGAGCAGCTGCGCGCCGACGACAAGCTGCTGCACGTACTGCTGCGGGAAGGCGCGGTCGGCTCGGACGACTTCAAGCACGCGGTCGAACGCGAGCTGCACTACTTCGAGGAAGAGCTGCAGCACGATCTGGTGCGCCTGGCCGCACTGGATGGCGCGGTACTGCATGCCCCGGAACTGGTGGCCAAGGCCATCACCCGGCTGGTGTTCGCGATGGGCGCCACCGCCATGGACCTGCCACCGGAGAAGGATCCGGAACTGGTCGAACAGATCTCCACGATGATCCGCATGATCATCGTCGGCGCCCGTACCCCCGCCGCATTCCGTCGCGACTGACGATCCGACCGCGCCTACACGGCAACTCCATCCTATGGACATGACCACCGGCAGGGTTGCGGTCGTTTTATGTAATGTTATAACACAAGCATGATCTGACTCGACTGGCGCCCCAATCGCAATTGCCTCGGCTTCGTTATATAGCACTTGCTATATTCATAAGCCGCTGCTTTCATATCGTCAGCCAGGTCGCCCTCGCCGCCTTTCTTCTCCCAAGGACGACGCCCTCATGCCCGTTGCCACGCCCCTCTTCCATCGGCTGCCCCTGGCCGCCGCCATTGCCCTGACCCTGCCGCTGCCCGCACTGGCCGCCACTCCGAAACCGACCGAGCTGGACCGCGTGCAGGTCAAGGTCAGCACCGCCACCCGCAGCGAACGCCTGCTATCCGATGTCCCGATCCGCACCGAAGTGCTGCGCAAGGAAGACATCGCACTGCGCGCGGCCACCGACTTCTCGCGCGCCGCCGAGCTGATCAACGGCCTGCGCGTGGAAAGCAACTGCCAGAACTGCAACACCAGCGAAGTGCAGCTGCTGGGCCTGCCCGGTGCCTACAACCAGCTGTTGTTCGATGGCATCCCGCTGTTGTCCACGCTGGGCAGCGTGTATGGCCTGGAACAGATCCCGGCCGGGTTCGTCGACCGCATCGAAGTGGTCAAGGGCGGTGGCTCGGCGCTGTACGGCCCGGGTGCGGTGGCCGGTGTGATCAACCTGATTCCCCCGCTGCCGGCGCGCAGCGGAGGCCATGTGCAGGCCGGCGTGGATGTCCTGAAGGGCACACCACAGAAGAATGCCGACGTGCGCCTGGACCTGGTGGCGAAAGATGCCGACGCCGGGCTTTCAGTGATTGCCCAGCGCAACTGGAACAGCGGCATCGACTACAACGGTGACGGCTACACCGAGATCACCCGCAAGAACCTCAAGGTCGGCGGGCTGCAGGCCTGGTACGCGCCGACGCCGGGCACGCGGCTGCGCCTGGACCTGCAGGTGACCGATGAAACCCGGCGTGGCGGCAATCGACTGGATCAGCCCGAATACCTGGCCAACATCGCCGAATCGCTGGATACGAAATACCGGCGCGGCAGCGTGTCGTGGGATCAGGAAATCAATGCCGACGTCGATTTCCGCCTGGCCTATGCCTTCGCCGACATCGACCGCGACAGTTTCTATGGCGGTCTTGGCGACGTGGTTACCGATCCGTCTGCACCCGGCTATGACCCCTCGCAGCTGGATCCCAACGTGGCCGGCAGCGCGGCCTCGCGTTCGTGGCGCCAGTACGGCCGCACCCACAACCCGCTGCACTACATCGACAGCCAGTTGAACTGGCGGCTGGGCGCGCACGCGCTGGCCTTCGGCGTGCAGTACAAGCACGAGGCGCTGCGCGACGACAACCGCACTGGTGACGGGCAGCGCTTGGCGATGCTGGAAGATGCAACCTTCCACAACCTGGGCGCCTTCATCCAGGACGAGTGGAGCCTGCGCGACAACGTCGACCTGGTACTGGGCGCACGCGTGGACAAGAGCTCGGAGCTGGACAGCGCGGTGTTCTCGCCGCGCATCGCGCTGGCCTGGCAGGCCACCCCGAACCTGAAGTGGCGCGCCGGCGTCGCCACCGGCTTCCGTGCACCGGAGATCTTCGTCGAGGACGTGCACGTCGATACGCTGGGTGGCGAGCAGGTGCGCGTGCGCAACACCGATGGCCTGAAGGAAGAGCGCGCGTTGACCACCCTGTTCGGCTTCGACTGGCGCTCGGACCCAGCCAATCCGGTGTGGAGCTGGGATGCTACCGCCTCCTATGCACGCATCCGCGATACCTTCGCGCTGGGCGAGATCCAGCGCGGCGATGACGGACAACTGAGCCAGCTGCGCTACAACGCCTCCGGCTCCAACGTACTGGGGGCGGAAACCAACCTCGGCTGGCAGCCGTCGCCGCAGTGGCGCCTGACCGCCGGTGCCTCGTGGTACCGCTCGCGCTTCCGCGAACCGCAGCGCATCTACGACGACACCGGCGACGGTGGCGACACCATCATCGAAAGCCGCGACTACCTGAAGACCCCGCGCTGGACCGGCCTGGCGCAGCTCAGCTGGATGCCCGCCGAGCCGTGGGAAACCTTCGTCGCGCTGCGCCATACCGGGCCGATGTCGGTGCTGAACAACCGGTTGGGCGAACTGCACCGTACGCGTTCCTTCCTGGTCACCGATCTTGGTGCGCGCTGGCACCGCCATCTGGGCGCGCAGGCGCAGCAGGAAGTGTCGGTGGCCGCGGGCGTCAAGAACGTGTTCGATCAGCGCCAGAAAGATCTGGAAGTGGGCGCGCTGCGTGACAGCGACTATGTCTACGGACCGCGCTTCGCGCGTTCGTGGTACGTCAACCTGCGCTATGCGTTCTGAAGCTCTGCGAGCGCTGTTGCTGGCCTGTACCGTGCTGCTGGCCGCACCGGCAATGGCTGCTGACCTGCATGCGCAGGTCTCGGCCTCGCTGATGCGGCCGGAACAGCGCTCGCTGCGACCGATGCAATGGACAAAGCCGCCGAAACTGGTGGCGCTGTACTTCGGCGCCGACTGGTGTGCACCGTGCCATGCCTTCGTACCCACGCTGCGCAGCGTGCGCGATGCCCTGCGCCAAGCCGGCGCCGATACCGAAGTGGTGTACGTCAGCCAGGATGAGAGCGAGAGCGCGCTGCGCCGCTACATGCACGCGCAGGAGATGCCGTGGCCGGTACTGGACCCGCGCCGCGCCGCGCGCATGCCGGCCCTGCAGGCATTGGCCGGGCTGGCACCGCCGAACCTGGTGCTGATCGATGCCGACGGGACCGTGCTGGCCAATGGCTGGCAAGGCCGGCGTTACCAAGGCCTGCAGCCGGTGTTGAAGGAATGGACGAAACGGGCGTGCGCGCAGGAACAGGCCCGCTGCCCGCCTGACCTGTAGCGTCGAGCCATGCTCGACGCATTCCATCACCGTGCGAACGGCAGCCGAGCATGGCTCGGCTCTACAAAAACCGGGATCGCGCGAGACGCCGCCGGGCATGGCCCGGCGATATCGGTCTGCTCAACCGCCCTCGGCCTTGCGCACGAACGCCTCGAACAGCGCCAGCGTCTGCTCGCTCACATGGTGCTCGATACCCTCCGCATCACGCCGTGCCGTATCAGGGTCCACGCCCAATGCCAGCAGGAAACGCTCCACGGTCTGGTGCCGCTGGCGGCTGGCATGGGCCAGCGCCTCGCCTTCCGGGGTCAGGAACACGCCGCGGTACGGTCGCTGCACCACCCAGCCATCGCGGGCCAGGCGCCGCAGCATCTTCGCCACGGTGGGCTGGGCCACGCCCAGGCGGGTGGCGATGTCGACCTGGCGGGCCTCGCCGCCGTCGGCCAGCAGGTCCGAGATCAGCTCGACATAGTCCTCTACCAGCTCCATCCGGTGCGCTTCGCGCACTTGCCTGAAGCTCTCGACCTGGCGCTCAGCCTCGATCAGGGGGGTGCTTTTCAGCGATGTCGAATCGTCGGTCTTGCCCACGCCTGCGCCTGTCCTTCCGGTCTACTCCGGGTTTGAAACTGAATTCTGGACCAGTAACGCGATAAAGACGATTGTTTCACATTGCTAATTACTATAGCAGGCGCTATATTCGGATCCATGAACACCCTGGCGCCCCGCGACCCTTCGGCCCCCACCCCGGCCAGCCTGGGCGCGCTCAATGCCTCGGTGGCGGTGCCTGACAAGGGGCATTGGTGGTTCCGCCTGCTGGCCTTCCTCGGCCCGGGCTACATGATCTCGGTCGGCTACATGGACCCGGGCAACTGGGCCACCGACCTCGCCGGCGGTTCGCGCTTCGGCTACCTGCTGCTGTCGGTCATCCTCATCTCCAACCTGATGGCGGTGATCCTGCAGGCACTGTCGGCGCGGCTGGGTATCGCCACCGGCATGGACCTGGCGCAGGCCTGCCGCGCGCGGTACCCGAAGCCGGTGAACCTGGCGCTGTGGGCGCTGTGCGAGGCAGCGATCATCGCCTGCGACCTGGCCGAGGTGATCGGCACCGCGATCGCATTGAAGCTGCTGTTCGACCTGCCGCTGCTGTGGGGTGCGGTTATCACCGCGCTGGATACACTGCTGGTACTGCTGCTGATGAACCGCGGATTCCGGGCGCTGGAAGCCTTCGTGATCGCGCTGCTGATGGTGATCTTCGGCTGCTTCATGGTGCAGATCGCGCTGGCCGCACCGCCGGTGATGGAGGTGCTGGGCGGATTCATTCCGCGCGCGCAGGTAGTGACTGATCCGCACGCGCTGTACATCGCCATCGGCATCATCGGCGCCACCGTGATGCCGCATAACCTGTACCTGCATTCTTCCATCGTGCAGACCCGCGCCTATCCGCGCACCGACGAGGGCCGTCGCAGCGCGCTGCGCTGGGCGGTGACCGACAGCACCCTCGCGCTGACCCTGGCACTGTTCATCAACGCCAGCATCCTGATCCTGGCGGCGGCGGTGTTCCATGCCAATGGCCGGTTTGATGTGGAAGACATCGAGCAGGCCCACCAGCTGCTGGCGCCCATGCTGGGCGTGGGCGCGGCGGCGACACTGTTTGCGATTGCCTTGCTGGCCTCGGGCCTGAATTCGACAGTGACCGCCACGCTGGCCGGCCAGATCGTGATGGAAGGCTTCCTGCACCTGCGCCTGCCGCCGTGGCTGCGTCGGCTGATCACGCGCGCACTGGCCATCATTCCGGTGGTAGTGGTGATCATGCTGTTCGGCGACCAGGGCGCGGTGAAGCTGTTGGTGCTGAGCCAGGTGGTACTGTCGATGCAGCTGCCGTTTGCGATCATTCCCCTGGTGCGGATCGTGACCGACAAAGTGACGATGGGTGCGCTGGTGGCACCGCGCTGGCTGGGTGCGATTGCCTGGGTGATCGCGCTGGTGATCGTGGTGTTGAACGTGAAGCTGCTGGTGGATACCTTCAGCGGCACCTGAAGTAGGTCCACGTCATGCGTGGATGCATTTGTAGAGTCGAGCCATGCTCGACTCATCACGCGCCGCGCGAGCAGCGGCCGAGCATGGCTCGGCTCTACAAATGCAACGCGATCGCGGCCTCGATCTGCTGCGGTGACTGGAACCCGGCCAGGCGCGTGCGCTCATCACCGTCACGGAACAGGGACAGCGTCGGCGTCTGACGCAGTCCCAGCTCCCTGAAGAACGCCTCACCCAGCACCTCCAGCTGCACGCGCAGCAGGGTCGTGCCCTGCCCCGCCACGCTGTTGGCCACGCGATGCAACGACACCTCCAGCATCCGGCAGCCCGGGCACTGGTCCTTGTGAAAATCCACCAGCACCCGCGGGTGCTCGGCCAGCAGCTGCTGGAACTGCTCAGGCGTGGTGGCGTCGATGATCTGCATCGGTGTTGCTCCAGTAATGGGCCAGGACCGCATCGGTCCAGGCCTCGATGGCTTCGGCATGACGCTCGCCATGCGGCATCTGTTCGATCTCCAGCGGCGGGTAGTCGCTGCGGAAATAGCGGATCAGGCGGTGCACGGCACCGCAGTAATACTCCTGCCCCCACTGCGTTTCGCCGGTGCCGAACACCGCCAGCTGCCGTGGCCGCTCGCCGCGCTCGGCGATACCGGCCACCCATGCCTTCATCTCCGACGGCGTGCGGCCGGCGTTGTCGGTCCAGCAGCCCAGCAGCACCAAGTCGGCCTCGTCTGCAGCCAGCGGCGGTACCTGGCGCAGGTCGTCGGCCTCCTGCCAGTGCACGGCATGACCTGCGGCGCGGCAGCGCTCGGCGATCTGCCGGCCGAGCTCGCGGGTATTGCCGCTCAGGGAGGCAACCACCACCAGGATGCTCAGCGCGGCGCTGGGCTCAGAGGTCGTCGAAGCCGTTGTCGACGTTGGTCTTCTTGTAACTTGCATTGCGCATCTCGAAGAAGTCGGTCTTGGTTTCGGTGAAGTTGTCGGCGTAGGCCTTGATCCACGGCATCACGTTGTCGGTCGTGTCGCTGTACAGGCGCTCGATGCCGAGCATGCCGGCCATCTTGTTGGCGCGGTATTTCACGTAGCGCACCATCTCGTCCACGTCGATGCCATCGATGCCATCCAGCACCTCCGACGACCACTGCGTCTCCAGCTCGATCGCATGTTCGAACGATTGGTGCACGTAGGCGGTCAACTCGTTGGTCTGCAGCTCCGGGTTCTCGCCGATGATGGCGCGGATCAGCTCGCTGATGAACTTGGTATGCGCCAGCTCGTCGCGGTTGATGAAGCTGATGATCTTGCCGGTGCCATTCATGCGGTTCTGCCGCACCATGTTGTAGAAGTACGCGAACCCGGAATAGAAGTTGATGCCTTCCAGGATCGAGGACTGGATCAGCGACTTGAGCAGGGTCTCGGCGGTCTTCTCGCGCATGAAGTCGTCATACGCGCCCATGATCGGGGCATTGCGCTTGATGATGGTCGGGTGGGTGCGGGCGATCTCGAAGATGCGGTTCTGGTTCGGCAGGTCGGTGATCGAGGCCAGCACGTAGCTGTAGCTCTCGTTGTGGATCACTTCCTGCTGGCCGATGATCGCCGCATTGGCATGCGCGGCCGGGTCGGTGATGTACTCGGCCACGTTGTAGATGAAGCGCGTCTGCGGCGAATCGAGCGTGGCCAGCAGGCCGATGATCGAATCGTAGGCGTTCTTTTCACGTGCGTTGAGCTCGCCGTACTGGCGGGCATCGAGCTTCATGTCAACCTCGTCGGGAATCCAGAAGTTGGTCGACAGCTCCTTGTAGGCCCGATAGAACGACGGATACGGGATATCGTTCCAGTTGAGGATGCCGCTGGTACGGCCGTTGATGATGCCGGTGCTGCGGTTGGGATGGCGCGGTTCGAGAATCTTGATGCGGTCGAGGGGGGTTGCCATGGTCGTTTACCTTCGTATTACGTGCGTTGCGGATGTAGCGCCGCGCCCATGCTCGGCTGCTCTTCGCCTCTGAGCCGAGCGTGGGCTCGGCTCTACTGGGGGCGCAGCGATCAGCTGGAGCACCACTCGCATTCGCTGATGTCGATGTCGTTGGAGCGCACGTAGTAGGTGGTTTTCAACCCTTCCCGCCAGGCGCTAAGATGCAGCTCCAGCAGCGTGCTGGCGCGGATCGTGCTAGGCACGTACAGGTTGAAGCTGATCGACTGGTCGACATGGCGCTGGCGGCGCGCGTTCTGGCGCACGCTGGCGAACTGGTCGACCTTGTAGGCACCCTTCTCGTAGTACGGCCAGGTTTCCAGCGACAGGCCCGGCACCGCCACCGGCCGCCGGAAGTCCTTCTTTTCCTCGTAGTAGAACGCGCTGTAGATCGGGTCGATCGACGCGGTGGAACCGGCAATCTGCGCGGTGCTCATGTTCGGCGCCACCGCCAGCAGCCAGCCGTTGCGCAGGCCGTGCGTGGCGACCTCGTGGGCCAGGCTGTCCCACGCGGCGCCAGTGTAGTCGCGGTCACGGAAGTAGCGCCCGTTGTGCCAGTCACTGCCAGCGAACATCGGGTAACTGCCCTTCTCCTTCGCCAGCTGCGCGCTGGCCTGGATGGTCAGGAAGTTGATGCGTTCGTAGAGACGGTCGGCCAACGCCTCGGCATCCGGTGATTCCCACTGGATTGCCTGCTGCGCCAGCAGGTGGTGCCAACCGAACGTGCCCAGGCCGATGGCGCGGTACTTGCGGTTGGTGATCGTGGCCTGCGGCACCGGCAGCGCGTTGAGGTCGATCACGTTGTCGAGCATGCGCACCTGGATCGGGATCAGGCGCTCCAGCACGTCGGTGGCCAGCAGGTCATCCGGCGCACTGATTGCCCGGCCGAGGTTGATCGAGGACAGGTTGCAGACCACGAAGTCACCGGCGCGGCGCGTGGTGACGATCTGGTCACCGCTGACGATCTCCTGGATCATCCGCGTCGGGCTCATGTTCTGCAGGATCTCGGTGCACAGATTGCTGGAATAGATCATGCCCGCGTGCTTGTTCGGATTCCGGCGGTTGACCTCGTCGCGGTAGAACAGGAACGGATTTCCGGTCTCCAACTGGCTGAGCATGATCCGCTTGAACAGATCGATGGCCTTCACCGTGCGGCGGCTGATGCGCTCATCGGCCACCAGTTCGGCGTAGCGGTCGCGGAAGCTGCCCGCACCGCGCGTCTCATCGTAGAAGTCCTGCAGGTACCAGCCCTTGGCGCTCTTCACTTCGTGCGGGTCGAACAGGTACCAGTCGGCGCGGCGCTCCACCGCCTCCATGAACAGGTCCGGCACGCACACCGAGGTGAACACATCATGCGCGCGCAGGCGCTGGTCGCCGTTGTTGAGGCGCAGGTCCATGAACGCTTCGATGTCGCGGTGCCAGATGTCCAGGTACACCGCCACCGCGCCCTTGCGCTGGCCAAGCTGATCAACCGACACCGCAGTGTTGTTGAGCTGCTTGATCCACGGCACCACGCCACCGGAGGAATTGGCCACACCACGGATCGGTGCGCCGCTGCTGCGCACATAGCCCAGGTAGGCGCCGACGCCGCCACCGTGCTTGGACACGCGGGCGATATCGGTGTTGGAGTCATAGATGCCCTGCAGGCTGTCGTCCACCGTGTCGATGAAGCAGCTGGACAGCTGGCCGCCGACCTTGCCGGCGTTGGCCAGGGTCGGCGTGGCCACCGTCATGTAGAGGTTGGACAGCGCCCAGTACGCCTCGCCAACCAGCTGCATGCGGCGTTCGCGTGGCTTTTCTTCCTGCATCAGGTACAGCGCGATGGTCAGCCAGCGCTCCTGCGGCAGTTCGAAGACCTCGCGGCTGCGGTCGCTGGCCAGGTAGCGCGTGGCCAGCAGGTACAGGCCGTTGTAGGCGAACAGGCGGTCGCGCTCCGGGTCGATCATGTCGCCGGCCCGCTGCAGTTCTTCCTTGGAATAGCAGCGCAGGATGTCGTTGCTGTAGATGCCGCGGTCAGCCAGGCTCTCCTGCAGGCCCACATACGAACCGTACTTCAGGCTGACATCGTAGAAGCGGTTGCGGCTGGCACGCTTGTACAGCCGCCGCAGGTAGATGCGCGCGGCAAACTGCTCCCACTCGGGTGCAACCAGGTCCACCCGCGATTCGGCCTCGCGGATCAGCAGATCGACCAGGTCATCGGCGCTGATGCTCGGTTTGCGTTCGACCATCGCCTGCACCACGCGGCGATAGTCGCTCACGTCCAGCTGCGGGAACTCGGCATGCACGGCGTCGATGCTGCGCTGCAGGCGCTCGGCCTCGAACGGCAGGCGGCGGTTGCCGGCCTCCTTGGTGATCCAGGTCGGCACGCGCTCGCCACCGGCGCGCAAGGCGTCGCCAGCGCCGGCCAGATCGGCCACGCGGAAGGTACTGTCGGTCATGGTGGTGAA
Organism: Stenotrophomonas sp. 115C5; assembly: GCF_056861055.1. Taxonomy (NCBI): domain Bacteria; kingdom Pseudomonadati; phylum Pseudomonadota; class Gammaproteobacteria; order Lysobacterales; family Lysobacteraceae; genus Stenotrophomonas; species Stenotrophomonas sp. 115C5. Next base: position 177,403 of record NZ_JBSPUQ010000006.1, read on the forward strand.
ACTCCAGGCTCGCACGCGCGTTGGCGGTCGATGCCATGGCGGCCCTGAACGCGATACCGGCGCACGGGGCGAACGGGTGGATTGCCAGGGCACGGGAACGTAGGTCGTCGGCATCTGCCTGCGCCTGCGGCCGGTATCCGGGCCGTGGGGGCGACCTGCGTCCGCACGATGGCGGCCGCGTCGACACGGCAAGCCTTCAGGGGCGGGCCGCGGGACGTTTGCTGCATGTCCGGCGGCGGCGGCTGACCGGGAGTGACGGCCACAACATAGTGGGGATATCCCGAACCGTCAACACAAGATGCGGTAATCAGCACATGTCGCGACGATCAGTCGCAGGATGCCGTGTTGCAGCTGCGGCGCCTTGTCGACAGCCCCTGCGGCCCCAGTTCGGTACAACATCCACTTTCCCCGGAACACCACCCATGCGCGCTGCCCAGTACCCCTCCTTCGGCAACCCGGCCGACGTCCTTGCCATTGCCGATGCGCCGCTGCCCGAGCCCGGCCCCGGCGAGGTGCGCATCCGCACCGTGCTGGCCTCGATCCACAACCACGATCTGCTGACCGTGCGCGGCCTCTACGGCTACAAGCCGACCCTGCCGGCGATCGGTGGCAGTGAAGCGCTGGGCGTGGTCGATGCACTCGGCGATGGTGTCGACGGCCTGCAGATCGGCCAGCGCGTCGCCGCAGCCTCTGTACACGGTACCTGGGCCGAGGCCTTCATCGCGCCGGCACGCATGGTGATTCCGATGCCGGAGGCGATCCCCGACGAAATGGCCGCGCAGCTGATCGCCATGCCGCTGAGCGCGCTGATGCTGCTGGAGTTCCTGCACGTCGAGGCGGGCCAGTGGATCGTGCAGAACACCGCCAACGGCGCGGTGGGCAAGTCGCTGGCGATGCTGGCGCGGGCGCGTGGCGTGCATGTAGCCAACCTGGTGCGCAATGCGGATGCCGTCGCACAGTTGCAGGCGCTGGGTATCGATCATGTGTTCGACACCTCGGTGGACGGCTGGAAGGATCGCGTTCGTGAAGCGACCGGCGAAGCACAGGCGGCGGCCGCCGTGGATTCCATCGGCGGCGACGCCAGCGGTGACCTGGTCGACCTGCTCGGCCACAACGGCACGCTGGTGTCGTTCGGCGTGATGAGCGGCGAACCGATGCGCATCCCGGCCGGCGGCCTGATCTACAAGGAAGCGACGGTGAAGGGCTTCTGGGGCAGCAAGGTCAGCCAGGCGATGGCGGTGGAGGACAAGCGCCGGCTGGTTGGCGAACTGCTGAAGCGTGCGGCGAGCGGCGAACTGACCCTGCCGGTGGAGCAGATCTTCGCACTGGACGACATCGCCCACGCAGCGAAGACCGGTGCGGGTTCGGGTCGTAATGGCAAGGTGCTGCTGCGGCCGTGATCGTCTGACATTGCCTTCTGTAGAGCCGAGCCATGCTCGGCTGCTTTCCGGCCAGTGTGCGGAGCCGAGCGTAGGCTCGGCTCTACAGGGGCGTGCGGACCAACGGTCCGCACCCACCGAAGCACAGACCGCGCCGCCGAGAGCGCTTACTTTCGTTAAGAACCTGTGATGTATAACTGAATGCGCTTTCGTCATTGGAGGGTGCATGTACCTGCATGCGGTACTGACGGCTCCTCCCCCGTTCGGCGTTGTCGCTTCCATGTACCGCACCACCCTGAACCTGCTTGCTGGCGCCATTGCGCTGGGCCTCACCGCCGGCGCTGCCGGCGCCGCTGAATCCGCCGACACCGGCAAGGACAGCACCACCCTCGGCACCGTGCTGGTGACCGGTTCCAACATCAAGCGCAGCGATACCGCCGGGCCCAACCCGGTGCAGATCGTCAGCCGCGAACAGATCGAGCAGACCGGCCGCTCCACCCTCACCGACGTGCTGCGCAACCTGTCGGCCAATGCCGGCAACAGCTTCGACGAGCAGTACACCGGCAGCTTCGCCGCCGGCTCGGCCTCGATCGGCCTGCGTGGCCTGTCGCCGAAGAACACACTGGTGCTGGTCAACGGCTACCGCGTGTCCAACTTCGGCTTCGCGCTCAATACCCAGGACACCTTCGTCGACCTCAACGCGCTGCCGATCAGCGCGGTGGAACGCATCGAAGTGCTGAAGGACGGCGCCTCGGCGGTGTATGGCTCCGACGCCATCGCCGGTGTCATCAACATCATCCTGCGCAAGAACTTCCAGGGCGTGGAAGTGGGCGGCGGCTTCGGTACCGCCACCCAGGGCGGCCTGGACGAACGCAAGGCCAACCTGCTGGCCGGCTTCGGCGACCTGGAGCAGCAGGGCTGGAACGTGCTGTTCGGGCTGGACCTGCTCAAGCGTGATCGCCTCGACGCCGACCAGCGCGCCTATACCCGCAGCGGCGATTTCCGTGACAAGCCCGGCGGACGCCTGGCCGGCTGGTCCACCGCCGGTGGCAATTGGCTGTCCAACCCGCGCGCGCCGCAACCGTTCGCCAACTGCCCGGATGGCAGCCAGCTGCGCCCGTACAGCGATTTCGGCAGCACCCTGCCCGGCCAGGCCTGCGCCTTCAACGCGCAGCCGTTCAAGACCCTGCAGCCCGGCGCCGAGCGCCTGCAGGCGTCGTTGAGTGCGACCTACCGCTTCAATGACAGTGTCGAAGCGTTCGCCGACGTGCTGTACAGCCACAACAAGGCCGACCAGATCTTCAGTGCGCCGCTGACCGTTGGCCCGGGCCTGCGTGCCTACAACCCGGCTACCGGCACGCTCATCGACGTGCCGGCGGTGCTGCCGGTCGGCCATCCCAACAACCCGGGCAGTACGCCACTGCCGTTCGAGTACAGCTTCTTCGATCTCGGCCCGCGCCTGAAGGACAACACGCAGGTGTTCTACCGTGCCCTGGCGGGCGTGCGCGGCAGCGGCGAACGCTGGGACTGGGAAGTGGCGGCACTGACCTCGCAGAGTGCACAGCGCGAGTACGTCGACAACTTCGTCAATCGCTATGCGTTCGAGCAGATCCTGCGCGAGGGCAGCTACAACTTCCTCAACCCGTCCAGCACGCCGGGCGCGCTGGATGCACTGCGCCTGCAGACCAAGCGTCCGGGCTGGTACAAGCTGCACGCGTTGAACGTGAAGGCCTCCACCTCGCTGTGGGAGATGCCCGCCGGTACGGTCGGCTTCGCCTGGGGTGCGGAGTTCCGCAAGGAATCGCTGGACGCGCGCACCAGTGCGCAGGTGCTGTCGGGCACCGAACTGCGTCCGGCCATCAACGTGGTCAATGGCGAGCGCCAGGTCAGCGCCGCCTATGCCGAACTGAGCGTGCCGCTGCACCGCACGTTGGAGCTGCAGGTGGCCGGTCGCGGCGATCACTACGATGACTTCGGCAAGGCGTTCTCGCCGAAGGTGGCGCTGCGCTGGCAGCCGCTGGACAGCCTGCTGCTGCGCGGCTCGTTCTCGCGCGGCTTCCGGGCACCTTCGCTGCCGGAGATCGCGCCGGGCCAGACCGTCAGCTACGGCTCGGTGATCGATCCGCTGGATCCGCTGCAGCCCGGCGGCAGCCGTGGCGTGACCAACATCCGCACCGGCAACCCGGATCTGAAGGCGGAGCGCTCGCGCAACTTCAACGTGGGTGCAGTGTGGTCGCCGGATGCCGATACCAGCATCGGCCTGGACTGGTACCGCATCGAGCAGGACAACCTGGTCAAGCCAGACAGCGCGCAGTTCATCGTCGACAACCCGACGCTGTTCCCCGGTCGCGTGCAACGTGATGCGCAGGGACGCATCCAGTTCATCACCAACCAGTACGCCAACCAGGGCGAACTGACCACCTCGGGCCTGGACCTGGACGCCAACCGCACCTTCCGCACCGTGGGCTGGGGCACCTTCACCGTGGCCGGCAGCTGGACCCACCTGCTCAGCTTCAAGCAGCCGCTGGTGGCTGGGCAGGCACCGTATGACGGCGCCGGCAACAACCGCCACGGCGCGCTGCCGCGTACCCGCGGCACCACCTCGTTGAACTGGGCGGTGGGCGACTGGAGCAGTACGCTGAGCCTGCAGTACGTGAGTGGCTACGACCAGCGTGTGGCGACGGCAACCAGCAACCCGGGCCTGCGCGACCGCATCAAGCCGTATCACCAGCTGGACCTGTACGTAGCGTACGAAGGTATTCCCAACACCACGCTGTCGCTGTCGGTGCTGAACCTGACCGACAAGGACCCGCCGTTCGACCCCGCCGGTGGCTCCAACGGTTTCGACATCAGCCAGTACAACCTGCGCGGACAGTTCGTCTCGCTGGGCGCTCGTTACAGGTTCTGATTGCCACTGTAGAGCCGAGCCATGCTCGGCTGCTCTTCCGACACCGAGGAGCCGAGCGCGGGCTCGGCTCTACAGGGGGTGCGGACCAACGGTCCGCACCCACCGCATCACCGGCTCAGGTGCAGGAACTGCAGGTGCCGTTCGTACTGGCTGATGATGTCGTTGATGATCTGCTTGCGGCTGTAGCCCACCAGGTCGTAGTCCTGGCTGCCTTCGAACAGGTGCACCTCGGCGCGGTAGTAGCGCTGGTTGCGCAGCTGCTGTGCGGCGAACGACGGGGTCAGGTAACCGCTCAGGATCACCCGGTACAGGAAGTCCTGCTGCTCGCCATGGTTGACCGTCAACTCCATGTCGCCCGCCTCGAAGCGCGTGGCCACGTCCCAGCCCTGCCCGCGCAGCTGCTCGGCCACCGCTTCCATCGCCGGCTTCACCGTGTCATCCATGAAGCGGTAGACCTGGTCGCGCACCGGGAAATGCATCGCCTGGCTCAGGCGCTGGCGCCAGCCCTGGTGGTGGCGATCGTCGCCGATCAGCGGCGATGGCCGGTACTGCAGCGCGCGCTTGCGGTGCGATTCGTCACTGAAGGCGCGGGTCAGCCCCCACATCATCAACAACAGGATCGCCGAGAACGGCAACGACGCCAGCACCACCGCCGATTTCAGTGCGTCGATACTGCCGGCCAGCAACAGGCCCGCGGTCAGCACCGCGATCACCGTGCCCCAGAACACCCGCAGCCAACGCGGACCATCATCCTCGGGTGCGCCGCCATGCGAGGACAGCGTGGACAACACCACCGCCCCCGAGTCGGCCGAGGTCACGAAGAAGATGAAGCTGACCAGCACTGTCACCGTGATCACCTCGCGGCTCCAGGGGTAGCCGTCCAGCAGCGCATACAGCACGGTCGGTGGATCATCCACCGCCAGCTGCGCCAACTGTTGCTGGCCGTGGTGCAGCACCTGGTCCAGCGCGCTGTTGCCGAAGATCGACAGCCAGGCCAGGGTGAAGCCCAGCGGAATCAGCAGCACGCCGAACACGAATTCGCGGATGGTGCGGCCGCGCGAGATGCGCGCGATGAACAGCCCGACAAAGGGCGCCCAGCCGATCCACCAGGCCCAGTAGAACACCGTCCAGCCGCCCAGCCATTCCGGTCGGCCGCCGTAGGCATACACATCGAAACTCTTGCCGACCACGCTGCCGAGGTAGTCGCCCAGGTTCTGCATCAAGGTGCTGAACAGGTACTGCGTCGGCCCGGCGAACAGCATGAACAGCACCAGCGCGATCGCCAGCAGCATGTTGATGTTGGCCATCCAGCGCACGCCCTTCTCCACGCCGGAGACGGCCACGGCCACTGCCGCACCCATCATCGCCACCACCAGCATGATCTGCACCAGGTTGGAATGCGGGATGTTGAACAGGTGCGCCAACCCGGCATTGAGGTGCAGCACGCCGAAGCCCATGTCGGCACCGATGCCGAACACGGTGGCGACGATGCCCAGCGCGTCCACGGTGTAACCGATCGGGCCGTTGATGCGCTTGCCGATCAGCGGGTACAGCGCCGAGCGCAGCGCCAGCGGCAGGTTGTGGCGGTAGGCGAAGTAGGCCATCGCCATCGCCGCCAGCGCGAACACGCCCCAGCCGTGCAGTCCCCAATGCAGGAACAGCAGCTGCATGGCCTGGCGCGCGCCGGCCTCGCCCGCCGCCGGATCGCCCTGCGGCGGCTGCAGGTAGTGGGTCAGCGGCTCGGAAACGCAGAAGAAGAACAGCGTGATGCTGATGCCTGCAGCGAACAGCATGCCGGCCCAGGAGAGGTAACTGAACTCCGGTTCGTCATGGTCGGCACCGAGCTTGATGCCACCGTACTTGGACAGCGCCACGCCGACCACGAACACCAGGTACAGGGTCATGGCCAGCAGGTAGTACCAGCCGACGTTGAGTGCGGCCCAGTCCTGCGCCTTCAGCAGCAGGCGGCCTGCGCCCAGCGGGAACAGGCTGACGAACAGCGCGAACGCCACGACAACGATCGCCGCGAAGGCGAACACAGGCCGAAGGGTGCGCACCGGGGATTGTTGCGGCTCCAGTACATCCATGGGGCGGCGTTCTCCGGTAGATCAAAGGGTTAGCCGACCGATTGTGGCTGAACCGCAGTGGACAGAGCATGAAGTTGTGGCCAGCGGTCACAGGCCCGATCCACCATTCCGTGTTATCACGCGCGCGCCGGCAGACGGCTGCGAGCACAGCCGCGCGCACTGCCTGCGACGCGGCCACGCGCGTACTGTCCAATTACGACATCACATGCACCGCGCACAGCTTGTTGCCATCCGGGTCGCGCAGGTAGGCCAGGAACAGCTGGCGCCCGGCCATGCTGCGGATGCCGGCCGGGTCTTCGATGGCGGTGCCGCCATGGGCCACGCCGGCGTCCTGCCAGCCACGCACGGCCTCAGCACTGTCGAGGGTGAAGCCGATGGTGCCGCCGTTGGCGTGGCATGCCGGCTGACCGTCGATCGGCGCGGTGACGATGAACATACGGCCATCCTTGAAATACACCAGACGGCCCTTGTCATCGAAGACGCCCGGACGTGCACCCAACGCACCGAACAGTGCATCGTAGAAGCGATGCGCGGCGTCCATGTCGTTCGTTCCAACGGTGATGTGGCTGAACATGCGGGCACTCCCTGTGGAAAACCGCAGTGTCGGCGAGCACGTCGGGCATCGCAAATCCGGCGACCTCCCCCGCTGCGCCCCGCGCAACGTTTGTCGCGCGCCCCTCGATCACCCTATAATGGGAATCATTCTCATTAATGATCGATGCCGATGGCCGTGCCCGCCGCCTCCAGCACTGCGCTGGCGGGGTTCTACCGCGAACACCATGGCTGGCTGCTCGGCTGGTTGCGCCGTCGCACGCACAACGCCGACTGCGCCGCCGACCTGACCCAGGACACCTTCCTGCGCCTGCTCAGCCGTCGTGTCGATCCATCAGAACTGCGCTTGCCGCGCGCCTATCTCAGCACCATTGCGCACGCCCTGCTGGTCAACCACTGGCAGCGCGCGGACCTGGAACGCGCCTATCTGGCCGCGCTGGCCGCGCAACCGGAGCCGGCGCACCCTTCTGCCGAGGAGCGCACGCAGGCATTGCAGCTGCTGCACGCCGTCGCCGACATGCTGTCCGGCCTCGCCGAGCGGCCACGGCGCGCGTTCCTGCTGGCGCGGCTGTCCGGCCTTGGCTATGCAGAGATCGGCGCGCAGCTGGGCGTGTCCGAGCGCATGGTCAAGAAGTACATGGCGCAGGCGATGCTGCATTGCCTGCGCCTGTCCGGCGACACCACAGCGTGAGCGCGGCATTGGCCGGCCCGGCGCTGGAACAGGCTGCCGAATGGTTTGCGCTGCGCCAACAGGGCTGGAGCGACGGCGACCAGCAGCGCTGGCACGCCTGGCTGCAGGCCGATGCTGGTCACGCCGACGCCTGGCGACGGGTCGAGGCGGTCTGGCAATCGTTCGCCCCGCTGTCGGCTCCGGCAGCTGCAACCGCATTTGATGCTGCGCGCCTTCGCAGGCGGCGGGCGCTGCGCAGCATCGGTGGCGCCCTCGGCATCGGCGCGGTCTCCCTGCTCGGCCTGCATGGGATTCAGGCGCAGCGCCGCCTGCAGACGCAGCGCACCGCTGCCGGGCGTACCGGTCATTGGACGTTGGCCGATGGCAGCCAGTTGTGGCTCAACGCCGGCAGCGAAGTGACCGTCGACATCGGCAACGGCCACCGCGCCCTGCATCTGCTGCGCGGCGAACTGCTGCTGCAGACCGGCCACCACCCCGCATTCGTCGGCCTGCCCCTGACCGTGCATGTACCCGGGGCGCGCCTGCAGCCGATCGGCACCCGCTTCGCGGTCGGCCGCGAAGCGCAGGACAGCCGGTTGGACGTGTTCGAGGGTGGGGTGCGGTGCCTGCCGATGTTCGGTGCGGCGCTGGATGTTCCTGCGGGAAGTGCGCTGCAGATCGGACCGATGGGGGGACTCACAACGGTCGCTGCCGATCCTCTGCGCGGCGACTGGCAGGACGGACGCCTGCGGGTGCAGGACACGCCGTTGATCCGGGTGATCGACGAACTGGCCCGTCACCATCAGGGCTATCTGGGCTGTGATCCGGCACTGTCCGCATTGAATGTCACCGCGGTATTGCCGCGCCTGGACAGCCTGCAGGCCCTGAAACTGCTGGCGCGCGCCCTGCCGATCCGCATCGAGCAGCGTTGGCCGTGGTGGACCGTTGTGCGCCCGCGTTGAAATCGCGGTTCCCTTTCTGCGCGCTCGGCGGGCACTACAAGGGAACCCATTGCGGATGTTGCCGCCCCCATGAAACTACCCTGCCCTTCTCCTCGCCCGCTTGCCATCGCGCTGTGCCTGGCCCTGGCCACGCCGTGCCTGTTGCCGGCGGCCGCCCACGCACAGGATGCAGCCGCAGCCGTTCGCTGGCAGATCCCGGCCGGACCGCTCGACCAGGCCTTGACCACGTTCGGCCAGCAGTCCGGCCTGTCCATCGCCGCCGATGCGCGCCTGACCCGCGGCCGCCACAGCAGCGGCGTGCAGGCCTCGCTCAACACCGAGGCCGCGCTGGCGCAGCTGCTGGCCGGCACCGGCCTGACCTTCCAGCGCGATGCCAGCGGTGTGGTGCTGCAGGCCGCCCCCGGCACCGATGCCGGTGTGCGCCGGATCGGTACGCTGCGGGTCGCCGGCCAGGCCAGCGAAGGTGCATCGCCGTGGGGCCTGGCCGATGCCGATGCCGTGTACCGCGACAGCGGCTCGCGCGTGCACCTAGACCGCCAGCAACTTGAGCGGTTCCGCGGCCAGTCGATTGGCGATGTGCTGGCCGGTGCGGTCGGCGTGCATACCGCCGACGTGCGCAACGGCGGCGCACTGGACGTCAACATCCGTGGCCTGCAGGGCCAGAACCGGGTGCCGGTGATCATCGACGGCGGCCAGCAGGCCATCGACGTGTACCGCGGCTATGCCGGCGTGCAGCAGCGCAGCTACCTCGACCCGGATCTGATCAGCTCGGTCAGCATCGAAAAGGGACCGAGCCTGGCCGCCAACGCCGCCAGTGCGATCGGCGGCGTGGTCTACATGGAGACGCTGAACGTCGATGACATCCTCGACGACGGCCAGGCCTGGGGCCTGCGCGTGCGTGGTGGCGTGGCCGACAACAGCATCGACCGCACCCGTACCTTCAAGCAGATCGCGCGCGGCAGCGACAACCGCAACAGCCTGCGTGACCCGCGCGACTGGAACGGCAGCGTGGCCTTCGCCCAGCGCGGCGAGGACTGGCAGCTGGTGGCCGCTTACGCGCGTCGCCGCCAGGGCAACTACTTCGCCGGCAGCAATGGCGCGCACCGCTACGACGACCAGCATCTGTCCAGCGGCGGTACCGGCATGTCCAGCCAGGCCGTTTCCAAGCTGTACCACCCCGGCGACGAAGTACTGAACACCCACACCGACAACGAATCGGCGCTGCTGAAATTCACCTGGACGCCTAACCCCGACCAGCGGCTTGAGCTGAGCCATCGTTACTTCAACTCCAGCTTCGGCGAGATCATGCCGTCGGCGATCGGTCGCGTGGGCCAGTCCAACGAATGGGTGACCTACGTGGACAAGGCCAACACCATGTTCCAGTTCGAGCCCGGGAAGATGCGGGTCAATGCCACCTCGCTGCGCCACCGCTACCGGCCCGAAGCACATCCGTGGCTGGACCTGAGCAGCACGCTGTGGTTCACCACAGCCACCAGCCGCATGTTCAACAGCAACATCGCCAACACGCCACTGTTCAAGGACGTGCCCAACGACCAGATGCCGGACACGCTCGGCGAAACTTATGGCCCGGGCCTGCAGTCGGACGTGAAGACCCGGCGCTGGGGCGTGGACAGCAGCAACACCACCCGCTTCAGCAACAGCCTGGGTGACTGGACACTGCGCTATGGCGCTGCGTTCCAGCATGAGGACACCGCACCGAACTCGCCGGTGCTGCCGGTGGACTACAACAACAACCGTTACCTGCGCTCGGGCACGCGACGCGAAGCCAGCGTTGTGGCGTCGCTGCAATGGCAGCCGTGGGACTGGCTGTCGCTGACCGCTGGCGGTCGCTTCATCGACTACCGCACCCGTGACCGCAACCGCGTGGCCTTCGTCAGCGAATCGCGCGACCTGCGCTACACCTTCGCGCGCCTGAGCAAGGGCGGCCAGCTGCTGCCGGGCTGGTACAAGGAGTGGTACCCGGATGCACAGGGCAACTACACCTACGACTCGCTGCGCGCTACGCCCTACGGCGACAGCACGCTGGGCCAGAGCTACGACTTCGATGGCTTCATCCCCGACCCGCGCGGCGCCAACGGTTTCTATACCAAGCAGATTCCCACCGCCTGGGGCTACAAGCCGGCGATCCGCCGTTCCGGCCACGGCTTTGCGCCGTACGCAGAGGCCCGCTTCAACCTCGACCAGGACATGTTCTTCTACGTGAAGTACGCGCAGGGCTGGAAGATGCCCAGCCTGTTCGAGTCGACGCTGGGCAACAGCACCTCGGCACCGGTGGCCGGCCTGAAGCCGGAGAAGAACCGCTCCTGGGACATCGGCTTCAGCCTGCTCAAGCAGGACCTGCGGCGCGATGGCGACCGCCTGGCGTTCAAGGTGGCCTGGTTCAAGAACGATATCGACAACGCGATCACCCGCCGCTTCGATTCCAGCAACTGGGCGTTCTACGTCGACAACGTGGACAACTACACGGTGTCCGGCTACGAGCTGCAGTCCGGTTATGACGCCGGCATCGCCTACCTGGACCTGTCGGCCAGCTACTACCAGCGTGCGCGGACCTGCGATGCGGCCACCGCCAAGCGCCTGCGCGAAGACCCCTATGCGAAGTGGAGCAAGCTGGACACCACGCCGGACTGCGTGGGTGGCGGCTTCGGTACCTCATTCGTCAACGCACAGAATCCACCGAAGTACTCGATCCACATCACGCTGGGCTTCCGCCTGTTCGACAAGCGGCTGGATACCGGCATCCGCCGCACCTACAACAGCGGCCCCACCCACGAACTGGACAAGCCCTGGAACACCACCGGCTCGACCGGGTTGCAGAACATCTACCTGCCCACCGCGATCTACGACTTCTATGCGCGCTGGCAGTTCACCCCGAAGGCCGAAGTGGAACTGGTGGTCAGCAACCTGCGCAACACCTATTACATGGACACGCTGGCGATGAGCCTGATGCCCGGCCCGGGGCGCACCACGCGGTTGAACTTCACCGCACGCTTCTGAGTTCGTCAGAAACGGCAAGCGCCCCGGGGAGATCATCCCCGGGGCGCTTGCACGTGGCGGCTCACGCTCTGGCAGGTGCCAACCCGGGTTGGCACAGCAACTCAGCACGGGTAGGTGCCAACCAGCAACTCAGCACGGGTAGGTGCCAACCAGCAACTCAGCACTGGTAGGTGCCAACCTTGGTTGGCACAGCAACGCGTTACTTCGCGGTGCTGAGCAGCAGCACCGCAACGGTGACCAGCGCGATGCCGATCCAACCGATCGGGCGCAGGCGGTTGCCGAACAGCAGGCGGCCGCAGGTGGCGGTACCGATCACGCCGATCGCCCCCCACATCGCATAGGCGGTGGCCAGGTCCATGTAGCGCACCGCCTGGCCCAGCAGGGCGAAGGCGATCCAGACCATGACGATCGCACCGACACCCCAGCGCCAGCGGCGGAAGCCCTCCGACTTCGCCACCATCATGTTGGCGGCAACGTCGATCAGCGCAGAACAGATCACGAAAAACAGAGCCAGGGTATTCATCAGTGCGCCTCCCCGAGGGTGACACAGACGATGCCTACCACCGCCAGCACGAGGCCGGCCAGCTGCTGCAGCGACAGGCTCTCGCCGAACACGGTGAGGCCGACCACGGTCAGCAGGGTCAGGCCCAGGCCTTCCCACACCGCATAGGCGACACCGACCGCGATGCGGCGGACCGACAGGGCCAGGAAGTAATAGGACAGCGCCAACGCGCCGGCCATGATCAGGTAGCCGGTCCAGCCGCCGTCGCGGGCGGCATGGGCCATGAACGAGGTGCCGACCACTTCGGCAACGATCGCCACGGTCAGGCAGGCCCAGGCGACCAGCGCGCCACGGGCGGGAACAGTACGGGACATGTGAAACTCCTTGCGGCACGGGGACCGCGCCGCCTTTTCAATAGATCCACGCGGTGCGTGGAGGGTCCGGAGCACCCCGCAGACAGGGGCGACGGCGGACAGTATCATCGCCTTTTACGGTGGTATCAAAATGGATTCCATCGACAGGAGCGATGGATCAATGCCCTATTCCCCTGAATCCCTGCAGGCCTTCGTGGAAGCCGCGGCGCTGAGCTCGTTCTCGGCGGCGGCGCGCCGCCTGCGCAAGACCCAATCGACGGTCAGCACCGCCATCGCCCACCTGGAGGCAGACCTCGGCGTCAGCCTGTTCGACCGCAGCGGACGCTACCCGCAGTTGACCGAAGCCGGGCGCCAGGTGCTCGGTCATGCCCAGGAAATTCTCGCCGCCGATACCCGCCTGCAGCAGTTGAGCGTGCGGCTGGCCGCCCCGGTCGAAGCGCGGCTGACCGTGGTGTTCTCCGACGTCTATCAGCTCGATCCGGAGCAGCGCGTGTTGCAGCGCTTTGCCGAAGCGTTCCCCGAGATCGAACTGGAATGGCTGGATGCCGAAGGCGAAGACGTGCTGGAACTGGTGGGTAGTGGTCGCGCCGCGCTGGGCCTGCTGCCGCGCCAGGAAAGCTATCCGGATGGTCTGGTGGCACGGCCGTTGGCCCATCACAGCGAGCTGTCGGTGTATGTGGCGCACGACCATCCGCTGGCCGACGCCGGCCGTCGCGCGGCCGCCCAGCTGGCACGGCACCGGCAGGTGCGCCTGAGCGCGGAGGTCGACCATGCGCGCGCGGCTACCGGACTGGCCTGGACCGCCACCGACTACCTGATGGTGATGGAGATGGCCGAGGACGGCATCGGCTGGGCCGAGCTGCCACGCGCGCTGGTACAGCGCTACGACCGCGGGCAGCTGGTGGAACTGACCCTGCCCGGCTGGCCGCGACGCATCCACAGCGACCTGCTGTGGCGCCGCGACACGCCGCCGGGGCCGGCCGCACTGTGGTGGGCCGACGCGCTGGGGTGAACCGAAAAAGGGGACGGAGGGGATTAAGTCGTTTGCGGCACAAACGACTTAATCCCCTCCGTCCCCTTTTTCATCAACGATGGGCGAGCGCGTAATCCAGCGACGCGCACACCGCTGCCACCTGGGCGTCGTTGCACTGCTGCGGGGTCGCCCGCGGGCTGTCCGGGTAGACCTCGGTGGTGGTGGTATAGGTCGCACCGGTGATGCCGGCACACAGGCCCAGCTTCACCAGTGGGTACTCGATCACGCCGTGGGCCACCACCGGCGAACCGATGATCTCGCCCGTGTCGTCGGCCGGCGCAATGTGAGTCACCTTTTCCACGGCAGCGATCACTGCCTGCTGGAAGGCCGGCTGCGGGTTCTCGCTGTCGTCCACCAGGTAGAAGCCATCGGGGATCAGCCCCGGCTCGAACGGCTTGCCGTCACGTGCGGCCAGCGCCGGGCGGAACTCGCTCTCGTCGCTGTCGGTGGTTTCGTGCAGGTCGATATGCAGCACGAACTGGCCCTTGTAGGGCGCGATCAGTTCGATGACGGCGGTCGATTCACGCGCCGGGCCATCGGCGCGGAAGTTACGGTTCGGATCGATCGCATCGAAGTTCCAGCGGTTGATGCGCTCGAAACCCCACGGGTTCACGCACGGCGCCACCAGCAGGTTGACCTTGCCGGCATAGTCGGCGGCGTGCTTCTCGAGGAACTCCAGCGCGCCCATCACGCCGCTGGTTTCGTAGCCGTGCACGCCACCGGTCACCAGGGCGGCCGGCAGCGCCGGGTTCCAATCGCGGCTGCGCAGGGCGAACAGAGTGTAGGTCTCGCCAGCGTAGTCGAGCTGGCCATAGGCCACCTTGTCGAAGCGCGAGGCCAGCGCCTCGATACGCGGCAGCACTTCCTCGTCATAGCGACGCAGGCGCTGCTGGCGGCCACGCCACGCCTCCCGTTCCGCCGCTCCCCACGGCTGGCCAGGGGTTCCGACGGGATAGAAGGCGGCTTGGGACATGGCGGATCTCAGCGAGTCAGGAAGCAATCGCCCACTCTACCACCGGGGGAACAGCGTGAACTGGCGGCGCATTCCATTGGCGAATGGAATCAGCAATAATTCTCATTTACCACCTTCCACAGCCCGCACCGATGCCCATCCCAGCCCTGCAACCGGCCCGCCTGCCATTGGCCGCCGCCCTTGCCCTGTGCCTGCTCCCGGCCGCCACCGCCTTCGCCCAGGACAGCGCCACCACGCTGGACAGCATCCAGGTCTCCGGCAGCTGGCTGGGCACCGGCCTGCATGACAGCGTCAAGAGCTTTGCCGGCGCACGTACGGTGGTCGACCGCCAGCGCATCGAGGCCAGCGGCGCGGCCAGCCTCGGCGATGCGATGCGCCGCATCCCCGGCGTGCAGGTCACCGACAATTCCGGCACCGCCGGCAGTTCGGTGTCGCTGAACATCGGCGTGCGCGGCCTCACCGGGCGCTACTCGCCGCGCTCGACCGTCCTGTTGGACGGCGTGCCGCTGGCGGTGGCGCCGTATGGCCAGCCACAGCTGTCGTTCGCGCCGACCAGCCTGTCCAACATCGAATCGATCGACGTGGTGCGCGGCGGCGGCGCGGTGCGCTACGGGCCGCAGAACGTCGGTGGCATCATCAACTTCAGCACCCGCGGCATTCCCACCGAGGCCGGCCTGCACGGCGAAGCCGGCGTGCGCTACACCGCCTACGACCGTGGCGGCGGTGACAGCACCCAGTACAACGCCTTCCTTGGCGGTACCGGCGACAATGGCCTGGGCGCGGCCCTGCTGTACTCCGGCCAGGATGGTCGCGGCTGGCGCCAGGGCAGCGATGACCGCTTCAATGATCTCGCGCTGAAGTTCGCCTACGCCATCGACGAACAGCAGGAGCTGCGCGCCAAGCTGTCCTACTACGACGTACGCTCGCTGACGCCGGGCGGCCTGACCCGTGCGCAGTACGAGGCCGATCCGTTCCAGAACACCCGGCCAACCGATTTCTGGAAGGGCCACCGCACCGGCATCGACCTGGGCTACACCAACACGCTGTCGGCCAACAGCGAGTTCGAGGTGCTGGCCTATTACAACGAGAGCACCCGTGCCAGCTCGCTGATCAACGCCGCCAACACCCAGCTGACCGTGCAGCCGCGCGACTACCGCGTGCTTGGCATCGAGCCGCGCTATACCCAGCGCCTGCACTGGGGCAGCGCGGTGCATGACATCACCGCCGGCTACCGCTTCCTGCGCGAGCGCGGCAACGACCGCAGCTACACCGTCGCCCGCCGCACCGGCGCGGCCAGTGCCACCACCCGCTTCGACAACGCCACCGACGCGCACGCCTTCTACATCGACGACCGCATTGCGATCGGCCAGTGGCGGATCACGCCCGGCGTGCGCATGGAATGGATCGACATGGACCGCCGCCAGGCCGGCGGCACGGCGACCTTCAGCAGTCGCAACGACAAGGCGCTGCCCTCGATCAACATCGCCTACCTGCTGACCCCGCAGCTGACGGTGTTCGGCAACTACACCACCTCGTTCGGACCGGTGCAGAACATCCAGCTCAATTCGCAGACGGCCAGCAATCCGCTGAACCCGGAAGTGGCCAAGACCACCGAACTGGGTGCGCGCTGGCAGGACGGCGCACTGCGCGCGGAAGTGACCGTGTTCAAGATGCGCTTCGACAACCAGATCCTGCAGGTGCCGGGCATCACCCCGCCCACCTTCCAGAACATTGGTGCCACCGACCACAAGGGTGTGGAGAGCGCACTGGAGTACCACTTCGCCGAGGACAGCGCGCTGGCCGGGCTGGAGCTGTACGCCAACTACACCTGGACCAAGGCGATCCAGCAGTCCGGCGACAACCGCGGCCTGGACGTGCCGTTCTACTCGCGCGACACCGACAGCGTCGGCGCCCGCTATGCGCTGGCCGGCTGGACCTTCAACGTCTCCAGCACCCACCAGAGCGGCCAGTTCTCCGACGCCGCCAACACCTGGGCCGAGAGCGCTGATGCGCGCGTGGGCCGCGTGCCGGGCGTGCGCCTGTGGAATGCCCAAGTGGCCTGGCAGGTGCCGGGGCGGGGTGACAGCGAGATCGCACTGGGCGTGAACAACCTGGCCGACAAGCGCTGGTACACCCGCAACGTCGATGGCAACGCCGGCCGCATGGTGGCCGCGCCGCGCACCTTCTACGTGCAGGGCCGCTACCGCTTCTGAGCCGGTAGCCGCCCGATGCGGTGACGGTGGCGCTCACGGTGGCGGCGTATCATGCCGCCACCATGTCTTCGCCCGTTTCGCCATCGCGCCTGCATCTGGCCTTCCAGGGCCTGCGCCTGCGCCTGCGTGGCAGCGACCTGTGGTTCATCGCGCTGGCGTTGCTGGTCGGCTTGATCGCCGGCTACCTGACCCTGCTGCAGTCGGGCATCGCGCGCTGGCTGCAGGGCACGCTGTATGGGCTGGACGACGGCATGCGCCTGAGCTCCCTGCCCTCGCTGACCTGGACCGCGCTGCTGGTGCTGCCACTGGGCGGGCTGCTGGTCGGCCTGGTCAGCCTTGCGGCGACGCGGCTGAAACGGCCACTGCTCGATGCGGTGGAAGCCAATGCGCTGCACGGCGGCCGCATGTCGATGCGCGACAACCTGATCGTGCTGACCCAGACCCTGCTGTCCAACGGCTGCGGCGCGTCGGTCGGCCTTGAGGCTTCGTATACGCAGATGGGCGCGGGCAGCGGCTCGCAGCTGGGCCGGGTGATGCGCCTGCGTCGCAACGACGTGCGCATCCTGGTCGGTGCCGGTGCGGCCGGTGCCATCGCCGCTGCGTTTGGTGCGCCGCTGGCCGGTGCGTTCTACGCCTTCGAAATCGTCATCGGCGCCTACACCCCCGCTGCGCTGGCACCGGTGGCCGTCGCTGCGCTGGCTGGCGCGTTCGTAGCCGACCAGGCCGGCATCGAGGCCTATCTGCTACCCGCCGCCTCGACCATCGACGTGCGCGCCGCCGACTACGCGATCTACGGCCTGCTCGGTTGCTGCTGCGCGATGGTCGGCATCGCCATCATGCGGCTGATCGCCTCGATCGAAGGCTCGGTCAAGCGCAGCCCCCTGCCCGCGTGGGGACGGCCGGTGGTGGGTGGACTGCTGCTGATTCCCCTGGCCCTGGCCAGCCCGCAGGTGCTGTCGTCCGGCCACGGCGCGCTGCATCTGGACCTGACCACGCACCTGCCGCTGATCTGGATCGGCGGCCTGCTGACCCTGAAGTGCCTGGCCTCGGGCATCTCGCTCGGCTTCGGCTTCCGTGGCGGCCTGTTCTTCGCCTCGCTGTTCATGGGCACCCTGGTCGGCGCGTTGTTCGCCGGGCTGCTGGGCATGGCCACCGGCGTTCCGGTGATCGACGCCACCTCGGCCGCGCTGGCCGGCATGGCCGCACTGGCCGCCGCCGTCGTTGGCGCGCCGATGACCATGGCCATGCTGGTGCTGGAAGGCACGCACGATTTCCTGCTGACCAGCGTGGTGATGAGCGCGGTGCTGGTGTCCAGCACGCTGGTACGGCAGTGGTTCGGCTACTCGTTCTCGACCTGGCGCATGCACCTGCGCGGCGAGACCATCAAGAGCGCCCGCGACGTGGGCTGGGTGCAGAACCTCAACGCCGGCCGGCTGATGCGCAAGGGCGTGGCCACTACTCCGGCCGATCTCGATGCCGCCGCGTTCCGCCAGCGCTTCCCGCTGGGCTCGGGCAGCCGGGTGATCCTGATCGACAGCGAGGGCCACTACGCCGGCATCGTGCAGATTCCACGGGTCTACGGCGATGGCGTGAAACCGGAAACCCCGATCGGCGACCTGGCCGAGAACCGCGACGTCTCGCTGGTACCTTCCTCCGACGTGGTCAGCGTGATGCAGCGTTTCGACCAGACCCAGGCCGACGAACTGGCGGTGGTCGGCGCCGATGGCCAGGTGCTGGGCGTCGTCTCCGAAGCCTTCGTGCGCAAGCGCTACGCCGAAGAACTGGACAAGCGCCAGCGCGAGCTGATGGGCGAGCGCGTCGAGGACACCGACTGATCCCGAAAAAGGGGACGGAGGGGATTAAGTCGTTTGTGGCCCATCCGGGCATCCACGCACGGCGTGGATCTACCGTCACATGGCCGGGGTAGACTCCGGCCATGCGCTTCATCGAAACCTTCCAGGCCGGCCCCTTCGCCGACACCGTGGTCAGCCTGCTGGCCGCTTTCGTACTGGGCACGCTGATCGGCGCCGAGCGCCAGTACCGGCAACGCACCGCCGGCCTGCGCACCAACGTCCTGGTGGCGGTGGGCGCGGCCGCCTTCGTCGATCTGGGCATGCGTATCGCCGGCAGCGCCGAAGCGGTGCGGGTGATCTCCTACGTGGTCTCCGGTGTCGGCTTCCTCGGCGCCGGCGTGATCATGAAGGAAGGCATGAACGTGCGCGGCCTGAACACTGCCGCCACCCTGTGGTGCTCGGCCGCGGTCGGCAGCTGCACCGGCGCGGACATGCTGGCCGAGGGCGTGCTGCTGACGGTCTTGATCATCGCCGGCAACACCCTCCTGCGGCCGCTGGTGAATGCGATCAACCGCATTCCGATCAACGAGGCTGCCACCGAGGCCACCTATGAGGTGCGCCTAAGCGTGGACGCCGAAGCGGTGCCGCGGGTGCGCGAACGGCTGGTTGATGCATTGGAGGCGGCACAGTATCCGGTCGGTGACGTGCAGCTGGTCGAGCATGCCGATGCACCCACCGATGTGATCGCGGTGCTGGTCAGTACCGCCGTGAGTGCCGATGAGCTAGACGTGGTGCTGGCGCGGATGGAGCACGTGCCGGGCGTGCTGCATGCCACCTGGGAAGTCAGTACTCGCGATTAAGCCGGTTCCGGCAACTCACCCACCCGCCATGCGCTGCTGTGCCCGCAGCAGCTTGCGGAATGAACCGCACTGCCGCGCATCCTGTGCTTCCGGGCAGGCCGCCGCGCGCTGCAGGTGCCGGCGCACCCGCTGCAACTGGGTGATCTGCCTCTGCAGTACATCGGCCTGCGCCAGCAGCGCCTCACGGTCCAGGGAGATACATCCACGCTGCGGCGGCAGCGATGCCCCGATCTGCTGCAGTGACAGCCCGGCCGCCTGGCCGAGACCGATCAGTGCCAGCCGTTCCAGCACCTGCTCGTCATACTGCCGGCGCAGGCCACGGCGCCCAAGTGCCTGCAGCAGCCCCAGCTGTTCGTAGTAGCGCAGGGTCGAGGCCGGCACCCCGCTGCGCTTGACCACCTCGCCGATATCCAGTTCACGCATGGGCTTGACCTCAAGTCGTCTTCAAGCAGCAACCTATGGGCCACTTCCCGACAAGGCAAGGCCATGGCCAGCACATCCCCCGTTGATCAGAACACCCTCTGGAACGGCCCCGGCGGCCAGATCTGGGTCGCCCAGCAGGCCATCCTCGATGGCCTGTTCCAGCCGATGGCCGACCTGCTGCTCGCCGAGTTGCCAGAAACCGTCACGCAACTGCTCGATATCGGATGCGGCACGGGCGCAAGCCTGCTTGCCGCCGGTGCGGCACGCCCGGCCGCCCGCTGCACCGGCCTGGACATCTCGGCACCGATGCTGGCAATGGCACGCGGGCGGGCTGAGGCGGCGGGGCTGGACGCTGACTTCATCCTTGCCGACGCGCAACAGCACCCACTGCCCCCCGCGCATTTCGACTGGATCCAGTCGCGATTGGGGGTGATGTTCTTCGAGGATACAGGGGCCGCGTTCGCCAACCTGCAGCGTGCGGCCAGGCCAGACGCGGGCCTGCGCTTCATCGCCTGGCGCAGCGCAGAAGAGAACCCGTTCATGACGACCGCCGAACGGGCCATCAGTGATGAGCTGGATCTGCCGCCACGGAGCCCTGGCGCACCCGGGCAGTTCGCCTTCGCTGACGGCGAACGCATCCGCCGCCTGCTGCAGGACGCCGGCTGGAAGGACGTCGAAGTGACTGCGGTGGACCTGCCCTGCTCGCTCGCCCGCAATGAACTGCCGACCTACGTGGGGCAGCTCGGTGCGCTGGGTCTTGCCCTGCGAAACCTGCCCGGAGAACGCGCCGTCGCACTCCGCGACAAGGCGCTGGCAGCATTCACGCCATTCATCGAGGGCGACCGTGTGCGCGTGGATGCGGCCTGCTGGTTGATCCGTGCCCGCGCATGACACAGAAAAGGGGACGGAGGGGATTAAGTCGTCAATGCCCCAGCCGTGCCGGAAACGACTTAATCCCCTCCGTCCCCTTTTTCTTCTACAGTGCCTCGCCGGCGTCAGCCAGGCGCGATTCGATCAGCGCATACCACTGCTGCAGCACGTCGATCAGCATGTCCAGTTCGGCGTCGGTGCGCTGTGCGCGACCACTGCGCAGGCAGGCCTGGGCTTCCTGCAGCTGGGCAAGGAAGCCGGCCACGGTGTCTGCCTGCAGGATCAACCCCGGCAGGCGCCGCCCGGGAATGCGCACCACGGCATGGTTGCCGAGCTGGCCGTACACACTCAGTGTGGCTTCCGTCTTCATGGAAAGAGGCAGGAATTGGGCGTTCATCGCGTGCACCATGGAAAACCTGAGCCGCCGGCAGGCATGGTCAACGGGGGAGACGTAACCACGTCCTGCCGACGGTCAGGGGGGACTCGGGATACCGGGGCATGACCCCGGTGTGGGACTCTCAGCGCGGCTGCGCCATTCCAGCGATCTGCACACGCCGGTTCGGTGCCAGGCAGGCGATCAGCTCGCGACGGTTGCGCTGCTCGCACTGCACGATCGGCTCGGCTGCGCCCCGTCCTTCGGCGCTGATGCTGGCCGCAGGCACCCCACCCTGCACCAGCGCGCTGCGCACGGCCTCGGCACGTCGCTGCGACAGGGTCTGGTTGTAGCTGGCACTGCCGATACGGTCGGTATACCCGGTCACCCGGATCGACTGCACCTGACTGGCCTCGCGCACCTGCGCCAGCACGCCCTGTACAGCCTGCTGGCCTTCGGCACTGAGCACCGCGCTGTCGAACCCGAACAGCGCATCAGCCGACAACCGCAGCGGCTGCTCCGGCAGTGGTGCCGGCGCAGGCGGCGCCGGCGGCCGTGGCGGTTCGATCACCGCCGCGCACGATTCCGGTTTCCAGTAGCCCCCTTGGGCGATGCCCTTGCTGTCGAAGCGAACCTGGAACTGACAGGTGAAGTACTCCGCGCCCTGCGCGGTGCGGAAGTTGAACAGGTAGTTCCACTCGCGCACGCCCCACATGCCTTCGTTGAAGTGCGGCGTGCCCAGCAAGGTATACAGCTGCCGTTTGCTCATGCCCGGCGCGAAGCGGCGCAGGTCGGCGACGTCGGGATAGATGCCTTCCTTCAACGAGGCCTTCGAAGCCTCCGGGAACTGCACGGCGGTGGTTTCGGCAGGACCCTCGGCGGCCGGCGCATGGCTGCGACAGGCGGCCAGCAGGCCCATCCCCAGGACCAGGCCCAGCACTGCGGCCATCTGGCCGGTGCGGGCGATGCGATGCTGTTTCATGTCATTCCCCCTTTGGACGTTTCCGCGATGCCGGGCCGCGCGTGCGGCCCGGCGGCGGGGATCACCACTGGATGCCGGCACCGACGGCCACACCGGCCTCGCCACGGCTGTTGGTGGAGCCGCTGAACTTGTAGATCCAGCGCCCTCCCTCGGAGACACCAGAGATACCGACCGCCACGCCCGACTCGCCGTTGTAGCTGCCGGCTGCGACCGAGGCCATGCTGCGGCCCGCTTCGCTGGGCTGCGGCAGGGCTGCGGTGGCCATCGCCGAAGCGATACCGGCCGAGGCGCGGTTGTCGGTCTTGCGCAGGTCGCGCTCGAAGCCGCCCATGCGCTCGTCGGTGTAGGCCTTCGACCAGTCCAGGGTCTGCGCCATGCCCGACTTCAGCTGGTCCACGTTGACTGCGTCGGTACCGGCGGTGCCGGCGGCGACGTTGCGCACCGTGGTCGGGCCGCTGTTGGTGCTGCCCAGCGTGACACTGTTGTAGTTGGTCGCACCGTTCACCGTGGTGTCGTAGCGGATCGTGCCCTGCTGCGAGGCCTGCAGCTGGCGCACGTTGACCGCATCGGTGGCCTGCGAACCGTCAGCCACGTTGACGACCTGGCGTTCGGCGCCGCTGGCACCGACCGAGACTGTGTTGGCCCGGTTCGCCACCGAACCCGCACCCAGCGCCACCGAGTTGTCGGCCTGCGCCTGCGAACCATTGCCCAGTGCGGTCGAGTTGGCACCGGCGGCGGTGGAGCCTGCGCCACCGGCGGCCGAGTTGGCACCGCTGGCGGACGGATCGGCCAGGTTGTTGGTGTTGTTGGCGCGGAAGCTGCCGGCCACGTTGGTGATGTTCTGGATCTTCTGGTCGGTGTACTTCTTCGACTCATCGATGGCGTAGTTCACACCGTTCTTCAGCTGACCAACATTGGTTGCGTCGTAGGTGTCGGAGCCATCGGCAACGTGGGTGATCTTGCGCTCGCTGCCGGTGCTGCCGACCGAAACCTCACCGGCCGAGTTGCTGGCGCCGGTCTGGCCATAAGCGCCGGTATAACCGCTCTGCGCACCAACGCTGGCCACCGAACCGGCACCCAGGGCGACGCTGTTGCCGGCACTGGCGCTGGCACCGTTGCCGACCGCCACGCTGTTGGCACCGGCCGCACTGGCCTGCGGCCCCACCGCCACCGCCTCCGCACCGGCAGCCGTTGCAGCCGCTGCGGTCGAGTTCACCGCCAGGTAGGCGCTGCCACCGCCGCCGTTGGTGATGCGCTGGTTGAGGACCTTCAGCGAGCCGTCCACCGCAGTGAAGGCGGCGGTGACGTTGTTGTAGTCGCCGCTGGTAAACGTGCCGTCGGTGGCGATGCTGGAGATGCTGAACTTCGGCGCGGTCCACACATTGGTGGTGCCGTTGTACGCGGTGGTGCCACCGAAGTAGTTGGCGATGGTGCTGTTGGTGTTGAACAGCTGGTCGCCGGTGATGGCATCGCTGCTGCCGGCCAGGATGCTGCCGGCGGCGACGTTGGTGATCTTCACCGCGCCGGTGCCGGTGCCCGTCAGCGTCACGCTGTTGAGCACGTTGCCGCTGCCGTCGACGTCGTACTTCACGGCCAGCTTGTCGATCTCGCCGGTCTGGTCGGCGACGTTGGCCAGCGAGTTGCTGACGGCATCGAAGGCGGTACCGACGTCGTTGTAGCTGCCCTTGGTGACGGTGCCGTTAGCGGCGACGTTGTTGATCGAGTAGGTCGGTGCGGTCAATACGCCGCTGCCGTTGACCGCTGCGCCACCTCCCAGATGAGTGGCCACGGCCTGGTTGGCCGCAAACAGCTGGGCACCGTTGATGGCCTCGCTGCTGGTGGCGCTGACCTGGCCCGGGCCGAGGTTGCGCAGTGTGGTGGCGGTACCGGTCTGGCCCAGCGTGGCGCTGGCGTAGTTGACGCTGCCGTCGCCGTTGAGGTCATAGCGCAGGGCGCCCTGCTCCGAGGCCTGCAGCTGGCCCAGGTTGACTGCATCGGTCGCTGCGGTACCGGCCGCCAGGTTGGTGACCTGACGCTCGGCACCGGCGGCACCGATGGACACGCTGTTGGCACGATCGGCCAGGCTGCCGGCACCGACCGCGATGCTGTTGGCAGCGGTGGCGCGGGCATTGGTACCGACCGCGATCGAGTCGGCGCCGCTGGCCAGGGCCTCGGTACCGGTCGAGTTCACCCGCAGGTACTTGGTGCCACCGTTACGGATGTCGGTGATCTGCGTGTTGAGGTTGACCAGCGAGCCATCCACCGCAGCGAAGGCATCGGTGGCGTTCTCATACAGGCCCTTGGCGATGGCGCCGCCGGTGGAGATGGTGCTGATCTCGAACAGGGGCGCAGTGAACGCGCCACTGGCAGGATCGAAGGCTGCGCGGCCGCCGAAGAAGCTGGCGATGGCAGCATTGGTCGCCGCCAGCTGGCCACCATTGACCGCTTCCAGGCTGCCGGCCGTGACCGCACCGCCAGCCAGGTTGCCGATGGTGGTGGTGCCGGTGCCCGCGCCGAGCGTGACACGGCGATAGTTCGGGTTGCCGGCACCGTCCAGGTCATAGGTCACCGCAGCGGCAGCCACATCATCGATCAGGCTGATGGCCCCCTTCAGCTGGGCCACGTTGACCGCATCGGTATTGACACTACCCGCCGCGACGTTGGTGATCTGGCGCTCACCGCCACCGGCGGTACCCACCGACACTTCACCGGCAGAGACCTGCGGTGCAGTGAGGCCATAGGCGCTGTAGCTGGCCTGGGCACCGCGCAGCGCGGCCGAGCGGTAGCCCAGTGCGACCGAGTTGGCCTGGTTCGAGGTGGCCTCGGCACCGAGCAGGGTCTGCCCGTTGGCAGTACCCACCGCGCTGTCACCGACGATCACCGAGTGGCCCATGCGTGCGGCGTAGTCCGCGGTCGGCACGCCGGTGGGGTTGCTCGGGTCATTGGTGCCTGCACCCGGGAAGGCCACGTTGGCATCGACCTTCGGCAGTTCGTGCCGTGCATTGGCACCGATCACCACTTCCTTCGAACCGTTGGCGAAGGCGCCGTCGCCCATCAGCACCTGGTAGTCCTGCGCGGCGTTGACGGCCCAGCAGGAGATGTCGGCCAGGGCGATGTCCAGGCACTTGGCGGCCCAGGCCGGCGAATCCTTCGGCAGCAACAGGCCCAGCAGGCCGCCCGGATTGCCGTTGTTGATGTTGTAGATGTAGCTGTCGGAGGTGACGCCACCGATCAGGGTCAGGTGCGAGCTGCCGCCGGTGACGGCGCCGCCGAGACCATTGAGGGTGCTGCCCACCGGCGACAGGTTGACCACCGGCAGGCCCAGCACATTGACCGTCGAGTAGGTCTGCATCACGTTGGCGTTGCTGAGCTTGAGGTTGCCGTTGCTCAGGTAGCCGTTGCCGCCGAACAGGCTGGTGGTGGTCGGGCCGATCAGCTGCCCGACATTACCGACCAGGCCGCCGGTGCCGATGATCAGGCCGGCGTTCGGGTCGGCCGGAGCCGGCGCCTTCGGGCTGGTCGGCGGGATCGCCGAGGGCTTGGTCAGGCCGAGGCCGCCGAGCGTGCCACCGACCAGGCCGCCTACGGCACTGCCAAGATTGCCGATGGTGCCGTTGAGGTTGCCATTGAGCAGGTTGCCGACGGCGCCGCCGACATTGCCGAGCGTATCGCCCAGCAGGCCACCCAGGCCTCCGGTGCTGCCACCTGTAGCGCCATTGAGTACACCGCCGACGGTGCTGCCCACTGCACCCACTGTATTGTTGAGCGTGCCGCCCACGGCACCGCCAACCGAACCGACCGTGCCGTTGAGTGCACCACCCACGGTGCCGCCGACTGCGCCAACCGTGCCAACCGCACCGTTGAGCGCGCCGCCGACGGTGCTGCCGACCGAACCGGCCGTGCCGTTGAGTGCACCAGCCACGGTTCCGCCGACTGCACCGACCGTGCCAACCGCGCCGTTGAGTGCACCACCCACCGCGCTACCGACAGTTCCAACGGTGCCGTTGAGCGCACCGCCTACGGCTCCGCCAACCGTGCCAACGGCACCATTGAGCGTGCCGCCCACGGCGCCGCCTACCGTTCCAACCGTGCCGTGCAAGGCGCCGCCGACCGCATCAACCGTGTTGCCTACGGTGCCATCAAGCACTCCGCCCACCGCGCCACCTGCTGCGCCGACAACGCCGCCCACCAGGCCACCGACGCCCAGCGCGCTGTTCTGCGCTGCCACGGTGGCTTGGCCGGCCAGCTTCAGATTGCGGTCGGCCACGACCTCCTGGCCATCCGGCGCCTGCACGCGCACTTTGCCGGCAACACCGGTATCGAAAGCTGCGGTGATCGCACGATCATGAGTCTCGCCCGGCAGCTCCTCCTTGGCCGGCAACGTGACCGCCGCCGTCGCCTTGACCTGCCCCTGGCCGTCGATCTGGTGGCCCGCCAGCTTCAGCTGCGAATCCACCTTGCCGTCAACGGACGCCTTGAGGCCGGACAGCGAGCCAGCCGGTGCGCCAGCAACAGCGGCGGCCGCCTTGGCACCGGTATCGATCGAGGCCACCTGGCTACCGGCGATGCCAACGCTGGCCTTCGCCCGGGCATCCGCAGCCACACCGAGCGGCGCATGCGCGGACGGCGCAACGTTGGCCGCCAGCGATGCATCAATCTTCGCCGCATTGGACGCTGCATGACCCAGCCCGACATTGGTGCGGACATCGGCAGCCAGCGCAGGAACCGCGACCTGCTTCGGCGCGGCGTTCGCCGCCAGCTTCACCTGCACGGTGGCCGGCAGCACGTCACGTACGATCGGCAGCGAGTTCGTACTCAACTGCAGGCCGACACGCGCGTCAGCGCTGATCACCGGACTGCTCTGTGCCTGGCGCGATGCGGCAGCCAGCGCCACTTCCGCGTCGACCTTGACCGGCATCGGCTGCGCGTACTTCGCGGCCAGTGCCTGCAGGTCACGTAGAGACTGATTGGATTCGGATGCGCCTGCATGCCCGCTGGCCAGCGCACACAGCAGGGCCAGGGCCAGTGCGGTCGGCATCAGCAGTGCACTGCGCGGATCGCGGGCGGCGCTGCCGCCGCTGTCGCCGGTGGCCAGTTCCGAGGCCACAACCAGAGCATTGAGCTGGCGGTTCCATACACGCCGGTAGATGCGGTTCATGAGCATTTCCCCCGTAGGCGAACAACTGGAATGTCAGTGGACTTGCCGTTAGGCAGGTGACTGACATTTCAGCGTTTGCAACGGCGGCTGCGCACTTCATTCCGGCACGGCAATCGCGCATTCCGGCAAATCCACGGTCGGAATCGGCAGCCGGTTATGCAGAAGCGGCAACCATATCGGCAAGCGGATATGCAATTCCGGCAGGAACTGCCGGGAAACCCTTATGGGGCCTGGATCAGGCGGGCTGACCGATCTGTGCGGGAGCGCGCATCAGCGTGTCACGCGGCAGTTCACCGAAGACCTTGCGGTAGTTGTCGGCGAAGCGCGACAGGTCCCACAGGCCACAGCTGAGGGCGATGGCCTTGACCGAACGGCGGCTGGAATCAGCCATCGACAGGCTGCGGCAGGCCGCGCACAGGCGCAGCATCGACAGGTAACGATTGGGCGACGTGCCGAACAGGTCCTCGAACGCGTAGCGCAGCCCACGCTCGCTGACACCGGCAGCATCGCAGATCTCATTCATGTAGATATTGCGGCGCAGGTTGAGGCGCATGAAGTTTTCCGCCCGCTGTGCGATCAGATAATGCGTGCGCCGCGCACGGCTGCAACCCGGGCGATCGGCGGAACCCGCGCCCAGCAGTGCCTGCACGTGTTCGTGCAGCAGCCGCTCGGTTTCTTCCGGCTGCAGGCCCGTGCCCTGGCCCAGCTGCAGGTGCAGCTGCTGGTAGTGCTGTGCCAGCGGGGCGGCCTCGCTGGCGAGGTTGAACAGCGAAAGTGCCTGTCCGGCCGGCGGTGTACTGCGCAGGCTCAGTTCGGTCAGCTTGCGCTGCACCCGTGCCACCGGCACCAGCATCAGGGTCATGTGCGTGCCCGGGCTCAGGGTGAACTCGCTGATACCCTCCGGCATCACGGTCAACGCCATTCCAGGTACGAGCGGTACACCATGGCACCAGCTCAGGGTTTCATCGGTCGCGTGCAGATACCCCAGCATCGCCCAGTCCGGCGGCAGCATGAATCGTCCACGGCAATGGAATCCACAGCTGATGCTGCAGAACAACGCCTCCTCGTGCACGCGTGAAGCGAAGGCCGCCCGCGGCCCATTGCCATCGAGCAGAAGCAGTTCGACATCACATACACGAAGCACGCCGCTCAGCGTCGCCAGGTCGATCGACCGCAGGCCGCTGTCGTCGCTGTCTCCTACCCCACCATCGACCATGACAGTGTCGTCCCCCGGTTATCCGTCGTGCGATACGGCCCCCACTGCCTGACAGGGCGCGCACCTCTCATGGAATCTCTTCCATCGCCGGGATGCGCGCCAATAAAGTGCGCACCCCAAAAGAAACGCGAGTACTTGAATACGAGTATGCCCGATAATTCAACGGGGTAAACATCTGCACCGCATTGAATAAGATGGATACAGACGTGAAAACAAGGTCGTGGTGTTTGGCACAGTTTTCGCATGCGACTGAAAACCCGCCTCACATTATCTGCACGTCGATGAATCGTTGTGCGAACGAACGGATTTCCGTCACAGAACCCGCGTGAAAAATTAAGGACCGAAGGGATTCTGCCGAATTTGCATATAGGTTCCGGTTGCAGCCGGCCGCCATTCAGGCAAAGTCGATAACACGGTGATCCGGTCTTTGATAATGACCTCACCCAGGGGGACAGCATGACCATGCACGTATCGCTCGACACCTCGACCACCGGCCCTGCGCCGCGCGGTCGCGGTTGCGCGAACGGCGTCCCGCCTGGAATCGATCACCCTGCTTGAGCACAGCGGGTCCATCCCGCCGTGCCTCCTCCGCCAGGATGTGCGGAGGCCCACGGACGATCCCGGCGGAGCCGGGCCACCGCCCAACAGGTGTCCTGTAGCAGACAGGTAGAGGGAGACAAACGTCATGAACGCATCGATCCGCAAGTTCCTGAAGGAAGAAGATGGCGTTACCGCACTCGAGTACGGCCTGCTGGCTGCTGTGATTGCCGGCATCCTGATCGCGGTCGGCAATGCGCAGATCAAGTCCTTCTTCGAGACCTTGTTCAGCAATCTCTCCGCACTGGCCACCAAGGCCTCCGGAGCAACACCGCCTGCCGGCGGAAACTGACCGGGACCGCGCGCAGCCATCGGCTGCGCTTGCGGCTCATTGCAGAAGGCAGCGGCTGACCGTCCACTGACGGACGATGGGGTGTGTGATGACACTGCTGGGATTGCTGGCCATCGGTGTGTGCCTGCGGATCGCGATCAGCGATCTGTACGCCCGTCGGGTGCCCAACGCCTGGCTGCTGTCCGCATGCGCGATCACCGTTGTCGTGCTCATCGCCGGACAGTTCAGTGCGCCGCGCCTGCCGTGGGCTTCCCACGTTGCCGGCGCGGCGCTCGGCCTGGTCGCATTGCTGCCTTTCCATGCAGTGCGCTGGATGGGCGCCGGCGATGTCAAATTCTTCTCGGTGCTGGGATTGATGCTGGGCTGGCAAGCACTGCTGCCGATCTGGATCGCGGCCAGCCTGGCAGCGGGCGCACATGCCGCACTGGTGCTGGTATCACGCCGGTTGGGTCCAGTACTGCCCATCGGCCTTCAAGCCCATATGCATCGGGCAAGTTCGCAATGGCATTCGCACCCGGCGCTGCGCGGAATGCAGAGCGCCCGCCAGGGACGCCAAGGCATTCCCTACGCCGCCTACCTGGCGGTATCCGCCATCGCCTGGGTCCTCATCAGCACGTACGGAGGTGTGGCATGAACATCCACCACCGACGCCGGCAACGTGGCGCGGCCAGCATCGAGTTCGCGCTGATGTTGATGCTGGGCCTGCTGCCGCTGCTGTTGTTCACGTTCTCCGGCGTGATGATCATGGCGGCCCAGCAGACGTTGGCAACCGCCTCGGCCGAGGGTGCGCGCGCATCGCTGCGCTATGGCAGCGCCAACGAACGCCGTACGGCCGCCTGCGTTGCGGCGCGCAGTTCGATGCAGTGGCTGCTGAACTTCTCGGGTCAGCCGGTCGACTGCAGCAATGGCGGAAGCAACGCCATTCTGGTCTCGGCGCAGGCTCCCTGCGCCGGATTGGCCAGCGCCCAGTGTATGACCGTGACAGTCAGCTACGACTACGCAAGCCACCCCTTCCTGCCCGGCACCGCCACGCTCTACAAGTGGGTGATGCGGGCTCCCATCCGCAGCGTCGCGGTCGCTCAGCTCGACCTCGGCAGCGGCAACTGACGTTCGGTACAGGAGACGGTTCCATGCTCAAGTTGACCCGCATTGCTGCCGTCGCCCTGATCGGGCTGGCCGTGCTGCTGGCGGTGATCGCCTTGATGATCGGGCGCAAGCCGGCCGCGCCGGCCACGGTTGCCCCGGTCGCGCGGAGCGATGCCCAGGCGATCACCGTGGTGGAAGCGGTGGCACGACTGCCGGCCGGCGAACCGATCTCTGCCAACGGATTGCGTCTCGCACAGCGCAGCGCCCCGGTTGCCGGTGCCGCCACCAGCATTTCCGCCGTGGTCGGAAAGGTACCAGTGCAGGACATTGCCGAAGGCACGGCGATCAGCAGCAATGCACTCGCGCAGGGATTCTCGCTGCAGCTGCGCCCCGGGGAACGCGCACTCGCGGTCCCGGTCGACGAGCTGGTGGGTGCCGGCAACCGCATCCTGCCAGGTGATTTCGTCGACGTGTTCCTCAACCTGCGCACGACCCAATCCAGCGCCAGCGGCCCGGCCGATGCAGCACAGACGCGCCTGCTGTTGTCGCGCCTGCGCGTGCTCAGCTATGGCCAGCAGGACATCGCCCCGGCCAACCATGACGCTGTTGCCAGCACTGACGCCGATGCCCGCAACGATCCACGCGCCGCCGACATCACAGGAAGCAGCAGCACCCAGAGTACGGGCAGCGAGACTGCCCAGCCCGCACGCAGCGCGGTACTGGCGGTACCGGTGGCCGATGCCAACCGGCTGCTGCTGGGTGCACAGCAGGGCAAGCTGTTCCTCGCCCTGCGCAACCCTGCCGATTCCGGCCAGCCCGATCTGGCGCTGTTCCCGCAGGCACGCGGGGTGATCGATCCGCTGCGGGGGCTTGATGCGGAGCAGCAGCTTGCGCTGCAACGGCCAGAGAATCACGCCTTCGCCGGCATCGACGGCGATGCATTGGCCGGCCGCAGCAACACACCGGCGCGCAGCACCCAGGATGCCCCGGCACGCGCACCCGCACCGCGGCGTAGTTCCCCGCGCGCATCGGGTATCGAAATCATCCGAGGCGACAGCTCCGCCCCCCGTGGTTCCCTTTGACCTGCATCGAGCGCATCCATGACCAAACGTCGCCGCAGTCCACGCCCCTCCACCCGCCAGCGCTGGCTGGCCCTGCTGCTGGTGCTGCTGGCACCGGCGACGAGCGTGGCTGCCGACGACCTGGTACTGCAGGCACGTGAGCAGCGCCCCTGGACCCTGCCGGGCGACCTGGAGCGGGTCGCCATTGCCGATCCGGGCGTGGCCGATATCGTGATGCTGCGCGGCCAGCGCCAGGCATTGCTGGTCGGCAAGGCGCCTGGCACTACCACGCTCCTGCTCTGGCACCGCAAGCAGGCCGAGCCACAGCGCCTGCAGGTGCGGGTACAAAGCGCGGTGCAGGGTGCGGCCGACGCCGGCGCGAACGGGCTGGTATTCACCCAGCAGGACAATCAGGGCCTGCTGCAGGGAAGCACCGACAGCGTGCTCTCGCACATGCAGGAACAGAAGACCGCCGCCATGGCGCTGGGCAAGGAGGGGCTGCTTGCCGATGCGTCGACGGTCAGCAGCGGCGGCGTGGTCCAGGTCGAGGTCAAGGTGGTCGAGTTCAACAAGACCGCACTGAAGCAGATCGGCATCAGTTTCCAGAACCGCAATGGCAACTTCGCCTACGGCTTCGCCCGCCCGGGCGGCCAGTTGCCGGGCAACACCGGCATCCTGCCCGGCATGAAGGAAGGCAACTCCGGCAACGAAGCCGAATCGCCCATTTCTTCGGCCTTCCGCCTGGTGTTCGGCTCGACCAAGGGCCTCTGGAATGCCGATGTCGACCTGCTGCAGAGCAATGGCATGGCGCGCGTGCTGGCCGAGCCGACACTGGTCGCGCTGTCCGGGCAGAGCGCCAGTTTCCTGGCCGGCGGCGAGCTGCCGATACTGGAACCGCAAGGGCTGGGCACCACGACGATCACCTACAAGCCCTTCGGCATCGGCCTGACCGTGACACCGACGGTACTGGCCCCGAACCGCATCGCCCTGAAAGTCGCACCGGAAGCCAGCGACCTGGACTACAGCAACGCCATCGCGCTCAACGGCGTGCAGATTCCCTCGATCACCACCCGGCGTGCCGACACCACGGTCGAACTGGGCGATGGCGAGAGCTTCGTGATCGGTGGCCTGGTCAGTTCCAACGTGGTTTCCAGCGTCGGCAAGATTCCGCTGCTGGGTGACCTGCCGATCATCGGCTCGTTCTTCCGCAACTTCGACTACAAGCGCCAGGACAAGGAACTGGTGATCATCGTCACGCCACGCCTGGTGAAGCCGCTGGCACGCAACACCGAGCTTCCGCTGCCCGGCGACCGCGAAGCCAAGCCGCACATGCCCGAATGGGGCGCCTGGCTGCTGGGTCCGATCAGCCAGGACCCGGTACCCGGCTTCTCACGCTGATTCCATGATGCCTGCGATACCACGCCCATGCCCTACGCCACTGCCCAGCCGCTGCATCCGCAAGGACCGCCGATGAACCTGGTCCTGTACGGAATGGATCGCGAACTGCTGCCCCGGCTGGCGGCCAAACTGCCGCCGACCACTACCCTGCACTGGCAGGACAGCAGTACGCCGACCTCCGCCCAGGATCTGCAACGCGGGCCGCAGAGCCTTGTGCTGCTCGATTTCCGCCCCGAACATGCGGCCGCCTCCAGCGTGCTGGCACAGCAACTACAGCAGACGGAGCCGGATCTGGCATTGGTTGCCGTCGGTGCCACCAGCGCCGGCCAGGTGGAAGGCGTCGTCATCGCATTGCGGGCGGGCCTGCGTGATGTGCTGGACCTGGACAGCGACAACGTCGGCATCGAGGCTGCGCTGCGTCGCGCCCTGTCACCACGACCGGCTGCCGCCGCGCAGCAGGCGCACAAGGCCCGCCTGATCGTCCTGCTGGGCGTGCGCGCCGGGGTCGGCACCAGTACGCTGGCCGCACATCTCTCGGTGCTGGCACAGCAGACCCGTGCGCTGGCACAGGGCGAGGCACTGCTGCAGGACGGCCTGCTGATGGAGCTGGCCCAGCCTTCGGGTGACCTCGCGCTGTACCTCAACCTGGACAGCCGCTTCCATTACGAAGACGCGCTGCGCAACGCCAGCCGCATCGACGCCACCCTTGCCCGCACCGCGATGGCTCGCCATGACACCGGGCTGGTGCTGCTGGACCGTGCCAGCGGCAGCGATGCGGTACCACCGTCGGACCCAGGCGCACTGCTGCAGCGCCTGCGCAGCGTGTTCGCCAGCGTGCTGTGCGATGCCGGTGGCTGCCCGCTGCGGCAGTTGCCGCCCCTGCTGCTGGACCAGGCCGACGAGATCTGGCTGGTCACCGATGCCTCCATTGCCACACTGGTGTCGCTCGACCAGGCACTGAAGCATCTTGCCGGGCAGCGCGAACGCGAGAAGCGCCTGCAGCTGGTGATCAACCGCCACGATGACAGCAGCGGCATGAGCCCGGAGCAGATCGCGCGCCGCTTCGAGGTGCCCCTGCTGGCGACGCTTCCCGAACGACCGCGCGTGCGCCTGGCTGCCAGCCAGGGCCACCTGCTGCTGCAGGATGCACCGCGCGACCCCTACCTGCGTGCCCTCGCTCCGCTGGTTTCGCGCCTGGATCCGGCTGCCTGCCCGGTCCAGGCGCAGGGCCTGCGGGAAAGACTCTCCCTTGCTCTGGGTGGATCGCAATGGAAGACAAGGTAACCCCGTTCCCGCATGCCGTTGCCCGGCCGGTGCTGCCCGAAAGCTCGCCGGGCCACCAGCCGTTCGCGCAGACCGAGCAGTACCAGAAGGTGCTCTCGGCCGCGCATGAGCACCTGCTCAACAGCATCGAGGACGAGCGCATCGACATCGACTCCTGGGCCCCTGACACCATCGCCCGCTGGGTGCAGGTGCAGACGGTGGGCTTCATCCAGGAGTGGCGCATCCCGATCAACGAAGAGGAGATGCAGGTGGTCGCCGAGGGCCTGGTCAAGGAGCTGACCGGCTTTGGCCCGCTGGACGACCTGCTGCACGACCCGTCCATCGAAGACATCCTGATCAACGGTTTCAAGGATGTGCACGTGTCCCAGGGCGGCCAGCTCAAGCGGGCCACCCAGCGCTTCACCGACGATACCCATCTGCTGCGCATCCTGCGCCGCATCCTCGCCCCGCTTGGGCGCCGGCTGGATGACTCCAATCCGATGGTCGATGCGCGCCTGCCCAACGGCGGCCGTCTCAACGCGATCATCTCGCCGCTGGCGGTGGACGGACCGATGGTGTCCATCCGCAAGTTCCGCAAGGATCCGTTCACCCCCGATGAACTGCTGGCCAAGGGCACCTTCGATGCGCCGATGCAGGCCTTGCTGAAGGCGATGGTGCTGGGCCGCTGCAACATCCTGGTATCCGGCGGCACCAGCTCCGGCAAGACCTCGCTGCTGAACGCCCTGGCCAGCTACGTCCCCGCGAACGAGCGCGTGATCACCGTCGAGGACACCGCCGAGCTCTCGCTCAACCACCCGCATGTGGTCCGCCTGGAAAGCCGTATTGGTGGCGCCGAAGGCCACGGTGCCGTCAGCATCCGCGATCTGGTCCGCAACAGCCTGCGCATGCGCCCCGACCGCATCGTGGTGGGCGAGGTGCGCGGCGCCGAGGTCCTGGAAATGCTGCAGGCAATGAACACCGGCCACGACGGCTCGATGGCCACCATCCACGCCAACTCACCGCGCGACTGCCTGTACCGGATCGAGATGCTGGCCGGCTTTGCCGGCTTCCAGGGCAGCGAGGACAGCCTGCGCCGGCAGATCGCCAGTGCCATCGACTTCATCGTGCAGATCTCGCGCCTGGGCAGCGGGCGCCGCGTGCTGGTATCGATCACCGAGATCACCGGTGTGAGCGACAACCTGATCACCACCCAGGAAATGTTCCGCCACGAGCTGCAGATCGACGGCAACGGCAAAGAGATCGATCGCTGGGTCGGGCTGGGCTTCCATCCGCACTCGCACAAGCTGGAACCGTTCCGCCAGCAGCTGCGCGAATCGCTCTACGGAGAATTCTGAGCATGGGAACCGGCGCGCTGCTGGGCATGTTGAGCATCATCGCGGTGCT
Source organism: Stenotrophomonas sp. 115C5 (assembly GCF_056861055.1). Classification (NCBI taxonomy): domain Bacteria; kingdom Pseudomonadati; phylum Pseudomonadota; class Gammaproteobacteria; order Lysobacterales; family Lysobacteraceae; genus Stenotrophomonas; species Stenotrophomonas sp. 115C5. The sequence continues at coordinate 212,850 of NZ_JBSPUQ010000006.1, forward strand.
GCTGGCGCTGGCAGCCTGGCTGTGGGGCACGGCCAGCAGCCGTGAACAACGGCAGGTTTCAATGCGGCACGCCGAGCAGCAGCTTTCGCGCGGAAGCGCCACGGGCGGAGCACCTGCCGGGCCGTCCGTCACCGCTGCCAACGATCCGGCGCGGCCCGCCGGCACCGGGCGCCGCGTGCTGCCGCTGGATGGCCCGCTGCAGCGCGCAGGGCTGCAGACCGGCTGGAAAATTCCCATCATGCTGCTGGTACCGGGGCTGGTACTGTCGGTGGTAGCGATGCTGCGGCTGGGCACCGCGTGGATGTTTCCGCTGACCCTGCTGCTGTACCTGCTTGGCTGCTGGCTGTGGGTGCTGCGGCGGACCACGAAGCTGCGTGCGCAACTGCTGCATCAGCTGCCGGACTTCCTCGACAACCTGGTGCGGCTGACTGCACTGGGCAACAGCCTGCAGGCCTCGTTCCAGGTTGCGTCGATGCAGACCAGCGCGCCGTTGCGCGGGCTGCTGGACACCACGGTGCGCTTTGCACGCAGCGGCATGGAGCTGGACCGTGCTCTCGCACAGGCGTCGCATCCCTATCGCATGGATGTGCTGAAGGTGTTGTCGGTGGTGATCGGTGTCAGCGTGCGCATCGGCGGGCGCTCCGATCAGATCCTGCAGCGCATGGGCGATTTCATGCGCGATCTGGAACAGGCCCAGCAGGAGCTTGCGGCAACGACCTCGGAGACGCGCATGTCAGCGTGGGTGCTGGGCCTGTTGCCACCGGCCTGCGCAGTATTGATGGCGATCACCAGCCCGGACTTCTTCCAGCCGGTGCTGCACGATCCGCTCGGCCACAAGATCCTGCTGCTTGCACTGGGCATGGAGCTTGTCGGTGGCTTCCTGCTGTATCGCCTGGCCAAGTCGCTATGAACCACCTTCGCCCCGCCGGAGACAACCGATGAGCGCCAGCGCCTGGTTCGCCCTCTCCCTGCTCGTACTGGCTGCAGGTATCGCCCTGCTGGGTATCGGCGGCTGGGTACGCAGCCATCGTGAGCAGCGTACTACGGCCACGTTGAAGACCGCCCTGCAGCCGCGCGAGGCGTCCCGTGACCCCGAACCTGCACGGCACGATTCGCTGGGCTGGCTCGAACGCTTCGGCCGTGCCCTCAGCGGCGGCCGCCTGGAAGCGGCATTGCTGGCCAATGAAGACCGGCTGCTGTTGGATCTGGCCGGGTGGAACACCCGCCGCGGTACGGCCATCTACCTCGGCCTGCGCCTGCTGCTGGCCGTGCTGGTGCTGGCACTGGTGCTGACATTCAGCAGCGTCACCGGGCTGGCCAGGATCATGGTGATCATCGGCGCCTTGGCCGCTGGCCTGCTGCTGCCCAAGTTCATTCTCTCCTCCTGGGTGAAGCGGCGCCGGCGCGCGGTCGATAACGAGCTGCCGCTGCTGATCGACCTGCTACGCCTGCTGCAGGGCGTGGGCTTCAGCATGGACCAGAGCCTGCAGACGCTCGGCGACAAGCTGCGCGATGCATTGCCGGTGCTCGGCGGCGAGCTGCAGGAGGCCAACGTCGCCTATACCCATGGCCGCACGCGCGCGCAGTCGCTGCGCCGGCTGAGCGAGGTCTATGCAGACGATGACCTGACCAGCCTGATGCAGCTGATCCTGCAGGTGCACGCCCATGGCGGCGCGGTGCAGGAGCCGCTGCGGCAGTTCAGCATCCGCCTGCGCGAACAGCGTCGCAACACGCTGAAGGAAAAGGTCGGCAAGCTCTCGGTGAAGATGACCGTGGTGATGATGCTGACCCTGCTGCCAGCGCTGATGCTGGTCCTTGCCGGCCCAGCGCTGGTCGCGCTGGCCACTACCATGTCCAAGATGGGGTCCCCCTGATGCCTGCCCTGCGCACTTCCTGCCTGATTGTTGCCCTGGCCGCCGTTGCCGGCGCCAGCGGCTGTGCATCGACCACACCGAAGTACCTGCGCGCGCCCAGCCTGGCCGCGCCCGAACCGGCGCCGCAGGACAGCCGCAATGCCTACCTGGAGCTGATCGAACGCATGCAGCAGCAAGGCGCATGGTATGCCTCACTCGCCCACGTCGATGCCTTCCGCCAGCGCTATGGCGATCCGCCAGCGCTGCGCCTGCTGCAGGCCGACGCCCTGCGCGAGACCGGCCAGGCCGACGCGGCCATCGCCCTGTACCGCGAGCTCTCCAGTGGCCCGCAGGCCGCTGCAGCCGCGCACGGCCTGGGCCTGATCGCTGCGCGCCGTGACGACGACGCCGGCAGTGAGCAGGCACTGGCGCGGGCGACCGAACTGCAGCCATTGAATACAAGCTATCTCGGCGACCTCGGCTATGCGCGGCTGCGCGCCGGGCAATTCGAGCGCGCGCGCGAACCCCTGGCCAAGGCGCTGGAGCTGTCGCCGGGCAATGCCAAGGCCACTGCCAACCTCGCCCTGTGGGCGGTGCTGCGTGGCGACACCACCACCGCCGAACGCCTCGCCCAGCAGGCCAACCTCAACGACGAGACCCGGCTCAGCATCCAGCAGCAGGCGGCGCAGATCCGTGCCCGCCTGCAGCAACGCCAGGCCGCATCGGCCGCTGCCGCAGCCGTGCCGGCCCCTGCGCGTGCTCTCGCCAGAGATGCCGCCGGCAACCCGCCCGCCGCCACGCGACTGGCCGCGGAACCGCGCCGCGACAGCCGCGATGAACGCGATCCGCAGCGCCTGCCGCCCTCGATGCTGGAACGCTTCAGCGCCTCCGACCACCCGAACGGGAACACACCATGACCGCGACGCCCCTGACCCGACGCCTGCTGCCCGTTCTGATCTGCCTGTTACCGGCCGCCGCCGTGCAGGCGCAGCAACAGCCGCTGACCGGGCAGATGCTTGGCGGCAGCACGCCGGCTGCGCCGGCGTCGCAGCCGCTGCAGTCCGAGTCACTGGCCACCGTGGACCTGGTGGCCCCGCCAGCACCGATGCCGCAGGCGGCGCCAGCAGCAGTGGCCATCACCGATGGCAACGCTGCAGCCGCGCGACCCGGCCGCAGCCAGATCGGCGATACCACACGCAACCTGTTCCGCCTGCAGGCATCGGGGCAACAGGCCGGGCAGCACCTGCCGATCCTCGGCGACCAGGCGACGCTGAGCTACGCCCGCTACATCAAGAGCTTCGAACACGAGATCCCGGACTTCTTTGAAACCGATGTCGCCAAGTCCAAGGGATCATCCTCATCCGGACGCTGAGGTAGGCCATGAAACGCCCACGCCAGTTCAGTTTCAGCCGCCCACGGGGCGGGATGTCGATCACCATGATGCTGGTCATGCTGGCGTTGCTGGCGATGCTGGGCCTGATCGAGATCGGTTACCTGTTCTGGGCCAAGCGCGATGCGCAGAAAGTCGCTGATCTGGCCGCACTGGCTGGAGCGCAACGGCTGGAGCTGTGCACCTCGGACAACAGCGACAACAGTGCTGCGCGGCAGAGTGCACTCACCCAGAACAGGTTCGCTGGGAGCCTGGAAATCCGTTGCGGAAACTGGAACGTGACCCGGGCCACCGAGGGGCACTTCAGCCCGGCCGTCGATGCTGCCAATCAACGCAACGCCGTTCGTGTCATCACCCGCCGCGCGGTGCTTCCCTTCTTCGGGCAGAACAGCAGCCTGCCGACCGTGACCGCCCAGGCCGTGGCGCGCCGTGCAGAGCCCACGGCGGTTTTCAGTGTCGGCTCGCAACTGCTCCGCATCAACGGCAACACGCCACTGGGAAATGTCCTGAAACTGGTGGGTGCCGACCTCGACAAGACCACCCTGCTCGGCTACGACGGCCTTGCACAGGCGCATATCACCCCGAACGGACTGCTGCAGGCACTGGGCATTCCAATCGACGTCAACATGGGCGTGGCCGAGTTCAACAATCTGCTGGCCGGCCGCAAGGTCAAGCTGGGCAAGATCCTTCAGGCGACCGTTGACCTGCTCACCCAGCAGGGCGTTGCCCACGTGGACCTGAGTGCGCTGGAGAATGCCCTGGTCGTGCAGGGCATCGACCTCAAGCAGCTGGAGGTGAAACTCGGCTCCGATGACAGCGGCGGCGGCTTGTTCGCACGCGTTGTCGCGCCGGATGGAACGATTTCCAGCGCGCTGCAGGCCGATGTCAATGTGCTGGACCTCATAGGGACCAGCATCAGCATAGCCAATGGCGGCCGTGCGGTCTCGGTCAATGACCTCAACCTGTTGGGCCTGGTCAATGCGAAAGCCGCCGTGGTGGAGCCGCCGTCGATCGCCATCGGAGGCATTGGCTCGCGCGCTTACAACGCGCAGATCCGCGTCTTCCTCGACATCGACACCAACAACATCCCCGTTGCAGGCGGCGTACTTTCACTGCTGGGCATCCGCCTGAAGCTGCCGGTCCACGCAGACGTGACCAATGCAATGGCGACCCTGACCAGCCTGCAATGTGGCAGCACGCCTCCCACGGCGACGATCAAGGTCGAGTCCTCCGTGCTGCGCGCCTGCGTCGGCAAGGTGGCCGACAGCGAGCGGTTCTCCAAGCAGAATGTCTGTGGCGACACCCTGCAGAAGGAGCAGATGCTGACACTGCTCGGCGCCCCGTTGATCAATGACAGCATCAAGGTCAATACGCTGACCGACACGCAAAGCCTCACCCTCCCCGCCGGCGCGACCGGTTCAACCCAGGTCAACTCCCTGGAGGTGGGCACCGCCGTGTCCGAGCTGGTCAGCGAACTGCTGCGCGTCCTGTCCGGGGTGCTCGATCCGCGCGACGATGGCATGAGCCAGGGCTCGACCGCAGCGCAGTTGGCCGATCGCTACCTGAAAGCAGCCAACGTTGGTCGCAATCGCTATGACGTCGATGCGTCCATCAAACTGCTTGAACTTGGCGACCAGACACGGGGGCTGAAGCCTTTGGGCGCGTGGGTTGTACCCAAGGGTGTTCCAAAACCCTGCCTGGTGGGCCTGCTGACATGCTGGGAGGATGGCTCTGTCTGGAAGGGCTATCGCACAGCGGTGACAGGCGAAGGGCTGGGCGTGCTGCCGGCACTGCTGGGTAGCCTGCTCGGCGGACTGACCGTCAACCGGTGTGCAAGCCTGCTGATTTCCTTGAGCGACCAGGCCTACAACAACTGCATGACGCAGAACCTCGCATCTTACCTGCAGACCGCCCAAGACGGCTTCCTGGACCAGTTCGCCGGCGACGGCGTCACCGCCCCCGGCAATGGCCCGGTCAGTTGTTCGGGCCTGCTGTGCTTCCTGCTGAAGCCCGCCCTGGATGTCCTGAAGCCGCTGCTCAACAGCGTCGGCTCGCTGCTGCGCTCGCTGCTGGCCCAGGTGCTGGGCCTGGAACTGGGCCGTACAGATGTGCATGTCCAGTCCATCCAGTGCACGCCCGCACAACTGGTCTACTGACCCGTGACGGGCGCCCTTGGCGGCGCCCGCGCACATGCTAGACTCCCGGCGGGGAACCACCTTCATCTCAACCCACACTCATCCGTGGATGGTCTAGACATGCGAGAAACTTCAGGGGGCGCGGTCTTCGCCCGGCACGCGCGCGGCGCGGCACTGCTGGCCGTGGCCATGATGCTGGTGGCACCGGCGGCGATGGCTGCCCGTAGCGACCGCGAAGCAGCCGCTGAGCCGGCCGCACGTACCGCACCGGTGGTGCGCAACACCGTTGACGAGCTCAAGCAGCTGATGGATGCCCGCCAGCTGACCGAGCTGCGCACCACCTACAACGGCAATTACGGCGCCAGCCTGCTGTTCAATGCCAACACCCTGACCTACTACGTCGCCCTGTTCCAGGAGAAGAATTTCTGGCGGGTGATCAAGACCGATGCCGTCGACAACGCCGAGCGTGTCTACCGCACCTTCGCGCAGCAGTCCGAGCAGCTGGCCCAGGTCTACATCGACACCACCCGCCTGGAGGCCGGCAAGCGCTATACCGAGCGCCTGGTGGCCTACAACGAGGAACGCCTGCGCACCCTGCAGCAGGAAATGGAACAGCAGCAGGCACAGTCGGCCCAGGTCAGCGCTGCCCTGCAGCAGGCCCAGCAGCAGGCGGTCAGCCTGAGCAGCGACGTGCAGAGCACCAACAGCCAGTTGGATTCCCTGCAGCGCCGCATCCAGATCCTGCAGGCCGAACAGGGCAACCCGGAGCTGAGCCTGCCCAAGCCTGACAGCGTGCCCTCGCCGGCACCGGCGGCTGCCAGCGACGGTCGCTGAGGTCCAGCACCTCGCATCCTGTCCAACGGCGCCTGCGGGCGCCGTTGTCGTTTCCGGCACCATTTCGTTTCAGCGGCACGCCTCATGCACGGCATCGTCCAGTTGCCGGCGCTGCACGAAGTCCATGCGCTTGCCATTGACCAGCACCTTTGCGCGTTGCTGCCGCGCGCGCTCACAGGCGGCAGGATCCGCGCTGATCGATATCAGTGCAGCCCGCGCACGCGCCTGCCGTACCACACGCGGACGGCTTGAGGCTGGGCTCGCCGCCTTGGCCACGGTCGCACCCGTTGAGGCCGGCTCCGCCGGCACCTCCCAGCGCCATTCCGCACGCCCCTGGCACGGCGTCTGCTGGTAGACCGGATGCGGCCCGTCCACGCATTTGTAGACGTTGGTCTGAGCGTGCGCGCCCGTGGCCAGCAGCAGGCACAACAGCGGGCTCCAACAGGCATTCAACATCACAGGCTCCTCAGCAGGGCTATCGCCATCCTCAATGCCGGAACGGCTTCGTGCCAGAGCGATATGCGTCACATCCGGTGTAATCCAGCACAGCCGTGCAAGGCGCCCGCCTGGCGCTGCGCTGTACTGCCGGAGGCACCGGCACAACTGCCAGTGCCTTCCCTCCCTTCCGCCAAGGAAACCGCAATGAGCAACTTCGTCACCGTCGCCGACGGCGCCCGCATTTTCTACAAGGATTGGGGTACCGGCCAGCCGATCGTGTTCGCCCACGGCTGGCCGCTGTCGTCCGATGCCTGGGACCCGCAGATGCTGTTCATGGGCCAGAACGGCTTCCGCGTGATCGCCCACGACCGTCGCAGCCACGGCCGCTCCAGCCAGACCTGGGACGGCAACAACATGGACACCTACGCCGATGACCTGGCCGCAGTGATCGAGGCACTGGACCTGAAGGACGCGATCCTGGTCGGCCATTCCACCGGTGGCGGCGAAGTGGCCCACTACATTGGTCGCCACGGCAGCAAGCGCGTGGCCAAGGTGGTGCTGGTCGGCGCTGTGCCACCGCTGATGCTGAGGACCGAAGCCAACCCGGCCGGCACCCCGTTGGAAGTGTTCGACGGCATCCGCAAGGGTACCGGCGGCGACCGCTCGCAGTTCTTCAAGGACCTGACCACGCCGTTCTTCGGCGCCAACCGCGACGGCAACACCGTTACCCAGGGCATGCGTGATGCGTTCTGGCTGCAGGGCATGCTCGGTGGCGTCAAGGGTCAGTACGACTGCGTGCACGAGTTCTCGGAAGTGGACTACACCGAGGACCTGAAGAAGATCGATGTGCCGGCGCTGGTCGTGCACGGTGATGACGACCAGATCGTGCCGTTCGATGCCTCGGCCAAGCTGTCCTCGCAGATCATCAAGGATGCCGAGCTGAGGGTGTACGCAGGTGCGCCGCACGGCCTGACCGTTACCCACGCCGACCAGTTCAACGCCGACCTGCTGGCGTTCGCGCGTAAGTGATTCACTGCGGCGGCGCTACCCAGCGCCGCCGTCCCCTTTTTTGTCAGATGTCGCTGTGGTGGTGCGGTACGCCGGTCTTCGGCAGCGGGTCATGGCCGCCCACGAAGTGACGCACCACCGGCGCACGCTCGCCGCGATGCAGCCCACGCAGCACTTCCTGGATCGTCTTGTCGTCGGCAGTGATGCGTTCGTGCTGGCGCAGGTGCTCCAGCCACGACGGGGTCACGAAATACTCCAGGTGGATGCCCGGACTGGCCACATCCTCGACCACGCCCCAGACCACCGCGCCATCGCGGCGACGGATCGTTCCCAACGCGCGCATCTCTGCCTGGAACGCGGCACGATCTGCATCGTCGATGCGGTACTCGATGGTGACCAGCACCGGGCCGCGATCGTTCGACACCGGCACCGACAGCTCTGGCGCCGGCCAGTGCCCGGCCGGACGCAGGTTCAGATCCTCGGTGCCAGCAATGCGCACGCGCCACACCAGCAATCCGCCGAACACCGCACCTGCGGCAGCCACCAGCAACGCCAGCTCCGGCGAGGTACGCTGAGCCAGCGCGCCCCAGCTCAGGCCACCGGCCGCCATGCCGGCGGAGAACACCATGATGTACAGCGCCAGTGCACGCGCGCGTACCCAGGCAGGCACTGCTGTCTGCGCCGCAATCTGCAGCGACGACAGCACGGTGATCCAGGCAAAACCGTTGATCAGCATCACCACTGGCAGCACGTACCAGCTGCGGGTCAGCGCCAGCCCGACCAAGCTGAGCGCCAGCGACAGCGTGGCCAGCAGCACCAGCAGGTCGCGATCCATCTGCGCGCGCAGCTTCGGCAGCAGCAGCGCACCGCCCACCGCACCGATGCCGATGCAGCCCAGCAGCATGCCGTACTGCCCCGCGCCGCCGTGCATCTGCCCACGCACCACCACCGGCAGCAACGCGTTCATCGCTGCGGCGAAGAAAAAGAAGCCCACCGATTTGATCAGCACCGCCTGCAGGCGTCCCGCGCGGCTCGCGTAGCGCAGGCCCGCTTTCAGTCCAGCACCGAAGCCTTCCGGCGGCAGACTCGACTGCTTCGGGTCACGCTTCCAGCCCCACACCACGAACAGCATCGCGGCAAAGGTGATGGCATTGAAGCCGAACGCCCAGACCGCACCGAGCTGGGCGACGATCACACCGCCGATAGCCGGGCCGATCGAGCGCGCGATGTTGATGCCGATCGAGTTCAGCGCCACCGCCGAAGCCAGCATCGGCTGCGGCACCAGTTCGGACACGATGGCGGCCTGTGCCGGCATGGCCATCGCCGCACCGCACCCCATGCAGAAGGTCAGCAGCACCAGCAGCTGCGGGGTCAGCATGTCCATCGCCGTCAGTGCGGCCATCACCGCCGCCACCAGCAGCATCCACCCCTGGGTCGCCAACAGGTACTTGCGGCGATCGACAATGTCGGCCAGCGTTCCGGCCGCCAGCGCCAGCAACACGATCGGCACGGTGGTGGCCGACTGCACCAGGGCCACCATCAACGGCGAGCCGGTACGTTCGGCCATCACCCAGGCGGCGGCCACGTCGTTGACCCAGGTGCCGATGTTGCTGGCCAGGATGGCCAACCAGATCGAACGGAACATCCGGATCTTCAGTGGGGACCAGGCGCCTTCGGCCTGTACGGGGGGTTGCGACGCGGTTGCGTTCACCATTGCCATGCTCCAACGATCGAGGCGAACAGCGTGTCCTGCCCACCGGCCTGCTTCAGTGCAGGACCGGCATCGACCCAGGCCAGCTGCAGCTGCCATTGCCAGTGTTCGCTGGCCTGCCAGCGGGTTTCGGATTTGTACTGATTACCGATGCGGCGCGCGCCACCGGCGCTGCCCGGCAACGCCACCAGTGGTGCCGGCGTGGTGTACACCGCATCGGCGCGGCGATGCTTCCACGCCATCTGTACGCCCAGCTCCGTCGTCACCGCGTCGTGCAGGCGCAGGGTCAGGGTCGGCTGGAGGTCCATCAGGTTCGCCGGTGCCAGCAGGCTGGCCTCGCTGAAGTAGGCCGATTTCGGGAACAGTGCATTGAAGGTTCCCAGGCGGCCGTCTCGCGGATTGCCATCGCCACTGGCGATGTCCGCCTTCAGCCCCAACCGCGGTTGCAGCGGCAGGTCCGTCCAGCGCCACCCTGTATCGGTGGCCAGCGTCCAGGCGCGGATATCGAGATTGCCCGAGGCAGTGCGCAGCTCGCCGCCCTGCGCCACCAGTTCACTGTTCCAGTCCAGTGCACCGGACTGGCCGAACCAGCGAGCACCTACGGCCTGCCGACGCTCGGTGCCGGAACCCGCCGAGAAGCGTGCGCCTTCGCGGCGGTAATCCAGCAGGTACAGATCCCACTGTCCTGCGCCCTCCCCGCGTGCCGTGGTGGCATAGGCACCCCACAGGTGGGCACCGTGTTCGCCGCGATCATCGAAGGCTCCCGGTCGGTTCTGCACCGGCCGCAGCGCCATCAGATCAAGCGTGCCGAAGCTACCCTTCCACCCCAAGCGTGCACCATCGAAGGCCAAGCGGATATTCGGCCCATCGCGCACCGACAACAGCCGCGAGCTTCCGTAGCCGGCTTCCTGCCGACCGAGTTGCAGGTGGAAGCCGCTGCGCTGCCAGCGCCAGTACGCCTGCTGCACATCCAGCGCGCCGCGGTCGGTGCGGCCGGCTCCACCTGCCTTGCCATTCTCGGCATGCACGCCCAGCTGCAGCTTCGCCTGCCAGGCATCCTCCACATAGCTGGCCGAGGCCAGCGCACGCAGCAGGCCATAGCCATCTTCGCCGCCGCCGATACCAAACCGGGTCGGGTCGTAGTACAGGCCACGCAGGCGCAGCGAGGCGTCCCACCGCAATTGGCCGTCACCGGCGTCAGTGCAATGGCCACCCTCGCAGGCCAGCGCCAGCGATGGCACGGCCAGCAGCGCCAGGCTCAGAACGCGAAGCACGAGCATCCCATCGCGCCCCAGAAGGCGGTCAGGTCATCGGTGGGCGCCGCATGTTGCGCAGCATGACCATGAGCACCATGCGTACTGCAGGCCACACCGTGATGGAGGCGATGGGCGGTGGCCAATCCGGTGGCAGCACCGCCGACATGGTAACCACCGAACCGGTTGACCGGCGACCAGTCCGGCATCGCCGGCGGCAGCTGCGGCGCCAGGCCGGCGTAATCGCCGTCGGCATGCACGATGCGGCCACCGATCACGGTCAGCACGCTGGTGATGTCGGCGATCTGCGCATCGTCGACGCGGAAGAAGTCGGCCGAAAGCAGGATGAAGTCGGCCAGCTGGCCGGCTTTCAGCGTGCCCTTCACCGCCTCGTCGCCGGAGAACCAGGCGCTGCCCTGGGTCCACAGGCGCAGGGCCTGTTCGCGTTCAAGCAGGTTCTCATCACCATACAGGGCCAGCCCGCCCACGGTGCGCCCGGTCACCAGCCAGGACAACGCCACCCACGGGTTGTAGCTGGCCACGCGGGTGGCGTCGGTACCGGCACCGACCGGCACGCCTTCGGCCAGCATGCGCTTGACCGGCGGCGTATGCCGCGCAGCCTGCACGCCATAGCGCTCGACGAAGGCTTCGCCCTGGTAGGCCATGCGGTGCTGCACGGCGATGCCGCCCCCCAGCGCGCGGATGCGTTCGATGTTGCGCGGGGTGATGGTCTCGGCGTGGTCGATGAACCAGTGCAAGCCATCGAACGGCACCTCACGGTTGACCTGTTCGTAGACATCGAGAATGCGGCTGATGCTCTCGTCGTAGGTGGCGTGGATGCGGAACGGCCAACGCTTCTCGACCAGCAGCTTCACCACGTCGTGCAGTTCCGGCTCCAGTTCTGGCGGCAGCTCCGGTCGCGGCTCGTTGAACAGCTCGAAATCAGCCGCGGAGAACACCAGCATCTCGCCGGCACCGTTGTGGCGCAGCAGGTCATCGCCCTGGCGCGGCTGCAGGATCTCGCTCCAGCCACGGAAGTCATCCACTTCCTTGCCCTTGTTCTGGGTAAACAGGTTGTAGGCGATACGCACTGTCAGCTGGTCATCGCGGTGCAGCTGCTCGATGACCTGGTAGTCCTCGGGATAGTTCTGGAAGCCACCGCCGGCGTCGATCACCGAGGTGATGCCGAGCCGGTTCAGTTCACGCATGAAATGCCGCGTCGAGTTCGCCTGGTACTCGATCGGCAGGCGCGGGCCCTTGGCCAGTGTCGCGTACAGGATCAGCGCATTGGGCTTGGCCAGCAGCAGCCCGGTCGGGTTGCCCAGCGAATCACGCACGATCTGGCCGCCCGGTGGATCCGGCGTGTCCTTGGTGTAGCCGCAGGCGCGCAGCGCAGCACGGTTGAGCAGCGCGCGGTCGTACAGGTGCAGCAGGAACACCGGCGTATCCGGCGCGATGTCATTGAGTTCCTGCAGGGTCGGCAGGCGCTTCTCGTTGAACTGCGCGGCAGTGAAGCCACCGACCACGCGTACCCACTGCGGTGCGGGCGTGCGGTCGACCTGGGCCTTCAGCATGTCCAGGGCGTCACCCAACGAACGCAGTCCGTCCCAGCGCAGTTCCAGGTTGTAGTTCAGGCCACCGCGGATCAGATGGGTGTGGCTGTCGTTGAGACCGGGCAGCAGGCGCCGGCCCTGTGCATCGATCAGGGTCGCTTCACTGCCCCAGCCGCGCATGATCTCCTCGTCGCTGCCGACGGCGACGATGCGGCCTTCCTGCACGGCCAGCGCCTGCGCATGCGGCTGCTGCGGGTCGAGGGTGGTGATGCGGGCATTGCGGATGACCAGCGTGCTCATGCGACGCTCCTTGGAAGTGGAATCGAGTGCGGCACCGGCGCGACCGGCCAGGCCGAGCGCTACGGCAGCGCCGCTGGCCAGCACCACGTTGCGGCGGCCGTGATCGAGTGGATCGTTGCTCATGCGAGGTCTCCCGGAAGTCGGTGGACGTCCAGCGCCCAGGTGCCGGGCCCGGCCAGCGCGATGGCCAGCAGTACCGTGGTCCACATCAACGGGTACTCACTGCCACCGCGCATCCAGAACCAACCCTTGGGCAGGGCCAACAGGACGGTGAAGCCGATGAAAGCGGCCGCCGCAAGGGCGGCGATGCGGGTCTGCCATCCCAGCAACACGGCCAGCCCGGACAGCACCTGCAGCAGGGCCAGCAACAGCGGCAACGGTGCCACTGCTGGCAGCCCAAAGCCGCGCAGCTCGGTAGCGAAGCCGGACAGCCCCGGTCCACCGAACCAGCCGAACAGCTTGCCCAACGCGTGTGGCAGCAGGAAGCCTCCTGCCGCCACGCGCAGCATCAGCAGGGCCAGGTCGAGGCCATGGCCAGCCAGCATGCTCAGTGCCCGCCTTCCTGCGCGCCGAACATGCGCTTGGCGTACTGGATGCCGATGCCGTAGCCGCCGGCGTGGTCGCGGGCAATGCCGGTGGTCAGGTCGTAGGTTTCCCCGCGTGCCCAGTCGCGCTGCAGCTCAAGCAGGTACTGCACACTGGTCATCGGCACCGCGCCGGCCTGCACCATGCGGGTGATCGCACGCTCGTGCGCCTCTTCGCTGACATCACCACAGGCATCGGTGATCACATACACCTCGAAGCCCTGCGCCAACGCCGACAGTGCCGGACCGACGATGCAGACGCTGGTCCACAGACCGGCAACAACCAGGCGACGCTTGCCGATGCGGTTGATCTCATCGATCACCGGCTGGTCTTCCCAGGTGTTCATCGAGGTGCGGTCGAACACCGCCTGGCCGGCGAAGATCTGCGGCAGTTCCGGGAACATCGGGCCGGAGAATGACGTTTCGGCGACCGTGGTCAGCACGACCGGCACATTGAAGCCCTTGGCACTCTTGCTGATCAGCGACACGTTGTTGCGCAGCGCGGAGATATCGATGGTGTGGGTGGCGAACGCCATCTGCGACTGGAAGTCGATCAGCACCAGGGCGTGGTCGGTGGGCGACAGCAGCGCCGGGGCGGGAGTGGCGGTGGCAAGGCTCATGGGTGGACTCCGTTGGAAACACGATCAAGGGGAAGCAACAGGGCGGCATCGCCGGCCAGGTACTGGCCGGGACTGCAGCCCGTCTCCGCGCGGAAGCTGCGGACGAAATGGCTCTGGTCGAAGAAGCCCAGCTGCTGGGCCAGGCAGGCCATCGGCAGCTGCGCACCCGGCAGCAGCTGGCGCGCATGCTCGATGCGGCGGCGACGCACATAGCGCAGCGGGCTGGCGCCGGTACCGGTACGGAACAGGCGCACCAGATGGAAGCGGCTGACGCAGGCGGCCGCCGCCAGCTCGGTCACCCGCAGCGGCTGCGACAGATGCTCATCGACATAGCGCAGGGCGCGCTGTAGCGCGGCGGCCTGCTGCGGTGCCAGTGATGCAGCGGGCAGATCAGGCGGAAAAATGGTGGCCATGCGGGACGCCGCGGGGGGGTGCCCCATGGTGCGTGGCCACTGCGCGATGCCCTACCCCCGTCGGTCGAGGCCAGCACCTACCCGAATGGGGGGGGGCGGTGCTCCAGCCGGCGACGGCCGAACAAGCGCGCATCCAGTGAATAGGCGCCTGGGCCCAGCATCAACAGCGCCAATGGCAGCACTACCTGTGGCCAGGGCGCCAGTTGCGCGAACATTCCCACGGTCGCCATCAGCGCCGCCAGTGGCGTCAACACACCCAGCATGAGCATCGGCACCGCCAACAGGCACAGCGCCGACCACCCACCCGCATGCGTGCCGGGCATGCACAGTGCCGCAGACAGGCACAACCGCAGCCACAGCAGACCGATGCCCGGACCGCGATCAGGGAACATCACGAACAGGCGCTGCATCGCCGGGCTCCAGGGGACATGGCGGCGTGATAGCCGACCGCGGCTGCCACTGCCTACCCCGTTCGGGTCACCCCGGACTGCCCCGTACCTGCCAGAATGCGCGCCATGCGAGGCCGCCCCTTCCCGTTCCTGCGTCGCCTGCCAACGCTGCTGACGTGCCTGCTGCTGTTGACCGCCCTGCCCGCCTTCGCCGTGCAGCGCCCGCCGGTGAGTGGCGGGCTGCCCGATTACGAGCACACCGCCTGGCGCGTCGGCCAGGGTGCTCCAGGCGACATCTGGGACATCAGCCAGGACCACGACGGCCTGTTGTGGCTGGCCACCGGCTCGGGCCTGTACCGCTTCGATGGCCGCCGCTTCGAACGGCAGGCGGCGCCCGTCGGCAGCCAGTTCCCGTCCACCAACATGGTCACGCTGGCGCAGGGCCGCGATGACGCCCTGTGGATCGGCTACTTCCAGGCCGGCATCAGCCGGTTCGCACAGGGGCGGCTGCACAGCTACGGCCGCGAGCAGGGGGTGCCGGTCGGCGTGGTCCCACGCTTCAGCCAGGATCGCGAGGGCCGGCTGTGGGCGGCGATCAATGGCGGGCTGCGCCGCTTTGACGGACAACGCTGGCAGCCACTGCCGGCCGCTGCCGGCCTGCCCGAGCGCCGTGTGCAGTGGGTGCTGCACGACAGCCGGGGCAGGTTCTGGGTACTGGCCGACCTGAAGATCTGGATGCGTGCCGCCGGCCAGGCCGCGTTTGAAGACACGGGCATCGCCGTCTCGCAGATGGCGACGCTGGCCGAAAGCCCTCAGGGTGAAGTGTGGCTGGCCGACCGGGTGCGCGGCACCTCCCCCCTGGCCAACGCGCAGGGCCTGTTGGCGGCCGGCGAACGTGAAGCGCGGCGTCTTCCGGAACTGGTTGCGGCGCGCCTGCAGTTCACTGCCGATGGTGCGCTGTGGGCCACGATGAGCCCGCACGGCGGCGTCGCCCGCGTCACCTTTGACGGCACCCAGGCCGTGCGCATGGAACGCTTCGATTCCCCGCACGGGCTGACCGCCACCTCGGCGGTACCGATCATCGTCGATCGCGAAGGCAATCTCTGGGTCGGTACCAATCTCGGCCTCAACCGCTTCCGCGCACGCAGCGTGCACACCCTGGCGGTGGGCCCGAGCGATCCCTACCGTTCGCTGGTGCGGGCCAGCGATGGCCGCGTGTATGGCTATGGCGAAGACCTCAAACCCTACGATCTGCGGCGCCCGCTGCTGGATGGCAGCGCCGCGCAGCTGCAGGCCGCCGCGCGCCAGGCACCCACGCCGATCTGGCAGTTCGACTGGGTCAATCTTGCTCGCACGGTAGCCGGCCACACCACGTTGATTCCACTGCCAGCGCCGTTCACTGGGCAACCGCTGCATGCCCTGCTGTTCCCTGACGACGGGCAGGCCTGGGCCTGCACCGGCGAACGCGGGGTACTGCACTACCAGAGCGACCGCTGGCAACGCGAAAGCCGCCTGCCCGAGCAGGCTTGCTCATCGCTGGCGTTGGATGCCCATGGCCAGCTGCTGCTCGGCTATGCCGACGGCCGCCTGCGCAGGATGAGTGCGAGCCGCATCGAGAGCTTCGATGCCAGCCAGGGCCTGTCAGTGGGGCCGATCACCGCGATGCTGCATCATCAGGACATTCTGCTGGTCGCCGGCGAAGCCGGGCTGGCTGCGCGGCTGGGCAATGGACGTTTCGTTCCGGTGCGCACCGATATGGCCGGTGTCCTGGAAGGCATCACCGGCATGGTCGCCGATGCCAATGGACACCTGTGGCTCAACGGCAGCCGTGGCCTGGTGCGGATGGAAAGCGGGCTGTTGCGCCGCGCCCTGCGCAGCGGACTGCCGGTCACGCCACGCCTGTTCGACGCGATCGACGGCATGCCTGGCATTGCCCTGCAGAGTGGACCGATCGCCACCGCCGCCCTGGCCGATGACGGCCTGCTGTGGCTGGCCACCAACCAGGGCCTGGCTTGGCTGGATACCACCCGCTCCCACGTCAATTCGATGCCCCCCAGCGTGCGCATCGGCGACGTGTTGTATGGCAGCAAGCACGAGCTGCTACGCGATGGACTGCGCCTTCCCGCCGGCACCAGCCAGCTGCAGATCGACTACGTGGCGCTGTCGCTGGCGCGCCCGGAGCGCAACCGTTACCGCTATCGACTCTCCGGCGTCGACGACGGCTGGCAGGACGCAGGCAGCAGCACCCGCGCGTATTACACCAACCTCGCAGCGGGCAACTACCGGTTCGAGGTGGAAGCTGCCAACGAAGACGGCATCTGGAGCACTGCACCAGCCAGCCGCAGCTTCCGCATCGCGCCCACCTTCATGCAGACCGTGTGGTTCAAGCTGCTGTGCGCAGCCGCGATACTCGCGCTGCTGATGATGGCGGTACGCATCCGCAGCGGGCAGCTGGCCGCGCTGTTCCGCGCGCGCCTGCAGGAACGCAACGGCGAGCGCGAACGCATCGCGCGCGACCTGCACGACACCCTGCTGCAGGGCAGCCAGGGCCTGATCCTGCGCCTGCACGCGATCAGCCAGTCACCCCAGACCCCGGAGCCGGTACGCGGCCAGCTGGAGTCAGCGATGCAACTGGCCGAACGCAACCTGGCCGAGGGCCGCGAGCGGGTCAATGCCCTGCGTGAGGGACCGTTCGCGGGCCGCGACCTCGCTTCGGCACTGGCCGATGTGCACGCCGAGTACGCCGGTCACGGTACCAATCCGCTGCGCCTGACCGTGGAAGGTGCAACGCCGCCGCTGCAGGCCGACGCGGCCGAAGAAGTGTTCCTGATCGGGCGTGAGGCGATCCGCAATGCGTTGCGTCATGCCAACGCCAGCGCCATCGAAGTGGAGCTGTCGTACGGCACGCGTTGCTTCCTGCTGCACGTGCGCGACGATGGCGTCGGCATCGCCGACGAGAATGCCGGCCATGGTCATTGGGGCCTGCAGGGCATGCGCGAACGCGCGCAGCGCCTCGGTGCGGAACTGCAGCTGTGGACCCGCACCGGGCTGGGGACCGAAGTCGCGCTGGCGGTCCCCGCCCGGCGCCTCTATCACCGCCGCCCCTCGCGTTGGCGCTGGCCCTGGAGTAGAACGAGCCATGACTGAATCCCCTGCCCCGATCGGCGTGCTGGTGGTCGACGACCACCCGTTGCTGCGTGACGGCCTGGCGGCGCTGCTGGGTGCCCATTCCGACCTGCGCCTGCTCGGCGAAGCCGCCGATGGCGAGGAAGCCATCGCACGCTACCAGCAGCTGCAGCCGGACGTGGTGCTGATGGACCTGCAGATGCCACGCCTGGATGGCGTCGAAGCGATCGTGCGGATCCGCGCGATGGACCCGCGTGCGCGCATCATCGTGCTGACCACCTACCGCGGTGACGTGCGTGCGGTGCGGGCGCTGCAGGCCGGCGCCAGTGCGTACCTGTTGAAGGACATGCTGCGCCACGAGCTGGTCGATACGATCCGCATGGTCGCTGGCGGCCGGCGCGCACCGATTCCCCCGGCGGTGGCGGCCAGCATCGCCGCCCATGTGGTGGAAGACCGGTTGTCGCCGCGCGAGACCGAGGTGCTGCGGCACGTGGCCGGTGGTCTGTCGAACAAGCGCATCGGCGAGCGTATGCAGATTTCCGAGCAGACGGTGAAGGCCCACATGAAGAGCCTGATGGACAAGCTGGGCGTGGGTGATCGCACGCATGCGGTGACCCAGGCGCTGAGGCGCGGCATCATCAGCCTGGACGACAGCGGTCACGATTAGGGGGGTGTTCGGCAGGGCTGCGCCCTGCACCCACGGTAGTGCCGGCCGCTGGCCGGCAACCTCAACAGCAAAAGCAACAGCAAAAGCGTGGAGTCCGTGGGATGGCGGGGCGGTGTCGGAGTGCGGGGGCGTGAGCGCCATGGATGGCGCGACCGAGCCTCCATGGACGGATTCACGGCGTCTCCCGCAACCGGACCCACCCCGCCTACCTACAGGAACCCCGCCGTTGCCGTTGCTGTTGCTGTTGCCTCCAGCAGGTGCAGGGCTGCAAGCCCTGCCGAACACCACCCCTACTTCAAACGCAGCAGCAGGCTGCCGCCCGCACATACCACCGCCAACCAGGCCACGCCGTGCCACCCCCACTGCGCCAGCGCCAGGCTACCCAGCGCACCACCGGCAGCCATGCCGATGAACATGCCGGTGAACAGCAACGCATTGAGCCGGCTACGTGCCGGCGGCACCAGGCCATAGACCAGCGTCTGGTGCGCCACCAGCGCCGACTGGAAGCCGAAGTCGAACAGCAGCGCACTCACCACCAGCAGCGGCAGCAGCGCGACGGCCGGCAGCCAGGACTCGGCCAGCAGCAGGCCGAAGCCCAGCAACGCCACCGCGATCGCCAGCCGCGCCACTGCATGGCAACCCAAGCGATCGGCGAATCGACCCGCAAATGGTGCGGCCAGTGCACCGGCCGCACCCGCAATACCGAACGCACCCGCCGCCGCACTGCCCAGGCCCAGACGAGCATGCAGCATCAGCGCCAGCGTCGACCAGAACGCACTGAAACCCACCGCCAGCAGCGACTGGCTGGCCACCGCACGGCGCAGCTGCGGCTGCTCGCGCCACAACGCCAACAACGATCCCAACAACGCCGGATAGCGCAGCGTGCTGGTCGGTGCGAAACGCGGCAGCGCACGCGCCATCACCACACCCATCGCCGCCACCGATACTGCAGCCAGCACAAACTGCGTGCGCCAGCCCCACGCTTCAGCCACCACACCGCTGACCACCCGCGACAACAGGATGCCCAGCAACAAGCCGGTCATCACCCGGCCGACGATCTGCCCGCGCTGCGCATCCGGTGCCAGCACCGCAGCGGCGGGCACGATGTCCTGCGCCAGCGTGGCCATCAGCCCGACCAGCAGGCTGGCCATCAGCAGGCCCGGCAGGTGCCCGGCCATCGCTGCAGCGCCCAATGCCAGTGCCAGCAATGCAGATTTCAACAGGATCAGGTTGCGACGGTCGAAGCGGTCGCCCAGCGGCGCCAGCAACAGGATGCCCAGTGCATAGCCGAGCTGGGTCAGGGTCGGTACCAGGCCAGCGGCGCGCTCACCCGCGCCGAGGTCCTGGGCGATCAGGCCCAGCATCGGCTGGCTGTAATAGAGCGAGGCGACCGAGAAGCCGGCGCCGGCCGCCATTGCCAGCACCAGCGGGGTGGAGGGTGCAGTCGCGGGTGCGGCGGCAACGGACAGCGAAGGGGTAGACATGGGGGAGTCCGGTGGAAGAAGTGGGCGTATCCTGCCCGCATTCGCCCAACGTCTGTAGTAGGCTGAAATACATATCATTCATACGCCATACGCATGACCGAGCTCACCGCTGGCGCCGATCGCCTGGATCTGCTGCGCACCTTCCTGCGCATCGTCGATGCCGGCAGCCTGTCTGCCGCAGCCGCGCAGCTGGGCACCACCCAGCCAACGGTCAGCCGACGCCTGCAGGCCCTGGAGCGGCAGCTCGGCCTGCGCCTGCTGCTGCGCTCCACCCATGGCCTGCAACTGACCGAGGATGGCCTGCGCTGCCAGCGCCATGCGCAACGCGTGGTCGACGAATGGGAGTCGCTGCAGGCCGAACTGCACGGAGAGCCAGAAACACTGCGCGGCCGCCTGCGGGTGATGGTGCCGCACGCCTTCGGCCAGGCGCAGCTGTTGCCGACCATGCTCGCGTTCCTCGCCCGGCATCCGCAGCTGAGCCTGGAGTGGATCCTTGAAGATCGGCGTCCGGATTTCATCGCGGAAGGCATCGACTGCGCGGTCCGGGTGGGCCCGGTTGACGAACCGCGCATGGTCGCGCTGCCGCTGGCCGAAGTACCGCGCATCGTCGTGGCGGCGCCCTCGCTGGTGGACGCCACGGCAGTCAGTACGCCGGAACAGGCGCAGTCACTGCCGTGGATCTCGCTGGTCACCTACTACCGCGAACGCCTGCTGCTGCATGACGCGCAGGGGCGCGCGCATACTCTTTCGATCAGCCCGCGACTGCTCAGCGACAACCTGTTCGTGGTGCAGCAGGCCGCATGTGCCGGGCTGGGCGCAGCGGTGGTCTCGGCCTGGCTGGTGGCCGACGATCTCGCACAAGGGCGGCTGGTGCAGCTGCTGCCGGACTGGCAGGCACCGCCACTGCCGGTACACGTGGTATTTCCCGCAGCGCGCCAGCAGCCGCCGCGGCTGCGCGCCTTCATCGATGCGATGAAGGCCGCACTACCGCAGCTGCACGGCATGCGGCCGGCGCCGCGCCAGGTCACCGGCCGCCTCATCCACGCATAGCGTGGATTTCGTTCAAGACCACAGGGTCAGAGCCCTTCCCGTTGGAAAGGGATGCGACCCTGTCGATCATTGCGCCTTCGCCTCCTCGGCATTCCACGCCGCAACCTTGGCCTTGGTCTCGGCCAGCATCTTGTCCAGCGCGGCGCGGTCATACACGTTCCCGCGCAGGATCACGCTGTCGATCTTCTCGGTGGCGGCAATGTCCTGCAGAGGATTGGCGGTCAGCAGCACCAGATCGGCAGCCTTGCCCTGCGCAACGCTACCGTAACGGTCCATCTGGCCGAACCAGGCCGGACCGGAACGGGTTGCGGCCGACAGCGCCTGCGGCGCGCTCAGGCCTTCCTTCACGAACAGCTGCAGTTCCTGGTGCAGGGCGATGCCCGGGAAGTTGAACGAATTGAGGAAGCCTGCATCGGTGCCGGCGATGATCGTTACGCCCGCCTCCTGCAGCATCGGCAGCACTGCGGCCACCTGGTGGTACTGCGCGTGGCGCGCTTCGATCTGCGCCGGCGTGGCTTTCGCCGCGCGGTCCACGCGCCACTGGTAGGTCGCACGCAGGCCCGGGCCGATGTAGGCCAGGTACGGATCGTTGGCGTGGTCATCCTGGTCAAGGAAGTCGAGGATGCGGCCACCGTTGAGGGTCGGGGTCACGAATACGCCACGCTTGGCGAAATCACGGTAGGCGTGCATCGCAGTGTCACGGTCGAAGCTGGCGTCGAGGCGGCGGTTGGCTTCGGCACGGTCGATGCGGCCGGCACCGAAGTCGGCGGCGATCTTCGCTTCGTCTTTGCTGCCGGCCTTGAATGCGTAGTCCAGGTGCTCGATCGAAGCCAGACCGGCATCGACCGCCTGCTCCACGGTCAGCGCCATCGGGATGTGGCCCGACGCCTTGAACCCGGCCTTGCGCGCAGCACTGGCCGAGTACAGGAACAGTTCCGGCTTCAGCGTGCTGTCGGTGATCTTCACGAAATCGACCTTGTCGTGCTGCAGGCGGGCGATCGCCTTGTCGGCGTCGGCCTCGCTGCCCACTTCGATCGTGCCCTTCCAGACCGGCTTGATGCCTTCGATCTTCGCGCCGGAACTGAGCAGGCGCGGGCCGAACAGCGTGCCCTTGGCGATCTCGCCGCGCCACTGCAGCACCTGCTCGGGCAGATCGCCGGAACAGTCACGCACGGTGGTGATGCCGTGCGCGATGTACAGCGGCAGCAGCGCCTTGTTCTCTTCGATCAGCGCCGGGCCACCGCCGAAGTGCACGTGCATGTCCCACAGCCCCGGAATCAGGTACTTGCCCTTGGCGTCAATCTGGCGGGCCGCGCTCCACTGGCTGCGCAGCTGCGCGTCCGGGCCGACAGCGACGATGTCCTCGCCACGGATCACCACGCTCTGCCCGGCCAGGGTGCTGGCGTGCTCGACATCGACCACGGTGGCATTGCGGATCAGCAGGTCGGCGCGCTCGGCAGCAGACGCCGACAGCGGCGCTACTGCAAGGAGGATGGCAAGGGACAACGGACGGGAACGGGACATGGACAGCATCCTGGTGGGCACGCCCAGCGTGCGGGTGGAAGGGGTTTGCATTCAGCGCACCGCGCCGTGCTGGCGCAGCAGGGTCTCAATTCCGGTATAGCCGCGCTGGCGCGCGTGTGCCAGCGGCGTTACGCCATCGCCGTCGGCCAGCTCTGGGTCGGCACCGGCCTCCAGCAGCAGCTGCACGATCTGCACGTGGCGCGCACCACCGTCGCCGAGCAGGATCGCTTCCAGCAGCGCGGTCCAGTGCAGGCGGTTGACATGATCGACCGCCACGCCCGCGCGTAGCAGCGTACGCACGGTGGCGACGTGGCCGCGCTCGGCGGCCGGAATCAGCGCGGTGCCACCATAGCGGTTGGTGCTGCGCAGATCGGCGCCATGCGCCAGCGTCATCGCCAGGATCTCGTCCAGGCCACGCGCACCGGCATACAGGTAGGCGCTGTCCTGCAACGCATCCTTTGCGTTGACGTCGGCGCCGGCTTCGATCAGCTCACGCGCGGCATCCACGTTGTCGCCGTGTGTGGCCAGCAGCAGCGCGGTGCGGCCCTGGCCATCGCGCGCCTCCAGCGTGGCGCCATCCTCGATCGCCTGCCGCACCGCGTCGGCGTCGCCGCGGCTGGCGGCATCACGCAGGCGGCCATCGACGTCGGCCTTGGACGTTGCGGTGCAGGCCGGGGTGACCATGGCCAGCAGGCACAACAGCAGCACGCGCGCCAACGGCGCAGGCCAGCCAGGGGAACGATGGACGCGCATGGCAGTGTCTCCTCATGTCCGTCGCCACGGAGCGCCGGGCGACGGTAGCAACAGCCGGGCATTGCCGGCCCCTGCCCTGCATGGTAGAAGTCGGCTCGGGTATCCAGAAGTGAAATGTTCAAATGCAAGACAGTGCCAAATCGAATAGAACCCTGTTCGAACTGGACCTGCTGCGGGCGCTGGTGATGGTGGCCGACTGCGGCAGCTTCACCACGGCGGCCACGCGCCTGCATTCGACCCAGTCCACGGTCAGCCAGAAGGTACGCCGGCTGGAGGAACTGGCCGGGCATCGCCTGCTCGAACGCGGCCACCGCGACGTGCACCCCACCGACGCCGGCCACACCCTGCTCGGCTACGCGCGGCGCATGCTCGACCTGAACGAGGAAATGGCACAGGCGCTGGCCGGCGCGACGGTGGAGACCGCCGTCCGCATCGGCGTGCCCGAGGATTTCGTCAACGCGCAGACCACGCGCATGCTGGCTGCCTTCAGCCGTCGCCACCCGCAGGTGAAGCTGGAGATCAGCAGCGGCCTCAGCCGCGACCTGGCGCAGGGCTTCGACCACGGCGAGTTGGACCTGGTGCTGGTCAAGCAGCGCCGCAACAGCCGCCAGGCCGTGCACTGCCGCCGCGAGCCGATGCACTGGATCGACAGCCTGCGCAGCAGCTGCCTGCTGCAGGACCCGTTGCCACTGGTCACCTTCCCACCACGCGGGCTGTACCGCGACGAGATGATCCACGCCGTGGAAGCGCTGGGCCTGCGCTGGCGCATCGCCTTCACCAGCTCGTCGCTGAGCGGTATCCAGGGCGCGGTGGCCGACGGCATCGGCATCAGCCTGCTGCCCCGCCGCGCGGTCACCCGCGAACACCACATCATCGATGGCGAGCGTGAGCTGCCGGTGATCGACAACTACGAGATCGGCCTGCTGCACCGTGCCGACGCCGACGATGCCGTGCGTGCGCTGGCCAGCGAGCTGTGGCGCCAGGTGCAGCGCGAACCGGACTGACCGCGGTAGATCCACGTCATGCGCGGATAGAAACGACGCTCCGGCATCGAAAAGGGGCACTGGTGTGCCAGCAAATACACGCTTGTCGTAAAAGGCCCGCTGATGGCGTACCCAGGGCCTGGGCGATAGGGTGGCGAACGCCCTTCTCCGGATTACCCCGCCTATGACCAGCACGTACCAGGTTACTTTGACCCCTGCTCCGAAGGACGAAGCCGATATCCGGTTCGATCCGCTGCCACCTGCACTTATCGCGCATATGCAGCAGCAGCGTGCACAGGTTGCTGCCCATGTCGCATCTTCGTTCCCCACCGTGCCTGTTCAATGGCCGCTGCTGCCGAGCACGCTACAACGCGTAGTCGATGCAGAACTGATCGATCACGATGATTGTGACGGTTGGGAAGCACTAGGGGTCGCATTCGGTGACTGTCTGGCACAGCGTGTACCGGAACTTGCCTGGACCCAGGTAACCGATGCCTGGGGCGTCGATGCGGTTCTCCGCTATGGAGAGGCCAATAGCATTGTCAGCGTCGTCACCCTGTTGATCAAGCGCGTCGAAGAAGGCGAGGCCATCGAGATCAATCATCTGCTTGAAGCCCTCGAGGAGTTCGTCATCCAGCAAGCGCGCAAGTCCAGCTGAGCCCATGAGAGGACGATTGAGCCGCGCAGAATGACGTATACGGACCTTGATGTTGCAGCTGCGGGAGCAATCAGAGTTCGCGCATTGATCATCGATATCTGATCAGACCTGCCGCGCCAAGGCACTACATCGCCGGCTACAGTGACTCTTGTTTCCGTGGTCCACGGCGCCTTGCCATGTCCGACGAAATTCCCACCCATTTCGATCCCCTGCCCGCTGCCCTGCAGACGCATCTGCAGCACCAGCGTTCGCTGATCGCCGCGCGCGTGGCCGCCGGCTTTCCGACGTTGCCGGTACAGTGGCCGCTGGCGGCCACCACCCTGCAGCGCGTGGTCGATGCCGAGCTGATCGATCGTGACGACTGCGACGGCTGGGAAGCACTGGGCGTGGCCTTCGGTGACACCCTGGCCCAGCGCGTGCCGGGCCTGGCCTGGATGCAGGTGACCGATGCCTGGGGCATCGACGCGGTGCTGCGCTATGCCGACAGCAGCCTGCAGATCGGCGCCAGCACGCTGCTGCTCAAGCGCGTCGAGCAGGGCGAGATCATCGACATCGCCCATCTGCTGGCGTGGCTTGAGGAATTCATCGCCACCCGCGCCGACGATTACGCCTGAAAGGTCGCCGAGCATGGCTCGGCCCTACAGGCGGTTGCGCGGCGTGGATCTACAGCCAGCGGCCGTCGACCACCACCCTGCGCTCCACCGGCACCCCGGCCACGGCGGCCGGGCCGTGGTCGGCACGCACGGCCAGGAACGTGGCCGGCCGGCCTTCGGCAATACCATGCTGCGGCAGGCCGATCGCCTGCGCGGCATGGGTGGTGACCATGTCCAGCGCCAGCATCAAGTCGGCATCGGTGTAGAAGCCGGACCGGTAGCCCAGCAACATCGCCCGCTGCAGCAGGTCGCCATTGCCATACGGCCACCAGCAGTCACGGATGTTGTCGTTGCCTGCGAACACGCGCACACCGGCATCATGCAGCGCGCGCAGCGGCGGGAACGGATGATCGCCCGGCGCGTTGCTCATGATCGCCACACCCGCCGTGGCCAATGCTTCGCCCACCTGCAGCGCGCGCGCCAGCGGCACGTCGCCCAGCGCATAGGCATGGCTGACCGCAACACGCCCCTGCAGGCCGACGGCGCGTGTCCGCGCGGCGATGCGCAGCAGCTGCGCCAGGCCGGTTTCGCCCGGCTCGTGCAGATGGATGTCCAGCTGCACGCCGTAGTGCTCGGCCAGGCCGAACAGCAGCGCCAGCTGGCCTTCGGCGTCACCATCGAGCGTGGTCGGGTCGATGCCACCGAGCACCTCCACGCCTGCGGCAAGCGCCTGCTCCAGTAACGCGGCGGTACCCGGGCAGGACATCACCCCGGCCTGCGGGAACGCCACCAGCTGGAAGCGCATGATGTCCGCACAGCGCAACGCCGCCTCGCGTACGGCTTCGAGATGGCCAAGCCCGGTGCTGGCGTCGATATCGACATGGCAGCGCATCGCCACGGTACCGAAAGCACTGCACTGGCGGATCAGCGCCTCGGCACGGTCCACCATCGGTGCCGCACCCGCCACCGCCGCCTTCTCCACCGCCAGCCGCTCACGCAGGCTGTTCACCGGCTGGTGCGGGTGCCAACGGTCGCCGACAAAGCTCTTGTCGAGGTGGATGTGGCCGTCGACCAGCCCGGGCAACACCGCGAAGCCCCGCAGGTCGACGCATTCCGCCCCGTCATCCGGCGCGGCCTCGCCATTGAGGCCGCTGATGCGGCCATCACGGATATGAAAATGCAGCGGCGCACCGTGGCGGTCGACACCGCCATGGACGAACTGGAGGGTCATCGGGAACTCCCGGAATGCCAAGACTGCCGCCATCGTGCGCCCCGCCGCCACCATCGGCCAACGAAATATCTGGATGGCACACATTCACCAGAACGATGACTCCCCCTGCGACAACCGGTCGCAGCCACGCCGTGCACACCCCTGAACGGGTAACATGGGCGCCTGTTTCCGTTGTGATGCCGCATGGGCCCGTCCGACCGCCACGATCGTCTCCGCCGCTGGCAGGCCGCGTCCCTGCTTGCCGCCGCCCCGATCGCCAGCCTGTCCGCCACTGATGCAGCGGCCGCTGCGCCGCTGCAGTCGCCGCCGGGCCAGCAGCGCATCGCCCCGGCGGCACTGGTCGAGCGACTGCACCAGCGCGTGCTGTCCGGGCAGAGCGCCACCGCCACGCTGGAACACTGGTGCGCCGAGCATGGCCTGGCCGAACAGGCGCGGGTGCGCGCGGTGCGCATACACGGCCAGGACAAGCCTGCCCCCGCCGACGTGCTGCAGGCGCTGGGCGCGACGCCGGGTACCGAACTGCGCTATCGCCGCGTGCAGCTGGTCTGCGGCAGCCGCGTACTGTCCGAGGCCGACAACTGGTACCTGCCCGGCCACCTCAGCCCGGCCATGAACCAGGTGCTGGACAGCACCGACGAACCGTTCGGCCGCGTGGTCGGCCCGCTCGGTTTCCAGCGCCAGACCCTGACTGACCAGACGTTCTGGCCGCCGCGGGGTGAAGGCGATCACGGCGTGATCCTGGAGGTGCGTGCCTTGTTGCGCGACCGCCAGCAGCAGCCTTTCAGCTACGTCATCGAGTCGTACCTGGTACAGGCGCTGCCGTAGCGCGACGCTACTGACCCGTGATGGCGTTGGCGGCCGGGTCCACCGAGAACACGAAACGCCCACCGTGCTGGTCCCTGCCCCACGTCATCGGTGCCGTGGTCAGGCTGTAGACCGGCCTTGCCTTGTCCATGCCGATCGCCTCGGACCAGGCGCTGAAATCCTCATCGGTGCGGCTGCGGATCTCGCCGACACACAGGCTGTAGCCACACGCAAAAGACACCAGCGTGCCGTCGCTGCCGATGAGCCGGGTCGCGGCCGTCCTGTAGAGCCGGGTCAGGTCCTGCACTTCCGGGTGGCCCGCCGCATCCTGCTCGAACTGGCTGATCGCCTGCGCAAAGGCGTTGTCCGAGCCCAGGATCACGTCGCTCTTTTCCGCCGACAGTGCTCCTTCAGTCAACAGCGAGCGCTCGCCCTCGAGGAAGTGTCCCTCCGGATCCGCAGGCCCTTGCCCGGCCGTCGCACGCGTCGATGCCGTTGGCACGCGCGCTGATCCAGCATCGGTCACTGCGTTGGAAAGAGACGGCACGGGCGCGGCACTGGCCGCCTCCGCAGCATCGTCCACACTGGCCGCCTGCTTGCTGCTGCAACCGGCAATGGCCAGCACGGCAATCACACTCCACACTCTGGCATCCATGCGCATCATCCTCCGGGTATCGCCACAGCATGCCACGCGCGCAGCGGCAGCACCGGTGCACTGCACAAAGAAAAGCCCGGCAATGCCGGGCCTTTCGTTCGCCTGCCGGATCAGCGGAACCGGTAATCCAGCTGCACCCAGTACTGGCGGCCGTACGGGTCGTAATTGCCGACCGGGTAGAACGGCCAGCCGCCTCCGTTCTTGTCCGCCGGCGGGCGGCTGTCGCGCAGGTTGTTGACGATCACGCCCACCGACAGGTTCTCGCCGAACTGGCGGAACACGCTGGCGTTGTACGTCATGTACGGCGCGATGCGGCCACTGCCATCGGTCTTCGGCAGCGAGCCGAAGCGGTTGCCGTACAGCGTGGTGGTCCAGTCACCCTGGTTCCAGGTGATACTGCCGTTGGCCTTGCTGCGCCACTGGTAGTCATCCAGCGAATTGCGGATGTCACGCTCCGGATCATCGGAGAACTGCCGGTATTTGTGCTCCAGCACCACCGTGTAGGCCAGGCGCGTGGTGAAGCGGCCATAACGGCCGGCATCGAAACGCCAGTTGCCCTTCAGGTCCAGGCCACGAACCGATTCGGAGGCGGCGTTGATCGGATTGATCAGCACACGGGTCACCTGGTCCGGCTGCACGATTGCGTTGGACGGGTTGCGGATCACCCGCGACAGCGCGTCCTGGCACAGCGGTGAACCGATATCGCGCGCTTCGCCGCCCAGCGTGCGGCCCAGGCGGCAATCGGCCTCGTCACGCAGGATGCGGCTGGTATCGAGGCTGGTCACCTCGTTGTCGATGCGGATGTCGTAGTAGTCGGCACTGAAATCCAGGCCAGACAGCGGCGACCAGACCACGCCGAAGCCATACGACTTGGCCGATTCCGGCTGCAGCTGCGCATTGGCGCGGTTGCTGTAGTCGATCGACAGGCCGTTGTAGTCACAGTTGTCGTACGACTGGCCTGCGGTGCGGCAGCGCCAGTAGTCGGTCATGCCCGGGTTGTAACCGCGCGTCTCCGTCGCGAACACATAGTTCATGTCCGGCGCCCGGAAGCTGGTCGCCGCCGTACCACGGATCAGCAGGCTCTCGACCGGACGGAACTCGACGCCGAAGCTCCAGGTCGCCTTGCCTATGTGCTCGCCACCGGCACGGTACTGGTCATAGCGACCGGCCAGCGTGGTGGTCAGCGACTGCAGCAGCGGCAGCTGAAGTTCCACACCTGCGGCATAGCGGTCACGCTCGCCGCCGGCACCGATACCGGCGCTGGTGTTCCAGAACTCGCCGCTGCCCAGGCGCGGGTCCGGGCGGTTGCGGTAGCCCTGGCTGCCGGCTTCGACCACCGCTGCCAATGCAGCGTCGCCACCGGGCAGCGCGAACAGGCGGCCGTTGACGCTGGCGCTGAAGGTCTGCAGCCATGCCGCATTGCGGCTTTCCTGGTAGTCGGACAGCCCCTCGTATTCGTTCGGGGTCAACGGTTTGAACAGGCGTGCCGGGTCGGGCGCATAGACCTCAACGCCATTGCGTACGCCCAGCTTCGGGCCGAGCAGGTATTCGTTGATGCCGGCCAGCAGCACCGGGCGGCGGGTGCGGTTCTCGTAACGCGAGCGGCTGTAGACCGCCTCGTATTCCCAGCCGCTGTCGCCGATCTGGCCACGTGCGCCGACATTGAACGACCACGAGTTTTCCAGGAAGCGGTTGGCATTGCGCGGCAGGCCGCCGATTTCCTCCGGCGCGAAGCGGCGGTACCAGCTTTCCAGGTTGCCGGTGGTCTGGTTGTAGAAGTAGTTGCGGGCCGAGGTCCAGGTCGGTGCACGCGTATTGTTGTAGATCCGCGCGCTGCCCACGGCCAGATCGGCGAACAGGTCGGTGGTCTCGTTGACGTGGAAGGTCAACAGGCCGTAGCCGTTGAGGTTGCGCTTCTCGGTCTGCACCGTCCAATAGCTGGCCGCTGCCTCATTGCTGCCGCAGTACCAGCCCTGGCGCGGGTTGTTGGCGCGGAACACGCTCCCGCCATAGATGTCCGACGCTGCGTCGCAGCCGTTAACGCCCGGATCGATGTTGCGGCCGGTGGCAGCATTGCGGCGATAGGCGATCGCGGTCGCCTGCGGCGCCTTGCCGGCCGGGTCATCATCCAGCGAATCCATGAAGTCGCGCTGGCGCGCATGGATCGCCTTGCGCACATCGAACTCGAAGCCGAACAGCGCATCCCAACGCTCGCCGGAACTACCCCCGACCACCTGCGCGCGCTGGTTGTCACCACCGCCCTGCTGGGTGCCACCGGCGCGCACGTTCACGTCCACACCCTCAAAGCGGTCCTTGAGAATGATGTTGACCACACCGGCGATGGCATCGGAGCCATACACCGCCGACGCACCGGCCGCCAGGACCTCGATGCGCTCGATCAGCGCACTGGGAATGTTGGCCAGGTTGACCACGTTCACCGAGCCCTCGTAGGCCAGCGGGTAGTCGGCCTGGCGGCGGCCGTTGACCAGCACCAGCGTGCGGTTCGGGCCCAGCCCGCGCAGGTTGATGGTGTTGGCGGCCGGGGTGAAGGTATTGCCGAAGTCCTCGCCCTGCACGTTGCCGGTGTTCTCGGTCAGCGCGCTCAGCGCATCGAAGGCATTGCGGTAGCCCTGTGCATCGATCTGCTCCCGGCTGATCACCGTCACCGGCGAGGGCCCCTCGACACTGGCGCGCGGAATACGCGAGCCGGTGACCTTCACTTCCTGCAATGTGGTGGGTGCGCTTTCCTGCGCGAAGGCCGGCAGTGAGACCAGCATCAGGGACGACAGTGCGAGCACCAGCGGACGCGGGCGCGGCGCCTTGTGGGAGGCGGACATGGGCTTCCTGGGGAGTTTGGCGGGTGGTGGTACGGGACAGCGGCCTGTGCGGCACATAACGATCCCGTAACGAAAGTGTCCTGAATGGGGGGTTTCAACGGAAATGACCAGGCCTGATGGCCTTATGCCTGAACCGAATCAGACCCGCAGTGCCATCCGCCACACTTTTGCAACGTTTTGAATGGTGTGGCGCCGCGGGCACGGCCATCGTCCCGGGGATGATGACCCCGTATCCCACCTCCCCCCTTCCCCCGTTGCGCCCGGTGCTGCGCCGTCACCTGCTGCAGCTGCAGTCCGCACCGGTCACCCTGCGCCCCTTCCAGCGTACCGACCTGCCGCGCTGGCGCCTGTTCGATGACCGCCGTCGGCGCGGCCGCCGTCACCCCGGCGACATCGACGAGGAAGCACGCTTTCTCGCCCACATGCATCGCTCGCGCCTGGAGCAGGACAACGATCAGCTGCTGCTGGGAGTGTTCGACGACGAACACGGCACGGTGCTGGATCAGCTGCATATCCGCCTGCAGTCGCTGCACGCGCGCAGTGCCGAGTTGCTGTCGCTGCAGCACTGGCACCCGCATACCGACGCGGCGCTACGGGCGCTGTGCCCGTTCCTGTTCGAGGATGTCGGCCTGCATCGCCTGTTCGTGATGCTGCCACCGGACTGCAATGACCCGTTCGCCACTGCGCTGCACGCCTTCGGCTTCGAGCAGGAAGGCCTGCTGCGCGACCATCATCTGGACCTGGAGGGCTGGCAGGATCGCCAGCTGCTGGCGCTGACCGCACCGGTCTGGCGAAGCCGCCAGCAGCCCCAGGGTTAGCGGACCCGCTCCAGCGAGTCGCCTGCGCCGGTCAACACCGAGCAGGCGTGGTCCTGCAGCTCTTCAGCGCTGGCCTCGTTGCCGGTGCCGGCGTCCACACGGGTCGCCAGCAGAATGAAGCCCGGGCCGCCCTGCACTGCGTCCCGGCCGGCCACGACCAGGCTCCACTGGCCCACATCATCCACGCCTGCGAGGTCATAGGCCAGAAGATTGAGCGGATTGGCGGTCAGTTCCGCGCCCGGCAGCAGGCGGGCCTGGTACTGATGGCCGCGCAGCAGCACCGGCAACGGTGCCCAGCGGCTGCCCAGGGCGGCAGCATGCGTGTCCAGCGCCTGCAGCACGTCGGCACGCAGGCAATCCACATGGATATGCAACTGGTGCTGTGACCGGCCGTGCGGCGAGTTCAACGCCAGGCTGGCGACGTTGCGCGGCAGCGGTTGCCGCAAGGCCTGTTCGGTGTGGCTGCGCGCCTGCCAGGCTGCAGCGAAGTAGTTCGGTGCACCACGCTGGTACAGGCGGCGGTTCTCGATACCGCTGACCTTGTCCAGCGGCATCAGCAGGAACTGGTAGTCGCCGTGCGCGTCCTTGACCAGCACATCGCGGCGATCCGCGGCCGTCTCCACGCGCAGGCAGTCGCCGCGTGGACCTTCGGCGCCCCGGCAGTCACGTTCGATCAATCGCCATAACGCGTCGGAATGGGCCGGCGGCGGCGCGCTGGCACAGGCGGACAACAACAGCAGGGACGGCAGCAGGAAGGGGCGAAAGGACACGGAAACCACTCACGGAGCAGGCACGGCAGACAGCGCCGCGCTGCATTCTAGCCAGTGCGAAGCTGCAATCAGTAGGTGCCGAACGGCACTTCAACCACGATCGGCGCCTCGCCCTCACCCGCCTGCAGGCTGTAGCGATCCAGCGCGCCGTCGTCATCGGCGTGCGGCTGGCGCTGGAAATGCAGCCGGTAGCGGGTGTCCCCCAGGCGCACGGCGCTGCTGTCCGCATCCAGCGCGGCACCTTCCGGAATCAGCAGCCCACCCAGGTCGCTGTAGGCGCCAGGTACATCGGCGAAGCTGTAGTCGGCCAGCTCGTCCACCCGCTGCATCGCATAGACGTGCGGCACATAGGGACGTGCGGGGCTGCGGCCATTGCTCAGGTCGGTCACCCAGGCCTGCGGCAGGTGGTACTGCTCGCGCAGCGCGGCCACGCCCAGCGAGGGGCTGGCCACCTGCAGGCAGCACACCGCGCGCTTGCCCTCACGGTCGAGGATGGCGAAACGGTCACCGCGGGTGGCCGCCTGCGGCAGCATGGCAAACGCCAGATTGCGCTGCGCAGGCGCGTAGCCCGCTTCAGTCTGCAGGTTGCGCCAGGCGCCGAATACCGGGGATTCGACCGGCGCGGCTTCCGGATCGGCAGCGGAGGCGGCAAACGCCACGCCCAGCAACGACAACGCCAGCGCCGTCATCGTCTTGTCCTTGCCGCGGAAACTGCCTGCCGTCATACCGTATCCAACATCTGCGCCGGAAAGGCCCGGCCTGCCCGCTGGCGTACTGCCAGCCATTCCTCCCACTATGCAATGACCACGCTGTGCCGGCAATGACCGGGGCGCTGACGCCGTTCGCACGCTCGGTGCTATCGTTCCCGCCATCTTCCCCTGCGCAGGAGCGCTCGCATGTCCGCATTCCGTCTGTCCCTGTTGCTGCCGGCCTCTGCCCTGCTGCTGTCGGCCTGCGTCAGCACCCCTGGCCCGGAAGTCAAAGGCAGCGGCCGTTGTGACGCCAGCCAGCTGGGCTGGGCGATCGGCCAGCCGGCCAATGAGCCCAACATCCGCCGCCTATCCCGCGAGAGCGGTGCCGGCCTGGTCAACCCGATCGGCCCCAGCACCATCACCACCAAGGACATCCGCCAGGACCGCCTGCGCGTGTTC
The DNA here is from genome assembly GCF_056861055.1 of Stenotrophomonas sp. 115C5. Lineage (NCBI taxonomy): Bacteria > Pseudomonadati > Pseudomonadota > Gammaproteobacteria > Lysobacterales > Lysobacteraceae > Stenotrophomonas > Stenotrophomonas sp. 115C5. The sequence continues at coordinate 246,435 of NZ_JBSPUQ010000006.1, forward strand.
GTGGACAAGGACAACATCATCACCGCCACCCGCTGCGAGTAAGCGCCGCCTCAGTTTTTGTAGAGCCGAGCCCACGCTCGGCTGCTCTGCGGTCGGGCCACGCGAGAACCCGAGTCGAGCGTGGCTCGACTCTACACTTCAGGGTTCGGTATAGCGGGCGCAGTCCGGCAGCGCCTGGTCCGGGTGGAACATGCCCCCGCGGAAGTGGAACAACCGCGTATAGGTGCACGCCGGATCCTGCTCGGTGCGCAGGTCCTTCTTCTTCAGCGGCCCCTTGGCCAGCGAATCCTCGAAGCGCGAAACACCAGCCGGGAACCGGGTCGCCACCGTCTGGTAGCGCAGCACCGGCATGCCCTCGGCAGCCGTATCCAGCACCAGCTTCGCCGAGAAGCCGTACTCGTCGTGACAGGCGCCTGCGCGCTGCTTGCTGTCCTGTTCGCTGAAACAGGCGCGGATCATCGCGTTACCCCGCCATGGCAGGGTCAGCACATCATCGTCCACCTGGATGTCGTCCTGCAGGTGGCGCACGCGTGCCAACTGCAGCGAGGACGCGTCGGCACCTCCACCGGAGTACATGGTGCTGAACGTGACGATGCCGCCCACCAGCACATTCTGGCGGGTGCGCTGCTGCGGGTCGGTCACTGTTTCATCGCTGCCCACGCCCGGGGCCAGGCGCACGATCCACGGCCACAGCGACAGCTCGCTTTCCTGCGACACGTCGATGCTGACGTGGTAGGTGTGAGGCTTGCCCTGGCCCGGCCCCTTCTCAAGCACTTCCAGCACGGTCGGCCGGTCACCCTCCTCGGCGACCGGCTGCACGCGCACGCACCAGTTGCCGTCCCGCGTGCAGTCATAAAGCCCCGACGGTCCAGTCTCACTCGCGATCAGCACCTGCCCCAATGGCTCCATCACATTACCGGCGGCATCGCGCTGCTGCGGTAGGATCGAGTCCTGGGCCAGCACCAGCACCGGGGTAGCCAGCAATGCAGCGAACAGGGTGGCAAGGGCGGTAGCGGTGGGCATGGAAGGCTCCTGCGGCTGGGCTTCCGATGGTAACCGTTGCCCGGGCGGCGGCGAGCCTGCTCGACATTGACTTTGTAGAGTCGAGATCCTATGTTCGTGGTCAAGCCTGCTGGAAGCAGGCTTGACCGACCTTCAGCATGGCCGGATCGAAGTCTCGGCCGCTTTTGAACACGCCCCAGGCGATCCTGGCCAGCTTCCTTGCCAGAATGTTGAAGACGGCGGTGCTGGGGTGACCGCGTTTTGACAGCTCGTCGTAGAGCGGTTGCCCCCGGCGACACCGCTTGAGCCCCATTGCAGCCATGTAGAGCATCTGGCGCAGCATCGGTGCGCCCTGTTTGGACAGCCGACGTCGTCCAGTTCTGCCGCCAGACTCGTTGGGCCGGGGATCCAGGCCGGTGCAGGCAATCCATGCGTTGGCGTTGGCCAACGGCCAGCGCGTCATGTAGTAAATCAGGTGGGACGCGACGGCAGGGCCGATACCCGGGATGGTCAGCAGGCGCTTGTAGAGCGCGCCATGCTCTCCATCGCGGCCCAAGCGCTGCAGTTCGCTTTCCAGCTCGGACAGCGTCCCAGCCAGAGCGCAGAACAGATCAGACAGCTCCCCAGGGTCACTTTTGCTTACCCCGAAGGATTGCTCCAAGCGCGCGCGCGTCTCCACCAGCGCTCGCCGCTTGCGCAGCAAATCGTGCATCTGCTGCTGCTCGTCAGTACGCGGTACGTATTCACGCAGGCGGTCGCTCTCCTTCTTCACATAGCGGGCGATCGCTTGGGCATCCATGGCATCTGTCTTGCCGCGCGAGCCCGTCGCCCGAGCGTAGTTCTTGATCAGCCGTGGATCGATTACATAGACAACGTGGCCCGCCTGGCCAGCCATCCGAGCCAACAACTCGTAGTACCGTCCCGTCGCTTCCATGCCAATCCGGCATCGCTGGGGCAAGGTTTTGAGCCACTTGGCTATCCCGGCCCGGGTGTTGGCGACCCTGTCACCGGCCTTGCGGTCGGCCACCGCCGGCACGAACTCCTTGGAGTCCACGTCCACGCCAATATCGAGAGAATCAGACATTTGTACGGCTCCCAGCTATCTTTAAAGGGCTGGGGTGGTACCGCACCGACGTTAGCTTGCCTACATCGACGATCCCCTTTGGGGGCCGTACGATCCTTTATCGACGTTCGTGTGCGGGATGGGGATCGCTCGACTCGTCTGTCGGCTGGTATCCGCAGATGCATGCTTGACGGTCCCTCCACCCTGGCTCCTACATACAGCGTAGGAGCCGGGAGGAACATACAAGCCATGCTCGAC
>NZ_JBSPUQ010000007.1:0-99340 GCF_056861055.1 Stenotrophomonas sp. 115C5
GAGTGTCCGCGGCATGGATGCCGCGGCCAAGCCCCCATGGACGGGTTTACGGCGTCTCCCGCAACCGGACCCACCCCGCCATCCCACGGATAGCCAGCTTTTGCTTCGGCGGTTGCTGTTGCTCTGGCTTCGGCAGGTGCAGGGCTGCAAGCCCTGCCGAACAACACCCTCTACTTTGCCTGCTCGCAGAACTTCTGCCGGTACTCGAGTGCCTTCGGCATCAGCGCCTGCAAATTCTGGATGCGGGTGCCCGGGTTCGGGTGGGTCGAGGAAAACTCCGGTGGCGACTGGCCACCACTGGCCTGGCCCATGCGCTGCCACAACGGCACCGCCTCGCGCGGGTCGAAGCACGCCGCTGCGGCCAGCATCAGCCCCACTTCGTCGGCCTGCGTCTCGTGGCTGCGCGCATACGGCAGCAGGTAGCCATAACCCATCGCCGACATCATCATCTGTTGCTGCTGTGCATCCATGCCGCTGGCGGCGCCGGCCACCTGCCCGATCTGGGTGAGCTTCTGCTGGGCCATGCGCTGCGCACCATGGCGCAGCAGCGCATGCGCGATCTCGTGGCCCATCACCACCGCCATCGCATCGCGGGTGCGCGCCACCGGCACCAGCCCGGTGTAGACCGCCATCTTGCCGCCCGGCAGGCAGAACGCATTGGCCTGGTCGGAGGGGATCACATTCACTTCCCACTGGAAGTCCCGCGCGAAATGCGCCGGCTGCACGCCATGCTCCTGGGCCAGCGCGGTCTCCACCACATCGACCTTGGCGATCAGGCGCTGGGCGATGTCACGCACATCACGCGCGATCGGTGCATTGGGGTCCATCGGCCGTTCCTGCGACAGGATCTGCTGGTAGGCCTGCAGCCCCAAAGCAGTCTCCTGGCGCGCGTCCAGGCTGCTGTCGATCATCACCTTCTCACCGGTATAGGGATCCACCGTGCGGTTGGAAAACCAGTAGAAGACCGCGTAGCCGGCGGCCAGCAGCAGCACCCACCAGCGGATGTTGCCGAACAGGCCGCGGCGCTGCGAGCCTTGTGGCGGGCGGGAAAAGGGATCGTTGCGCATCGGGTCGGCTTCCAGCAGGCCCCGCCGGCCGGCGGGCACGGCGCAATCTTAGTGCGCCGATGCCAGCAGCGGGTGAAGCCGGCTGCCGTTCAGATGCCGCGTACCAGGCGGAAGCCGATGCGCGCGTTGGTGGTATCCGAGTCCTGGGATTGCCGCCAGGCGGCGCGGGTCTGCTCCGGCGCATTGGCCCAGTTGCCCCCCCGGATCACCCGTGCGCGACAGCCCGGGTTGAACCAGGCGGCGCCATCGGCGGGCGCGCGCCGGTAGCTGGCATGCCAGCAATCGGCCACCCATTCGCTGAGATTGCCGCCCATGTCGTGCAGGCCGAAGGCATTGGCCTGGAAACTCCCTACCGGTGCCGGCCCCCACCAGCCATCGCCATAACCGATGAAGGCGTTGTGCCAATGCCGCCCGGAGGGCGACACATCCTTGCTGCCGGTGAAATTGCCGCTGCCCGGCGGCGGCGTGCCCGCATCGCCCCAGGGGTAGCGACCACTGTTGCCGCCGCGCAGCGCGTACTCGAACTCTGCTTCACTGGGCAACCGGTAGCTGCGCCCGGTCTGCTCGGACAACCACGCCGCGTAGTTTTCGGCATCGCGGATGCTGACGTGCATCACCGGCGAATTGGCCATCGCGCGGCCACCGTCGTAATCCGAGCGCCAGTCCACGCCACTGCGGCGGATGAAATTGCCGCTGCGTTCGTCATAGACCACCGAATGGCCGCGCCGCGTCGCCCGGGGGCGCGCATTGGTCGCCTTCACGTAGCGCTGGAAATCGCTGACCGTGACCTCGGTGATCGCCATCGCGAAGCCTCGATCAAAGCGCACATAGTGCGATGGTCGCTCGGCATCGCTTGAACCCGGTTCGGCATCACCGGCGCCCATCTGGAAACCGCCATGCGGCACCACCACCATCTGCGGCCCGCGTCCGCCATCACGCATGGCGTCGCTGAACACCTGTCCCGGGCGGAAGCTGCCGTAGTGGGTGGCCAGGTCGATACGCTCACGCAGCTGGGCCACCACCGCGTCTCCCGGCAGGGCGATGCGCAGGGCCTCGGCCAGTTTCTCGCGTGCCGGTTTCAGGCCCTGCGGCGTGGACAGGTCGCGCAGGCCGTCATCGCGCAGCTGCAGCAATGCCGCCGCACGGATCTGCTCGATGCGCTCGAACGCGTCGGCAATGGTCGGCGACGAGTCGCGCACCTTGCTGGCTTCGGCCAGCCAAGTGCCCGCGCTGGCGAAATCGCGCGTGCGTGCAGCGTCCTCGGCACGACGGATCAGCCCGCTTTCGGCCGCGGCCAGTCCCTGCCGTGCACGGCTGTTGTTCTCGTCCAGTGCCAGCGCCTCGCGGAAGTTGCCGATAGCCCCGTCGCCATCCTCGCCGATCCGGTCCGAGCGCAGGTCTTCTTCACCGGCGCGGTTGTAAGCGACCACCCGCTGGGCAAGCTCCACCCGACCCTGCAGTGCGCGTACCTTCTCGTCCTTGGGCGCCAGGGTCAGCAGCACCAGCGCCTGGCGGCTGGCCTCGGCCAGCGCCTCGCGCTGCTTCAGCGGCCGCACCAGCAGCGCATCCGCCTGCTGCTGCAGGCGCTGGCGGGCACGCTGAAGGCCCTGGCGGGCCTGGCGGTCATCCGGGTCCTCTTCCTGTACCGCCAGCCACAGCGGGATGGCGGCATCGGCATCCTCATACAGCCGGCCCTCGGTGAAGGCCTGCCCGGCCGCGCGGCGCAACTGGGCCAGGCTGCGGCCCTGGCGGTCCACCCGCGGCGGCGTCCACTGCTGTACATCCTCGGCGGCATCCTCACCGGCGATGGTCACGCTGCCCTGCCCGGCCTGCGGGCGCTCGTCGCTGTCTGCGTTCGCGGACGGGCGCGCCTCCTCCCCGGCACTCCGGTCCGCTGCCGTGGGGGGCGACGGCGTGCAGCCTGCCAAGGCCATGGCCAGGGCGGTGCACAGCGCGGACGACAACGGAAAACGCAAGCGGAGCCTCCTTCGGCACGGACGCGCACCGACGTTAGGCTATTCTCCCCTGCCTGAGCAAACACGAGTAGTAGGCCCTGAACCGTGGCAACCTGGATCACCACCCCCGCCGAGCTGGATGCGTACTTCCAGCAGCGCCCGACCCGCATCGGCCTGGACACCGAATTCATCCGTGAACGCACCTTCTGGCCGCAGCTGGCCCTGGTGCAGATGGCGGTCGGGCAGGACATCCTGCTGATCGACCCGCTGATTCCCGGCATGACCGAGGCGCTGGCACCGTGGCTGGCCGATGAATCCATCACCAAGGTGATGCACAGCGCCAGCGAAGACCTGGTCGCCTTCAAGTGGGCGTGCGGCGTGCTGCCGCGACCACTGTTCGACACCCAGATCGGGGCATCGCTGGCCGGCATCGGCGGCGGCATGGGCTACCAGAAGCTGGTGGCGGAGATCACCGGCGTGGCGCTGGCCAAGGGCGAAACCCGTTCGGACTGGATGCGCCGCCCGCTTTCCGAGTCGCAGCTGCAGTATGCCGCCGACGATGTCGAGCACCTGTTCGCGCTGCATGACGCCATTGATGCCAAGCTGCAGGCGCTCGGCCGCCAGCAGTGGCTGCACGACGATGGCGAGCGCCTGCTGGCCAGCGTCGCCAACGACGAGGACCGCTGGCCGCATCTGGCGATGCGCTCGGCGCAGTTCCTCGACGCCGCCGCACAGCACCGCCTGCTGCGCTTGCTGCGCTGGCGTGATGTGCAGGCACGCAACAGCGACCGCCCGCGAAGCTGGATCCTGGACAACGAACTGGCCGCCACCCTGGCGCGCACGCCACCGGCCGACGAGACTGCGCTGGGCAAGCTGTTCGAGCAGTTCCCGAAGGCACCGCGCAAGCTGGCAGGCGCGGTCTGGCAGGCACTGTCCACGCCGCTGGCCGATGAGGCCGAGGCACCGCTGGCACTGCCCGCCAACGACAGCAACAAGCAGGTAGTGAAGAAGCTGCAGGACGCGGTGGCCGAACGCAGCCGCGAGCTGGGCCTGCCGGATGGCGTGCTGGCATCCCGCAAGCATCTGGAAAGCTATCTGGAACGCCGCCAATGGCCAGCCGCACTGGCCGGCTGGCGCCAGCAGGAACTGGAGTCGCGGCTGCAGGCGCTGCTGCCCGCACGTTGATGGCACAAGGCGCCGGACCACGCCGGCGCCGTGCACCTCAAGCCTGCAGGGGCCGTGCTAGGGTTTGCCGGTACTGACAAGGAGACGTCGATGCGGAGCCTCAAGATCGCGACCGCCTGCGCACTGCTGCTAACCACGTTGGGCCTGACATGCTCTGGGCAGGCAGCACCGCTTTCCTATGCACAGGAAAAGGAGAACACAGCCAAGCTGGTGGACATCATTGACGGTGCCACCCGCGACGGTCTGGTTGCCGTGCTGGTGCCGGCCCCGTATGCCGTGCACAACGGCGGGCCAGGCGTCGGCTCTCCGGTCCCAGGCTTTCATCTGGGCAACCGCTCGACCGACCTACCCGGGTTCTCGACGCGAGTGTCCTTCCAGCACAAGGACATTCCCTCCCAGGGCTATGTGCAGCTGTTCAACACCAACGAACTGGAAACCGGCCCGCAGCGGACGGTGTTGATGGACGTGTTCGAGGTGCATCTGATTCCGCCGGGCACCTATCTGCTGAACGGTGCGGAGAACTACCGCCTGAACACCCGCGTAGCCAAGCTGAAGCCGCTAGGGACCACGGACGAAGTATCGAAGGACATCGGCGCCACCCGCCTGGCCGACGTCGATTACCGTTTCTATTCCTGGAAGAAGGTCTGGGTACCACCCGGCGTCCTGACCGATCAGCACTCCCAGCAGGTCTGCATCTCGGTGCATGTGGCCTCCGGCAACTGCGTGGCATGGGGCACCCAGAACTACGAAACCTCGCGCCCGACCGAAGGCTACTGGGATGACAGGATCGTCCCTGAAGATATCCCTGCCGTACGCATCCAGGCGGTCATCGCCAAGGCCCACGCGCCACTAGGCTTCACTGCCCGCGAAGGGCAGATCCTGCTCAGCCCCTTCATTGTTGCCGCCGACGGCGATATCGATTTCAACGCGAACGACTGCGCACCGGTCGACAAGCTGACGGGATGCGCCCTGCGCCGCTTCAGGGTGCACTACCAACCCGCGCCGCTGGACGCTGCACGCAAGCACATCGCAATCACCTCGCGCGGCCTCAACGGCAAGCAGCGCAAGGTACTGGAGCGGATGGAGGCGATGCAGCTGCAGGTGCTGGGCCCCAGTGCGCCGTCCGATGCAGCGCTGGGCAAGGGCGTCAGCGCCACGCCTTGAGCACGGATGATGCCTGGCCAGCAACTAAAAACGGCGCTCGATGAGCGCCGTTTCCGTTACACGACGGGGTAAGGCTTACCAGTTCATGTTCAACGAGACACCCACGGTGCGCGGTTCGTTGTAAACCGCCGCCATGTAGTTCTCGATCACACCCTTGAGGTTCTTCTCGTTGGTGATGTTGCGCGCGAACAGCGCCACTTCGTAGGCACCATAGTTGCCCGAGTAGCCGATCTTCAGGCCGCCCTCGAAATCACCCTTGGAGTTGAACTCCTTGCTGTCGTACAGCACGAAGCTGGTGTAACCCTGCTTGTTCCAGTCGGTGGAGACGAACATGGTGCCGGCGTCGCTGACCGGGAAGTCGTAGCGGGCGGCCAGGTTGACGTTGTACTTCGGCGCGTTCGGCAGCGGGTTGCCGTCGATCTGGGCGAACGTGTTGGCACCGACCTTGATCGTCGGGTCGCCGACGGTGCAGACCACCTGGCCGTTGAGGCCGCAGACCTGCGCGTAGACGCGCTTGTCCTTGATCTCGCTGTGCAGCAGGCTCAGGCCGGCGCTCAGGGTCAGGTTCGGGATCGGGCGCAGTTCCATGTCGGCTTCAAAGCCGTAGGCCTTGGCCTTGTCGGCGTTGAACAGCACGCCGTTGCCGTCCGAATCGTTGCCGTTGAGCTGGATGTCGTTGACGGTGTAGGTGAACGCGGTGGCATTCAGGCGCAGGCGGTTGTCCCACAGGCTGCTCTTCACGCCCGCTTCCCAGGACAGGATCGTCTCGGAATCGGCGGTGGTGAAGTCGGCATTGAACACCGCCGAACGGCCCTGGATGGTCGGGCCACGGAAACCGCGCGCGACCTTGGCGTAGACGCTCACGTTCGGGGTGAACTGATACATCGCGCTCAGATCCCAGCTCGGCGTGGTGTCGGACATCTTGACGTCGGTGCGGCCCTTGTAGGTGACCACGCCGGCGGCGGTATCGGCGGTCTTCAGCAGACGGGTGTGCTTCTCGTCCTTGGTCTGGCGCAGGCCGGCAGTGACGGTGAACTTGTCGGTGAAGGCGTAGCTCAGCTGGCCGAAACCGGCCCACGAGGTGTTCTTGTTGCGCAGGCGCACCCAGTTGTTCGGGTTGCGTGCCGCGCCCTGCAGGAACCATGCGCGCTGGTAGAAGTCGGTGGTGTCGCTGCCGTTGAAGTAGAACGCACCGGCCTGCCACTGCAGGGCGCTGTCGTCATGGCTGGCCAGGCGGAATTCCTGGGTCCACTGGTCCAGGTCGCGGATGCGGCCCATCGACTGGCCGTAGCCGTTCGGCACGCCGTTCACCGGGAAGTTCGCCGCGGCGCCACCGTCGGTGTCACCACGGCTGTAGCCGGAGGTGGTTTCGTAGGCGGTGATCGAGGTGAAGTCGATCGCGCCGAAGTCGTAACGTGCCTTCACCGAACCGCCGTAGGTCTTGTAGGCCTGTGGGTTGTTGTCGGCTTCGTCGTAGGCAACCTTGTCGCGCGGCACGTCGGTCTTGTTCGAGCCCTTGGTCAGCGCGCCGCGCAGGAACAGGGTCGAGGTGCCTTCGTAATCGCGGGCGTGGGCCGAGGCCAGGATCGAGAACTGGTCGCTCGGGGTCAGCAGCAGCTGCGCGCGCACGTTGCGGTCATCGAAGCCGCCCATGGCGTTCTTCTTCGGGCTGACCGTGCCATCGGCGCTCGGGCCCTTGTAGGTGTTGTCGACGTAGTCGTCGCGGTGCTGGTACAGGGCCGACACGCGGAACGAGGCGATGTCGTTGATCGGGCCGCCGAAGCCGCCGTCGATCGACACGCTGTTGTAGGTGGCGTAGCTGGCGCTGACGCGGCCGGTGTAGTCCTGGGTCGGCTTCAGGGTGTCGAACTTGACGATGCCAGCAGTGGTGTTGCGACCGAACAGCGAGCCCTGCGGGCCGCGCAGCACTTCCACCTGGTCCACGTCATAGACCGGGTTGGACTTCAGCACCACGTGTTCCAGCACCACGTCGTCCTGGATGATCGACACCGGCTGCGAGGCACCCAGATAGAAGTCGATGTTGCCCAGGCCGCGGATGTAGAAGCGCGGGAAGATGCGGCCGGTGGTGGTTTCCGCATACAGGCTCGGCACGCGGCCGGACAGCGCCAGCAGGGTGTCGTCGCCGCCGGCGGTGAAGTCGCGCATGCGCTCGCCCTGCACCACGCCGACCGAAACCGGCACTTCCTGCAGGTTCTGCTCACGGTGTTCGGCGGTCACGGTGATCGTGTCCAGGCCGGTCGGGGTCGGCGCGCTGTCCTGCGCGGCGGCACCGAAGCTGCCGACCAGGGCCAGGCCGGCACAGGCCAGTGCCAGCGGGTGGCGGCGGAAGGAAACAAGGGAAGACGACAGACCCGACAGGCGGCGGGAATCGGTATGGGAGGGCATGCAATGCTCTGAGGAGGCGTCCGTGCGGCCTGCGCGGGCCGGGCGGCAAAAAGGAGGAAAACTGCGCAAGCGGCCATTATCCCCCAAATTGTTACGATTTCGTTGCGCAGCACTCAAACCCGGCGAAACAAGCGGTTTCGGCACAGTCACCGGGCATTCCGCACGCCCTGAAGGCTTGACTCAGGGCAGCGGGGTCAACGCGACATCGACCATCGCCAGCAGGCGCTCGCGGCTGATGCCGTCACGGGCCTGCACCGAGATGCCATGCAGCACCGTGGCGAAGTGATCGCCCAGTGCCTGCACTGCCGCGTCGTCGGCCAGCTCACCCTCGGCCTGCGCCTGCTGCAGGCGCGCGATGATCGCCGCCGTGCGCTGGCGACGATGGCTGGCCAGCCAGTCCCGCACGCCTTCGCCATCGGGCGACACGCTGCTGGCCGAGGACACCACCAGGCAACCATGCGGGCGCCCGCGACGGGTGTAGGTCAGCACGGCTTCGCGCAGCATCGAGCCGATCGCCTCACGCAATGTTGCCTGCTCCAGCGCGCGCGGTGCGAAACCGCCCTCCCCCTCTTCGTACAGCGCCACGGCTTCGCGGAACAGCTGCTCCTTGCTGCCGAACGCGGCGTAGATGCGCGCCGACGCGATGCCCAGCGTTTCGACCAGTGCCGACATCGACGTGCCTTCATAGCCGTGCTGCCAGAACAGCAGCATCGCCTTGCGCAACGCCTGGTCCCTGTCGAATTCGCGCGGTCGCCCTGCCATCTGCCTGCCTGCTCCAGTGAGGCGCGCAGTGTAACGCGGGTGTTGACCACCGCGAGGGTCGCGCCTATTCTTTGTCGATCGACAAACAATTGGAGCAACACATGCAGACCCTCAAGGGCCCCAGCCTGCACCTGGCGCAGTTCGCCGGAGACCAGCCCCCTTTCAACTCACTTGCCGGCATTGCCGCGTGGGCCGCCGGCCACGGTTTCAAGGCCCTGCAGATTCCCGCGTGGGATGCACGCCTGTTCGATCTGGCCACCGCCGCCGACAGCCAGGACTACTGCGATGACATTCGCGGCACCCTGGCCGAGCACGGCCTGCAGGTCAGCGAACTGACCACCCACATCCTCGGCCAGCTGGTGGCCGTGCATCCGGCCTACGATGAACTCTGCGATGGCTTCGCGCCGGAAGCACTGCGCGGCAATCCGAAGGCCCGCAGCGAATGGGCGCAGCAGCAGTTGCACCTGGCCGCGCGCGCGTCACGCCGTCTCGGCCTGCAGGACATGGGCACCTTCTCCGGCTCGTTCGCCTGGCCCTACCTGTTCCCGTTCCCGCAGCGCCCGCCGGGCCTGATCGACGCGGCCTTCGATGAACTGGCGCGACGCTGGCGGCCGATCCTCGATACCTGCGAGGACAACGGCATCAACCTCTGCTACGAGATCCACCCCAGCGAAGACCTGCATGACGGCACCAGCTTCGAGCGCTTCTTCGAGCGCGTCGGCCAGCACGAGCGCTGCCGCATCCTGTTTGATCCCAGCCACTTCGTGTTGCAGCAGCTGGACTACCTGGAGTACCTGGACATCTATCACCCGCTGATCCGCATGTTCCATGTCAAGGATGCGGAGTTCCGTCCCAGCGGTCGCCAGGGTATCTATGGCGGGTACGCCGACTGGACCGAACGTGCAGGCCGCTTCCGCTCGCTGGGCGACGGCCAGGTCGACTTCAAGTCGATCTTCTCCAAGCTGGCCCAGTACGACTACCAGGGCTGGGCGACGCTGGAATGGGAGTGCTGCCTGAAGGACCAGGAAGCCGGCGCGCGCGAAGGCGCCGCATTCATCCGCGACCACATCATTCCGGTCACCGACAAGATCTTCGACGACTTCGCCGGTGCACCGATCAGCACCGCACAGATGCAGCAGATGCTCGGCATCGCCTGAGCCCCAACGGAGCACTCCCCCATGACCACTTCCCTTTCCGCTGGCGCTGCCGGCGACGACGCCCTGCGCCACCACTACCTGCGCATCGATGGCCAGCGCGTGCATTGCGTATCCGCCGGCCACGGTGAACCCGTATTGCTGATTCCCGGCTGGCCGCAGACCTGGTACGCCTGGCGCCATGTGCTGCACGCCCTGGCCGAGGCTGGTTTCGAAGCCATCGCGGTTGATCCGCCGGGCATAGGTGAATCCGACCGCCCCACCCACGGCTACGACACCGGCAGCGCCGCCGCCGTCCTGCACCAGACCATGCAGGCGCTGGGTCATTCCCGCTACCAGGTGGTCGGGCATGACATCGGCATGTGGATTGCCTATGCGCTGGCCAGCGACCAGCCGCAGGCAGTGCGCCAGCTGGCCGTCACCGAGGCGGTGATTCCCGGCCTGGCCCCGGAACCGGGCATCTTCGCTGCGCCGGCCGACAACATCTTCCTCTGGCACTTCATGTTCAACCAGGTGGCGGACCTGCCCGAGGCACTGATCAGTGGCCGCGAGCGCGCCTATCTGGAATTCATGTTCGACCGCTGGTCGTACCGCCGTGACGCGGTGGCTGCCGACACCTACATCGCCGCCTACAGCCGCCCCGGCGCGCTGCGGGCCGGCTTCGCCTGGTACCGCGCGATTCCGGAAACCATCCGCCAGAACAAGGAACGTGCACAACGCCGGCTGGCGATGCCGGTGCTGGCCATCGGCGCCGAGCACGCCACCGCCGATGCGCCGATGCTGACCCTGCAACCGCACGCCGACAACGTGCGCGGCAGCATCGTGCCGGGCTGCGGTCACTTCATCATGGAAGAAGCGCCGCAGGCGTTCCTGGCGCAGCTGCTGCCGTTCCTGCAGGAGGCACGTCATGCAGCTTGAAACCGCGCTGCAGCAGTTCGTCGATGCCATTGCGGCCCATCCGCTGCCGGAGGACCTGCGCGAACTGCGGGCGATCAGCGAAAGCGCGCTGCCACAGTTGCAGGGTGCGCCGCAGCCGGTTGCGCGTGTAATCGAACATGCGGTGATCGCACGCGACGGGCATGCGCTGGAGGTCCGCCTCTACACACCGGAAGGCCTGCCCGACGGGCCGGCGCCGGCCCTGTTGTTCGCTCACGGTGGCGGCTGGTTCCAGTGTTCGCTGGCGGTCTATGACGGCCCCTGCCGTGCGCTGGCCAATGCCAGCGGCTGCGTGATTGTGGCCGTGGGCTACCGGCTGGCGCCGGAACACCCGTTCCCGGTTCCACTGCATGACGTCGCCGACGCCTGGCAGTGGTTGCAGGACAACACCGAGCGCCTCGACCTGGACCCGCAACGGTTGGCGATCGGCGGCGACAGCGCCGGTGGCAACCTCGCCGCCGCCTGCTGCCTGCTGCTGCGCGAACGGGCCCTGCCGCAACCGTGCCACCAATTGCTGCTGTACCCGGCGCTGGATGCCGGCATGGGCAGCGATTCCTACCGCGACTACGCCGCGGGCTACTACCTCAGCGCCGAACTGATGCAGCGCTGCTGGCAGGCCTATCTGGGTGATCTGGATCAGCCACCGTCACTGGCCTCGCCCGCGCAGGCAACAGACCTGCAGGGACTGGCGCCAGCCTCCGTACTCAGCTGCGAGCACGATCCGCTGCGCGACGAGGCCGAGCAGTACGCGCACCGCCTGCAGGCTGCGGGTGTCGACTGCACGCTGGAGCGGCTGCCGGGGATGATCCATGCCTGCATCCACCTGCAGGGCGTGGCTGTTTCCACTGGCGTGGCGGTACAGCGCGCGGGCGATCTGCTGCGCCAGGCGCTGGCCTGAACCGGCTGGGGGCGGCGGCAGATCAACGCCTGCCGCCGTCCCGGCCCGGCGCTTGGCAAGCCCGGCAGGCAGCGCTACACTGAAAGCCTGCCGTGGGGCCATAGCTCAGCTGGGAGAGCGCGTCGTTCGCAATGACGAGGTCAGGAGTTCGATCCTCCTTGGCTCCACCACTATTCAGAAGAACCCGTAGATCTCCATGATCTGCGGGTTTTTTCTTTATAAGCGCCCACGGCTCAGGCCGGCTCCTCACCGCCATCCTTGCGATGTGGACTGCGCGAGTGTGTATCACGCACCTGTTGATCGCGCTGGCCCGGCCGCTGCTTGGCCACATCGTCCTGCTTCCTGTCCTGGCGACTTTCCTGGATGCCCTGCTTCGGGTCCTGACCCTTGCTTCGCTCGTTCATCGAAATCTCCCACGCCGGCGCCGGGCCCTCGTTGCCCACCACGCTAGAGGTTGCCGGGTAAGCCGCAGGTCAGTCCTGCGCCAACGTCATGTGCAGGACTGGCTTGCCGCCGCAGCCCCCGCGCAGCCAGAATCCGGGGCACCACGCCTACCGGTATGCCATGCCCTCTCCTGCCCAGCACGCTGCGCACGTGTTGCCGATGCTCCTCAATGCGACCGACGGCAGCATCCAGCTCGGCAACCTGCCGACGCTGATCGGCCCCACCCTGTCACGGGATGAGGCGCGTGTCGCCTACGCCGCGCTGGTGCGAGGGCAGCGCGATGTCGGCACCGGCTATCACTGGCTCAGCCTGCACCGGCTCAGCCTGGGCGGTGCGCCCGCCGGCATCAGCCTATGTTTCCACGGGCAGCAGCTCGACATGGTGACGATGGGCGTCGATCTGCCCGGTGCAACACTGGAAGACGGTTGGCCGACCCAGACCGCGATCGATGCCGAAGTCGCCTTCATGCGCCGCACGTTGGGTGCCGCGCTGGGTCGCAAGCTGGCCGGCGGCCACGCCCGGTTCGACTGGGGCGAAGCCTGGGCCCGTTTCGATCCGAAAGGCTTCATGGCCAGCAGCGGTATCCGCTACGCGCCACGCTCGTGACCCCGCTCAGGTGCGGGTGATCGACACCCCACCCTCCACGCGCATCGCGGTACCGGTAACGAAACTGCTTTCATCGCTGGCCAGGAACAGCGCCGCGTTGGCGATCTCCTCCGGCTCGGCCATGCGCTTCAGTGCGTGCAGCGAGCGCACGAAGTCGCGGGCATCGCCGGTGGGTGCGGCCTGCCGCCCCATCTCGGTATCGGTGCCACCGGGCAGCAGCACGTTGCTGCGCACGCCGCGCGCGCCGTATTCGGCAGCGATCACCTGGCTCAGGCCGATCAACCCGGCCTTGCTCGACGCATAGGCCGCCATGCCCGGGAATCCCACGGTGTGGCCGACGAAGGTACCGACGAACACCAGCGAGCCGCCGCCGCGCGCCAGCAGTGCCGGCAACTGCGCGCGTGCCGCATGGAAGGCGGCATCCAGATTGGCCGCCATCACTTCGCGCCAGGCGTCCACCGGGAACTCCGCCGCCGGCACGCCCGGGCCAAGCATGCCGGCATTGTTGAGGGCGATGTCCAGGCCGCCGAATGACTGCTGGGCCAGATCGACCAGCGCCTGCGCCGTACCCGGGTCGGCCACGTCGGCGGCATGGACCACGGCTTCGCCACCGGCGGCGCGAATCTGCTCGGCCAGCGCCTGCAGCGGCTCCGGCCGCCGTGCGTTGAGCACCAGCTTTGCCCCTTCGGCAGCGAAGCGCAGGGCGCTGGCGCGGCCGATGCCGGCGCTGGCACCGGTGATGAGGGCGATCTTGTTGTTCAGGCGCATGGTCGTAGTACCGGTTGTGAAGTGGCCGCCACGATGCCGCGCCTCTCCCCTGCCAACACTCCGTTTCCGGGCCTGGCCCATCGGTGCAGGAAACGGAGTTTCCGCAGCACCGGCGCGTGCCAGAATCCGGCCATGGACAGTACCGCCACCACCGCCCTCGATGCCCGCGTCGAACGCATCTGCCGCTACCTGCAGGACAGCCTCGACGAACCCTCGCTGCAGGAACTGGCCAACATCGCCGGCTGCAGCCCGACCCGCCTGCACCGCCTGTTCAAGGAGGCCACCGGGCTGACCCCGAAGCAGTACGCTGCCGCGCTGCGCGCCGATCGCCTGCGCACCGGGCTGCAACAGCAGGAACGCATCACCGACGCCTTCCACGATGCCGGCTTCGGTTCCAGCGGGCGTTTCTACGAAAACGCACCGAAGTTGCTGGGCATGACTCCCAAGCAGTGGCGCGCAGGGGGTCGCGGCGAAGTCATCCACTTCGCGCTTGCCGAAAGTTCACTGGGCAGCGTGCTGGTGGCCAGCAGTGCCACCGGCGTGGTCGCGATCCTGCTCGGCGACGATCCGGAGACGCTACTGCAGTCATTGCAGCAACGCTTCCGCCAGGCCGAACTGGTCGGCGCCGACCAGGGCTATGAACAACTGGTGGCACAGGTGGTGGGCCTGGTCGAGGATCCCACGCGGGGCGCCAGCCTGCCGCTTGACATCCGTGGCACCGCGTTCCAGCAACGGGTGTGGCAGGCGCTGCAGCAGATTCCGCGCGGGCAGACCGCGTCGTATGCGGATATTGCCGCGCGCATCGGCGCGCCCCGCTCGAGTCGTGCGGTGGCACGTGCCTGCGCGAGCAATCCGTTGGCGGTAGCCGTGCCCTGCCACCGCGTGGTGCGCCGCGACGGCGACCTGTCCGGCTATGCGTGGGGTGTAGCGCGCAAGCGCGAACTGCTGCGCCGGGAAAAAGCCTCGACTGCCTGAGGTAGGTGCCCACCTTGGTCGGCACACCGCCAAGCCCTCAATCCAGCTTCACCACCAGCTTGCCGAAGTTGTGCCCCTTCAGCAGCCCGAAGAACGCCTCCGGCGCATTCTCCAGCCCTTCCACCACATCCTCGCGGTACTGGATGCGGCCTTCGCGCAGCCACTGCGGCATCTCGCGTTCGAAGTCCGGCCACAGATGGTTGAAGTCGTGCACGATGAAACCACGCACGGTCAGGCGCTGGCGCAGGATCTGGCTGAACAGTGCGGGCAACCGGTCTGGACCGGGCTGCTCGACGCCGCGCTCGTTGTAGGTGGCGATGGTGCCGCACACCGGAACGCGGGCAAAGTCGTTGAGCAGCGGCAGCACTGCATCCAGCACGTGCCCGCCCACGTTCTCGAAATACACATCGATACCCGCAGGAACCGCCGCGCGCAGCTGGTCCGCAAAATCAGCGGCGCGATGATCCAGCGCCACGTCCACGCCCAGCGTCTGCAGATAGGCACGCTTGGCTTCGCCACCGGCGATGGCGACCACGCGCGCGCCCTGCAGCTTGGCCAGCTGGGCCACGGTCGCACCCACCGGCCCGGTCGCGGCAGCCACCACCAACGTCTCGCCCGGCTTCAAACGGGCGATTTCATGCAGGCTGGAATAGGCGGTGAAGCCGGGCATGCCATATACCCCCAGCGCCGTACTCAGCGGCAGCCCGGCCGGATCCAGCCGGCGCCCCAGTGCCTTGGCCGGCAGCACCACATGGGTCTGCCAGCCACCCGGCGCCAGCACCAGCTCACCTGCGGCCACGCCCTCGGCATTGGACTGCAGCACCTCGGCCACGGTCTGCCCTTCCATCACCTCGCCCACCGCCACCGGCGCGGCGTACGACGGGCCCTCGTCCATGCGTCCGCGCATGTACGGGTCCAGCGACAGGTAGCGGTTGCGCAGCAGCACCTCGCCAGCGGCCAATGACGGCAACGCAACTTGTTCCAGGCGGAAATTGGCTGCACTTGGCGCCCCCTGCGGACGCGACGCAAGCACGATGCGGGAGGTGGTCGAGGAATCGGACATGGCCAGGTCTCTGCTGTTGCCAGCATTGGGAAAGGACTGCCGACACTACGCCGCGGCGATCCCCGATGGCGGCCACGAAAACAGCGTTCCATTGCCCGGACCCGCGCGGGTCCGGCGCCCCCCTTGCCCCTGCAGCTTTGGCGATCGCGGCGACCTGCTGATTTCCACCGCAGGCCATGATCGATTGGCCACGCCCCGCCCCACAACGGAGGATCAAGCACTTGCGCGCGCGCAGACGGCAATGTGAAGAAATCTTGGCAAAACGCTTGCCGAAGGCAGGCGACCTCCGTAATATACGCGTCCTTGGCAGCGACCTCGCTGCAACGAAACATGTGGCCGAGTAGCTCAGTTGGTAGAGCAGGGGATTGAAAATCCCCGTGTCGGCGGTTCGATTCCGTCTTCGGCCACCACTTTCGAAGGCCTGCAGAAATGCGGGTCTTTTTTTTCCGGAAACCGGGTTTGATCACGGTTGCCACACAATTTGGCCGAGTAGCTCAGTTGGTAGAGCAGGGGATTGAAAATCCCCGTGTCGGCGGTTCGATTCCGTCTTCGGCCACCATCTTCAGAGACCTGCAGAAATGCAGGTCTTTTTTTTTGCGCGACCGTGCCTGCCGGCTCTGTAGTACCGTCCTTGGTTCACTGCATGGAGCACTGATGACATGGATGACGCCCCTTCTCTACCCCAACTGCAGCAATCGCTGCGACGCCTGCACTGGCTGGTTGCCGGGCTGTCCGTGTTGTTGCTGGGCCTGACCGCAGTCACGGCCTGGATGCTTTCGCAGCGCGATGCCCCATTACACGTCGATCATTTGAGCACGCGGCAGCTGCAGGTACTCGACGAGCACGGCGTGGTGCGGGTGGAGATTGGCCAGGACAGCGCAGAAGACGGGCGACGAAGCCGAGCAGCGGGCATCCTGATTTTCGATGCCTCCGGCGCCGAGCGAGGCGGCCTGAGTACATTCGAGGACGACAGCGTCGCTCTTGCCCTGGATGCCCCGAAGGGACAGGGCGAGGACCGTTGGCGGGACCGGGCCGGACTCCGTGTGGACGCCGACGGCTCCGCGCAACTGCTGCTGACCGACAATTTGACCCGCGGCGCAATACGCCTGCATTCCAAGGGAACCGGCGGCGGAGGGCTGGACACCTTCAAATGGGATATGAGCAGCGGCACACTGCATACGCGAACGCTTACCTTTGACGGCGACGAGCGCAGTCAACGCCCGTTCGAGCAGTAATTGCAACAGACGGCGGCAATGGTTGCCGGCGCATGGAACCTTTACACGTGGCCTTGGCCGCTCGCCTAAGCTCAGGACTCCTTAACGGAGTACGCCGATGCCTCTGCGCCCCGCCCTGCTCGCCTGCCTGCTGCTGGCCGCCCTGCCGGTGATCGCCGCCGAGCCGGTGCGCGCGGTCGACACGCTGGACATCGATCGCTATGCCGGCCAGTGGCACGAGATCGCGCATCTTCCGGTGTCATTCCAGAAACAGTGCGTCGGCGAAATCACCGCCAACTACGGGCTGCGCCGCGATGGCCGCATCAGTGTCACCAACGCCTGCCGCAACGGCGACGGAGAACGTGTGGTTGCTGAAGGGGTAGCACGCCCGGTTGCCGGCCATCCCGGCCAGCTGCAGGTGCGCTTCGTGCCGGACTGGCTGAGCTGGGTGCCACTGGTCTGGGCCGACTACTGGGTCCTGGCCCTGGACCCGGACTATCAGTGGGCGTTGGTCGGTGAACCGGACCGTAAGTACCTGTGGATCCTCTCGCGCCTGCCGGAAATGGATCGCGCCCGGTTCGAACAGCTGAAAGAAAAAGCCGAAGCCATGGGCTACGACCTCGGCCCGCTGCGCCTGATGGCCCCGATTCGCGATACACCCGCCGACTGAACCTCCCCGCATCCGGCGCACCACGCGCGCGCCATCCGGCGCCGCGCACGCCCGGCCGCCATCTTCACGCGCTACCCTCTGCGACGGGTCGCCACAGGCGATCCAAACGACCATACGCCGTAGTATGCTTATCCAACGCACCCCTCCAGAGGACCTGCGCCCATGCTCCACCGTTTCCGTATCGCCTTGATCGTCCTGTGCACCCTCGCCCTTGTTGCCTGCAACAACGGCATCGTCAAGCGTGTTTCGGAACCGGCGGCCAGCCTGCAGCAGCTGACCGTGCGCGCCGACGGCAACTGGACCGTGGCCCTGCGCCTGCAGAACTACAGCTCCATGCCCATGACCTTCGATGACGTCGCGCTGGCACTGACCGTCGGCGACAGCGACGCCGGCACCCTGCAGGCCAAGCCGGGCATCTCCATCGGCGGCACCTCGGCCGATGTCATCCAGGTCGACCTCGTGCCCAGCTCGGCCGCGCGCCTGGTGGTGGCCGACGCATTGGCCAGCAACCGCACCCTGGCTTACGGCCTGAAGGGAACGGTGGCGGCCACGCCGCAGGAAAAGAAGCAGCGCAGCTTCGACATCAGCAGCCGCAGCACCCTCAACCAGGCCCCGGGCCTGCCGGGCGTGCTGCGCTGACTCCCGCTTTCCGCCGCGGCGCCCGGCGCCGCTCCCCCTGTCCCTGATCAAATCGAGACGTACCGATGAGCAGCTACACCGCCCCGCTTTCCGACCTCCGTTTCGCCCTGCACGATGTGCTCAAGGTCGAACCCCTGTTCGCCCGCCTGGGCTTCACCGACGCCACCGCCGACGTGGTCGATGCCGTGCTGGAAGAAGCCGGCCGCTTCAGCGCCACCGTGCTGGCCCCGCTCAACAGCGTCGGCGACGAGATCGGCTGCGTGCTCGACCAGGCCACCGGTGAAGTGACCACCCCGCCCGGCTTCAAGCAGGCCTACGACCAGTTCGTCGATGGCGGCTGGACCGGCCTGACCGCCTCACCGGAACTGGGCGGCCAGGGCCTGCCGCACACCCTGGGCGTGCCGCTCAACGAAATGATCAACGCCGCCAACCTGGCGTGGGGCAACTTCCCGCTGCTCTCGCACGGCGCCATCGAAGCGCTGAAGCAGCACGGCGAAGCCTGGCAGCACGAGGCCTTCCTCAAGCCGCTGATCGAAGGCCGCTGGACCGGCACCATGTGCCTGACCGAACCGCACTGCGGCACCGACCTGGGCCTGCTCAAGACCAAGGCCGAGCCGAATGCCGATGGCAGCTACGCGATCACCGGCACCAAGATCTTCATCACCGCCGGCGAGCACGACCTGACCGGCAACATCGTGCACCTGGTGCTGGCCAAGCTGCCTGACGCCCCTCCGGGCGCCAAGGGCATCTCGCTGTTCGTCACCCCCAAGTTCAAGGTCGACCGCGACGGCAACGTCGGCGAGCGCAACGCACTGCGCTGCGGCTCGATCGAGCACAAGATGGGCATCAAGGGGTCGGTCACCTGCGTGATGAATTTCGATGGTGCGCAGGGTTACCTGGTCGGCCAGCCGCACAAGGGCCTGCAGGCCATGTTCACCATGATGAACACCGCGCGCCTGGGTGTGGGCCTGCAGGGCATCGGCCTGTCCGAGCGCGCCTACCAGAATGCGCTGAAATACAGCCGTGAGCGCCTGCAGTCGCGCGCCCTCAGCGGCGCCAAGTTCCCCGACAAGCCGGCCGACCCGATCCTGGTCCACCCGGATGTGCGTCGCATGCTGATGACGGTGAAGTCGCTGGTCGAGGGCAGCCGCCTGCTGGCCCTGCACGCTGCCACCCTGATCGATGTCGCCCACCACGCCGAGGACGCCGCCGAGCGCGAGCGCGCCGACACCCTGGTGAGCTTCCTCACCCCGATCTCCAAGGCCTGCCAGACCGAGTGGGGTATCGAGAACACCTACAACGCCCTGCAGTGCTTCGGTGGCCACGGCTACATCCGCGAGCACGGCATGGAGCAGCTGGCGCGCGACGCCCGCATCACCACGCTCTATGAAGGCACCACCGGCATCCAGGCACTGGACCTGATCGGCCGCAAGACCGCGTCCAGCCAGGGCGCCGGCCTGAAGCTGATGCTGGCCGAGATCGAAGCCTTCGCCAAGGAACACGAGGGCAACGAAGCGCTGGCCGAGTTCATCGGCCCGCTGCGCACCAAGGCCGCCGAATGGGGCAAGCTGACGATGGACGTGCTGCAGCGCGCGGCCGCCAACCCGGACGAACTGGGCGCGGCCAGCTACGACTACCTGTTCTATTCGGGGTACGTGGTACTGGCCTACTGGTGGGCCCGCAGCGTGGCCGCCGCCGACGCCAGCGCGCACGGCGCCGCCTTCGCCCAGGGCAAGCGCGAGACCGCGCGGTTCTACTTCGCCCGCGTGCTGCCGCGCACCCTCAGCCACGCCGCCGCCATCCAGGCCGGCGCCGCCCCGCTGATGGCGATGGACGACGAGCGCTTCGGCGCCTGAGCCGGGCTGCCGCCCGGCACCCGCGGTAGTGCTGGCCGCTGGCCGGCAACCGCACTAGCAACAGCTGCATCCCGGTGGATGGCGGGGCGGTGTGGGTTGGCAGGACACGCCGTAAACCCATCCTTGGGGGCTCGATGGCGCCATCCATGGCGCCAACGGTCCTGCCAACCCACACCGCCCCGCCTCTGACAGTCCCCCGCGATCTGCCGTAAATCCACGCCACGCGTGGATGGAAACCACCGAAATCCCTCTGGAGAAAAGCCCCCTTTTGTTAAAGGGGGCGCGCCGAAGGCGCGGGGAATAGGTGGAATGCGCGGACCTGAATGTTGACGATTTGCGTATCGCCGACAGGCGATACACAAATCGTCAACATTCAGGTATAAGCTGTTCTCCCGATGGAGACAGACACTACACGCTTGGGTCTGATCGAAGCCGGAGCTCCGTTTTCTGCTCCGGGCGCCGAAGCATCGCCCAACGCCACGACGCTGCATCGCCCCGGTTCGGTCCGGCTGCTCTCGCTTGATGCCCACGGACGCGTACTGGACTGGATCACCTGGCAGGATGCGGCGTGCCTCTACGCCCGCGAAGCCGTCGCCTGGACACTCGGCGATCCCTGCCTGCACATCCACGGCGGCACCAATCGCTTCAGCGGTCTGCAGAGCGGCATGGACCTGCACCCGATCATCGCCGCCCGCGGCCACGCCCGCTCCCGCGCGATCGACCCGACGCCGAACCTGACCAACCCGGCCCTGTTCGCCCGCGACGCCCACCTGTGCATGTACTGCGGCCAGCAGTTCAACCGCCCCACGCTTACCCGCGACCACGTCATGCCGCTGTCCAAGGGCGGCCTGGACTGCTGGGAAAACGTGGTCACCGCCTGCTTCCACTGCAACTCGCGCAAGAGCGACCGCACCCCGCAGCAGGCCGGAATGCCGTTGCTGGCGGTGCCCTACCGGCCCAGCTGGATCGAGCATCTGATCCTGTCAAACCGCAACATCCTGGCCGACCAGATGGCCTTCCTGAAGGCGCAATTGCCGAAGCGCTCAAAACTGAGCACCTGAATCGCCGAAAATGCAACCCTCACCGTCCTGTCACGGGCGGCGGCGTTTGCTTGCCCCACCCCCGTTTGAGGGCGAAAATGGGCGTTCAGAACAAGTGCGAACATGATGATCGACTCTGCCCGCTATCCCCGCCTCGCGCGCATCCAGACACCGGATGACCTGCGCACGTTCGACGAATCCGAATTGAGGGCGGTCGCCGACGAACTGCGCGCCTACCTCATCGAATCGGTGGGCAAGAGCGGCGGCCACTTCGCCGCCGGCCTGGGCGTGATCGAACTCACCGTGGCCCTGCACTACCTGTACCAGACCCCGCAGGACCAGCTGGTCTGGGACGTCGGTCATCAGACCTACCCACACAAGATCCTGACCGGTCGCCGCGACGAGATCCACACCGTCAAGCAGAAGGACGGCGTGGCGCCGTTCCCGAAGCGTGAAGAGAGCGAGTACGACACCTTCGGCGTCGGCCATTCGTCGACCTCGATCTCGGCCGCGCTCGGCATGGCCATCGCTCGCCAGTCCGAAGGCGACAACCGCCAGGTCGTTGCGGTGATCGGTGACGGTGCGATGACCGCCGGCATGGCCTTCGAAGCGCTGATGCACGCCGGCGGCATGGAGCCGGAGCCGAACCTGCTGGTGATCCTCAACGACAACAACATGTCGATCTCCGAGGCGGTCGGCGGCCTGACTAAGATGCTCGGCCGTGCCACCGGCAGCCGCACGCTCAATGCACTGCGCGAAGGCGGCAAGAAGATCCTCGGCGACAAGAAGAACAACCCGGCGCGCTTCGTGAAGCGCTGGGAAGAACACTGGAAGGGCATGTTCGTGCCGTCCACGATGTTCGAGGAAATGGGCTTCCACTACACCGGCCCGATCGACGGCCACGACATGCCCGCCCTGCTGTCCACGCTGAAGACGCTGCGCGCCTCCAAGGGCCCGAAGCTGCTGCACGTGATGACCACCAAGGGCAAGGGTTACGAGCCGGCCGAAGGCGATCAGATCGGTTACCACGCGGTGGGTCCGTTCGATCCGGACAAGGGCCTGGTGGCCAAGGCCGGCGCCAAGAAGCCCACTTACACCGACGTGTTCAGCGACTGGCTGTGCGATGCCGCCGCTGCCGAGCCACGCCTGTACGGCATCACCCCGGCGATGCGCGAAGGCTCCGGCCTGGTGCGCTTCAGCAAGGAATACCCGCAGCGCTATTTCGACGTCGCGATCGCCGAACAGCACGCGGTCACGCTGGCCGCCGGCATGGCGACCCAGGGGGGCAAGCCGGTGGTGGCGATCTATTCGACCTTCCTGCAGCGCGCGTACGACCAATTGGTGCACGACGTGGCCATCCAGGACCTGGATGTACTGTTCGCGATCGACCGCGCCGGCGTGGTCGGCCCGGACGGTGCGACCCACGCCGGCAACCTCGACCTGAGCTTCCTGCGCTGCGTGCCGAACATGGTGGTGATGGCGCCATCCAATGAAGCCGAGTGCCGGCAGATGCTCAGCACCGGCCTGCAGCACCCGGGCCCGGCCGCCGTGCGCTATCCGCGCGGCACCGGCACCGGCGTCGCCGCCGGCACCGACCTGTCCACCCTGCCGATCGGCAAGGGCGAGTTGCGCCTGCAGGGCAGTCGTATCGCCCTGCTCGCCTTCGGCAGCACCGTGGCCGCCGCCGAACAGGTTGGCCGCGAACTGGGCCTGAGCGTGGTCAATATGCGTTTCATCAAGCCGCTGGACCGCGAGCTGGTGCTGGCTGTCGCCGCCCAGCACGAGGGGCTGGTGACGATCGAAGACAACGTGGTGGCCGGTGGCGCCGGCTCCGGCGTCGGTGAGCTACTCAATGCCGAAGACGTGCTGCGCCCGATCCTCCACCTGGGCCTGCCCGACAGTTACCAGCATCACGCCAGCCGCGAGGACCTGCTGGCCGAAGCCGGCATCGACGCCGCAGGCATCCGCGCGGCCGTACTCAAGCGCTGGCCGCAGCTGGCTGCCGGGACCCCGCCGCTCAGCGCGGCAGGCTGAGACCGGTCACCACCCAGTGGATCCACGCATGGTGTGGATCCACTGCGGAACAGGGGTCGATCCACGCCATGCGTGGGGACAGATCAGGGAGCCCCAGCCCTCAGCCGTAGCTGACCGCTTCCACGAACGCGCCGCTGGCCTCCACCCGCACCGCAGCGCGCTGCCCGGTGTCGACGAAGTGGAGGCGTGCAAGGGTTTCAGCGAAATCGTAGGCCCGGGCACCATCGCGGAACTCGATCGGTTCCGGCCGGTCCGGGTGCAGCACGCGCCATTGGCGTTGCTCGCATTGCAGGCGGATCAACATGCAGCTCACTCCTTGAGGCAGCGTATCGACGGTGGCGGGACGGGCGTGCCGGTTACGGCAGACTTCATCGCGGCGGATCAGGGGCACGCAGAGGTGCCCTGATCGCAGAAGATACGACGTTCAAAATGTGAGCTGTATCAGATTATTCTGATTTTCGAGGCGCGTGCTCAATTCACCTGGAACTGCGCCCGGCAACCGTCGCTGACCCAGATGCCACGGCGGTCCCAGCCCCAGGTCTGGCCCTCGATGCAGGCGCTGCGTGAATCCTGACGGACCAGGCGCACACCACGACGGATGCGCGCATCACAGTACTCCTGGCGATGACCGTTGGAATGGCAGGTGATCACCTCACCCCCACCCCAGCCATTGCCGCCATTGCCCCAGCCGTTGCCATGGCCACCACCCCAGCCACCGCCGCGGCGGTACTCGCCAACGAACTCGGCACGACAGCCCTGGGTGACCCAGACACCGTAGCGCGATTGTCCCCAGGTCTCGCCTTCCACGCACGGCGAACCCGACAACTGGCGGATCATCCGGGCACGGCCTTCCAGGCGGCATTCATTGCTGCGGTTCTTGATCGATTCGCAGCGTACGATGCCGCCGCCATCACGACCGCCGTAGCGATCGTCGTCATAACCGTAACCATAGCTCTGCGCCTGCGCGCCGCCCGCGGCCGCCAGCATTGGCAGCAGGGTGCAGGCCAGGGTGCGCCAGGTGAGTGCCTTGCCCATCGGGATCTCCGGATGAATACGATGGCGCAAGCATCCGGGATTCGTTGCGCGGCGCACAGGGGGCGCCCTACGGCGGTTTTTTCCCCATTCAAACAACTCAACCGTGGCTGACTGCGCCTCGGCCGGTGGCGTCAACTTCCGACGTGGAGTGCGTCCACCGAATTGCCGAGCGCCTCGACCCGTACCGTGCTGCGCTGGCCGGTACGGCGGTGGTGCTCCAGGGCCCGCGCCGCAGCGACATCGAAAGCCTCGGCGCCCCGTGCATAACGGGTGGCGTCATGCGCCTGCGGATCCAGTACGGACCAGTGCCGGGCGTTGCATTTAACGGTAATGACCATTGGAAGACTCCTGCGGAATGAAGGCACGCCGGCAGCGGAAGGCCCTGAGCGCCGGTACACCATCAGGCTAGCGAGCACCTCCGGGATGGCCTATCAGATTTGTACGAAAATGCCGCGCCGGACTGTCAGACCGCACCGCCCTCACATCCCTGAGGCCGTTTAGTGAATCCCTTTCGTGACCCTTGTCACGGAGTTGGCAGAGCTTCACACTACCGTCACCAACAGGGGCCCCTTCCACATGCGCACCTTCTTCTCGCAGCAGCGTTCGACGTTGCTGAAGTTCTACTTCGTGGCCAGCTATCTGGTGCTGATCGAGGAACTGATCCGCGCCGCCCTGCACTGAGCACTTGCTGCCGTTTTTCCTGCGGCCGACACTGTTGCTTTAGGCACGGAGCTCCGCCGATGAAATCCCTTCTTCTGATTCCCGCGCTACTGGTCCTGGTCGCCTGCGCCAGCCCGGACAAGGCACCCACGCACGCCGAAGCGACAGCCACGCCGGTGGTCGGCGGTGATCGCGATGCGCATGGCTGCATCGGTTCGGCCGGCTACCAGTGGTGCGAGCACAGCCAGCGTTGCGAACGCCCGTGGGAACTGGCGCAGGCACAGGGCCTGGCCAATACCGCCGAGGCCATCGATGCCTACTGCGCAAAGCCGGCCAGCCCGGCGCGCAAGTGAGTCGCGTCCACCATGGCTGAGCTGAGTCCGCTCCCCACCCTGGCCCCGGGCCGCTACCGCCACTTCAAGGGCGGCGAGTACGAAGTGCTGGACATCGTCCGCAGCAGCGAGACCCTGCAGCCGATGGTGCTGTACCGCGCGTTGTATGGCGAAGGCGGCCTGTGGGTACGCCCGTACGCCATGTTCGTCGAGCAGGTACCCGGCGAGCACGGACCGCAACCACGTTTCGCCCGCATCGACGCATGACGGTTCCGCTGCCGGTCCAGGCCGGCAGCGCGCGGCAACACAGCGGGCCTGCGCTACAATCGTACCGTCCAGTCGGTTTCTTCCCGCCATGTCCGCATCCCCCTCCCGTTCGCGCCGCAAGGCGCCCGACAGCGTGCGCCAGTCACTGCTGCAGGCCACCATTGAAGTGATCGGCCGTAACGGCCTGGCCGCGCTGACCGTGCAGGACGTCGCGCAGGCCGCTGGTGTCAGCAAGGGTGCGTTGTTCCATCATTTCAGCAGCAAGCAGGCACTGGTGGATGAAGCCATCGGCGCGCTCATCGGCGAGTTCGAAGCGCGGGTACGCGCCCTGCTGCAGGAAAATCCCGAAGGCCATGGCCGTTTCAGCCGCGCCTATGTACAGGCCAATTTCGAGCATCTGCTGCAGCAGGAACAGGACAACGACATCGGCCTGACCCTGGGCAACCTGATGGAACCGGCCCTGCTCGCGCATTGGCGCACCTGGAAGCGTGCAATGCTGGCCGAATTCGCCGGCGAAGCCAACGATCCCCGACTGTATGCGGCGCGCTGCGCGGCCGATGGCTACTGGGCCACGGCCTATGGGCGCCCGCTGGACGAGGAGGAACGCATCAACGCACTGGCCATGGCCGAACAGGCCCTGAAACTGTGCGACCCGCAGTGAGCTGGAGCGCGCAATGAATCCCTACCTCTACCTTGCTGCAGCCATCATGCTGGAAGTGATTGCCACATCACTGTTGAAGGCCTCCGACGGCATGAGCCGGCTGGCGCCGACGCTGGGCGCGCTGGTCGGCTACGGGCTGTGCTTCTACTTGTTGTCGATGACCATGAAGTCGATCCCGACCGGCATCGCCTACGCGATCTGGTCCGGCGTCGGCATCGTGCTGATCTCGCTGATCGGGCTGGTGGTGTTCAAGCAGCGCCTGGATGCACCCGCGTTGATCGGCATCGGCCTGATCTGCGCCGGCGTACTAGTGATCAATCTGTTCTCGCGCAGCAGCGCACACTGAGCACGCTGCTGCGCGACACACGCTAGCTGACCTTCTTCGCTACGGTCATGCCGAGCAGGAACAGCACCACGGCGATGATGATGCCGGCCCAGAACAGGAACTTGGCGATGCCCACCGCGGCACCGGCAATGCCGCCGAAGCCGAGCACGCCCGCAATGACGCCGATGATGGCGAAGATGATGGCCCACTTGATCATGTCAAACCTTTCCCCGCGGGGACTGCGTACTGGATGATCAGGCTAGGCCGTGGCCGATGCGGCAGTCGTGAACAGGCCGCGTGCGCGGCGTGAATCAGCGCGGACGGAAGCGCAGCAGCGCGACGGCAAACGCCAGGAACACGCTGCCCACCAGCCGCTCGAACCAGCGTCGTGCAAACGGCTTGGCCAGCCAGCGGCGCAGGCCATGGCCACCTGCTGCATACATCACGTACCAGAACAGTTCGCAGGCGGCGAAGGTGGCCACCAGCACGCTGTACTGCAACGCCTGGCCGCGTGACGGATCAACGAACTGCGGCAGGAACGCCGCCGCGAACAGCAGCAGCTTGGGATTGCTCAGGCCCACCAGAAGGCCACCACGGAACACGGTCCAGGCACCAAGCGTCGGCGTCATCGGCAGTGCGGCATCCACCGTCACCGCAGGCGCGGGACGGCAGCTGTCGCGCCATGCCTTCAGGCCCAGCCAGGCCAGGTAGGCCACACCCAGATAGCGCAGCACTTCGAACAGCATCGGCGAGGAATGAAGCAATGCGCTCAGGCCAGCAGCGGACGCGGCCAGCACCAGCAGCATCGCCAGCAGGCAGCCGGCCATCGCCGGCACACTGCCGCGGAAGCCGAGTCCGACGCTGCGGCCGAGGATATGCAGCATGTTCGGCCCCGGCGTGCCACACAGAACGAACACCGTGGCCAGGAACCACCACCAGGTATGCAGGGCCATTTCAAAATCCACGCAGGAAAACCCAGCAAGCTTAGAGCGTGACCATGGCCTGCGTCACATACAGCCTGACGCGGATGCGACGGTTACAGACGCGTACTCACGACGTCAGCAGACGCGCGCTGCGCAGCTCTACCCAGGCCGAGCGCAGGACCCTCAACGCCGAGCGCAGGAACAATACCAGCAGTGCGACCGCTACCAGCAGATCCGGCCAACCCGCACCGAACAGCGCTACCAGGCCCGCGGCCAGCAGCACCGATACGCCCTCATACAGATCATTGCGCGAGCATTCCCAGGCGGACGCCAGGTTGATGTCGTCGTTGCGATAAGGGGTCAGCAACCACAGGCACGCCGCGTTGGCGGCCAGGTTGAGCAGCGCCGCCAGGCCCATGCTGGCAAACAAGGGCACCTCCGGATGCAGCAACCGCCATCCGATCTGCGCAGCCACCGCGAGCGCTGCCACCAGGATCAGTAGCCCCTTGAACAGGGCAACCCGCGCCTTGGCCACGAGGCCTGCGCCGACCACGGCCAGGCTCAATGCATAGGTCGCCGCGTCACCCAGGTTGTCCAGGGCGCCAGACAACAGCGAGGACGAATGGCTGTACCCGGCAGCAGCGACCATCAACGCAAAGGTGGCCAGATTGACCAG
Organism: Stenotrophomonas sp. 115C5; assembly: GCF_056861055.1. Taxonomy (NCBI): domain Bacteria; kingdom Pseudomonadati; phylum Pseudomonadota; class Gammaproteobacteria; order Lysobacterales; family Lysobacteraceae; genus Stenotrophomonas; species Stenotrophomonas sp. 115C5. Next base: position 27,716 of record NZ_JBSPUQ010000007.1, read on the forward strand.
CAGCACGATCCACAGCACGCGCCGGTGCCGCGCCTGCATCGCCGCCACGTCCAGGGTCTTGCCACAGCCGCAACACTCGCCCATCGCCCCGCCCTCCCATTGGTAGCGACATTATCGCGCCGCAGCAGCACCGGGGTCGATCAGACCCCGCTCGCGGACCTGCCCAACGCCCACGTACTGCGCAATGCCCTTCCTCAGTGTGCTGCAATGGCCGCCTCTTCCCTGGAGCAATGCATGAAGACCCTCGGCCTGATCGGCGGCATGAGCTGGGAAAGCTCGGCCCAGTACTACCGGCTCATCAACGAGGACGTGCGGCAGCGCCTCGGTGGCGCGCACTCCGCGCAACTGCTGCTGTGGTCGGTGGACTTCGCCCCGATCAAGCAGCTGCAGCACGACGGCGACTGGGACGCACTGGGCGACCACATGGTCGACGCCGCACGACGCCTGCAGGCCGGTGGTGCCGATCTGCTGCTGGTCTGCACCAACACCATGCACACGCTGGCCGACCGCATCGAGGCGGCCTGCCCACTGCCGCTGCTGCATATCGTCGATCCCACCGCCCAGGCCATCGTGCAGGCAGGCGCACGCAAGGTGGGCCTGCTCGGCACCGCCTTCACCATGGAGCAGGACTTCTACCGCGGCCGGCTGCAGGATCGCTTCGATCTGGAAGTGCTGGTGCCCGATGCCGATGACCGGCGCAGCGTGCACGACATCATCTACCAGGAGCTGATTGCCGGCGTGGTCAGCGAGCACTCTCGGCAGGTCTATGCCGGCGTGATCGCGCGACTGGTGGCGCGCGGTGCCGAAGCGATCATTCTTGGCTGCACCGAGATCATGCTGCTGGTACGCCCGGAGGACAGTGCAGTGCCGTTGTTCGATACCACTGCCCTGCATGCGCGGGCTGCGGTGGACGCAGCACTGGCCTGATCCTGCCTTCGATGCAGCGCGGAATCAGTCCGCGCCCTGCACTTCCAGCGCGGTGATCAGCCACTCGACCACCGCCTGGGAATCGCAGAGGAAGAAGATGGCATCGCCGGAGCGCGCTTCGGTAAGCAGGCGATAGACCGTGATCGCCACCGCCGACTGGTTGGCGATGAACACTTCCGGGCTGCGCGGCCCTTCGCTGTGGCCGGCAACCGCGTGCAGCGCCTTGCGTGCGGCCACGGTCGCAGCCGGGTCCGCGCTGCGGGCCAGTTCCGGCCCGCGCAGACCCCAGGCAATGAACACGTGCTTGCCCTTGAACGTGGTGTCCAGGACCCGCACCTCGGCGCCGCCTGCGTCGGCCGAGCGATGAATGACGGTACTGCTGATCAACGCAACCCCCTGTGGTCGTCGTGGTCCGCGCATCCTCCCCCACAGGCCGCCCGCACACCAGTGACGGCAGCCACAGGCTGCGCCGACAGGCGTGGAAGACATGTAAGAAGGTGTAAACCGATGCGATCGGATGTGCAGCGATGATACGGGATGTAAGCCTCTGCATGGGCCCGTGCGCACTACTAAATCCTTACTGAGCCACTTCCGGAACGATGCGTTCCGACGGCCCCGTGCTGGGTCATTCTTGCCGCCCGAATCCCCGCTCGAGGCTCCCCATGACCCTTCGCCCGCTGCTGCCGATCACCGGCGCCGCCCTTGCCCTGCTGCTGGCCGCCACCGCCGTGGCCGCCCAGGACTACGACACTGATCACATTCCAGCGCTGCGCTGCGAATCCCAGTTCAACAAGACCGAGCAATGCCCCATCCAGGGCCCGATGCGCCTGGCCAGGCAACTGTCAGTCACCCGCTGCGTGGAGAACCAGAACTGGGGCCAGAGCCGCCGCATGCTGTGGGTGACCGATGGCTGCCGTGCCGAGTTCGTCGCCGACGGATACGGGCGCTGGCCGGGACGTGGCCGCGGCCGTGACCGCGACAACGAGGGTGAACGCCTGGTCTGCGAGTCCTACGAGAACAAGGACAAGGAGTGCCGGATTCGCGTTCGTCACGGGGTACGGCTGGTCAAGCAGAAATCGGTGACGACCTGCATCGAGGACCGCAACTGGGGCTGGGACCGTCGCGGCGTGTGGGTCAGCGACGGCTGCCGTGCCGAGTTCCGGGTGTATTGACTGCCTGCCACGCGCTGGCTGCAACGAGTAGGCGTGCGTGCAAGGCGGAGTCGATAGACTATGGCCTGCATGGCATGGAGCACGACATGGAACGATGGTATCTGGCGACGCTGCTGGCGTTGATCCTGCATCAGATCGACGCTGCGTTCTGGCAGGAATGGACCATGTTCCATGTGCCCGGCGGCATCCAGGGCTTCCTGCTGTTCAACCTGTTCGCAGTCGGCGCCGTGCTTTGGGGTTATCGCCATACCCTGCTGGGCACATCCACGGCGCGCGGCTATGCACTGGTCTGTGGCGCGCTCGGCATTGGCACGGCGTTGATCCACCTGGCGTTTGCCCTGCTCGGTCGCAATGAATTCCACCTGCCGCTGTCGATCATCGTCCTGCTCGCCTGTTTTGTATCGGGTGGCGGCCTGTTGCTGCAGCTCCGCCCGCGATGAGCCGGACGTCGCGTTCTCCGCGCCTGCGTAACGGCAGCCCCCAGGACGCGGATGCCTTGATCGCGCTCGACAGCGTGGCAGCCACTGATCCAGAGCGGATCATGCAGATTGGCAACTGGCTGGCACACGGCGGCCTGCAGGTCGCCGAGCAGGACGGCAGGGTCGTCGGCTACCTGGTCATGCATCACCACTTCTTCGGCGAGGCCTTCGTCGAGATGCTGATGGTGTCGCGCGAACGGCGCGGCCAGGGCATCGGTACCGCACTGCTGCGACACGCGATCGCACGGCGCGGTCGCGGCAAGCTGTTCACCTCGACCAATGCCTCCAACATCGGCATGCAGCGCCTGCTCGTTGCGTCGGGCTTCATCGACAGCGGCATCGTGCACGGACTGGATGACGGCGACCCGGAGCTGATCTACCGCTTCGCTGAAGACTGATCATCGGCATCAGCAGCGCGCACAAAAAAGCCCGCGCATTGCTGCGCAGGCTTCTTGATTCATCACAGTGGTCGGGACGGCCGGATTCGAACCGACGACCCTCTGCCCCCCAGGCAGATGCGCTACCAGGCTGCGCTACGCCCCGACTGATGCTGCGATGTGCCCGCCAGTGCGGCGGGCCGTGAAGTATAGCGGATTACGATGGAAATGGGATCAGCGACGCAACAACTGCAGCACTTCTTCCAGCTCCATGCGCACCTGCTTGATGATCTGGTTGCTCAGCGCCGATTCCTCGCGGGCATCGGGCCCATCCAGACGCAGGCGTGCGCCACCGATGGTGTAGCCCTGTTCGTACAGCAGGCTGCGGATCTGCCGCACCATCAGCACGTCGTGGCGCTGGTAGTAGCGGCGGTTGCCTCGGCGCTTGGCCGGCTCAAGGCTGGGAAACTCGGTTTCCCAGTAGCGCAGGACGTGCGGCTTGACTTCGCACAGCTCGCTGACTTCACCGATGGTGAAGTAGCGCTTGGCCGGGATCGGCGGTAGTTCGCGGTTACTGCCCGGATCCAGCATAAGCTTCCACCCTCTCCTTGAGCTTCTGGCCCGGACGGAAGGTGACCACCGTACGGGCGGAAATCGGAATTTCCTCGCCGGTCTTGGGGTTGCGACCCGGGCGCTGGTTCTTGCGCCGCAGATCGAAATTACCGAAGCCCGACAGCTTCACCTGACGTCCCTGTTCCAATGCTTCACGCAGCACATCGAAAAACGCGTCGACGAATTCCTTGGCTTCCCGCTTGTTCAGACCGACTTCGTCGAACAGCTTTTCCGCCATCTCCGCCTTGGTCAATGCCATTGCCTGCTACCCCCGAGTGCTGCCCGCTCAGCCGCGGATCCGGGCGTGGTGTTCACGCTCGATGGCAGTGACCGCCTCGGCCACCACCGCATCCACGTCGCGGTCCGTCAGAGTGCGCGACTTGTCCTGCAAAATCAAGCCCATAGCGAGACTCTTGAATCCCGGCTCGACGCCCTGGCCGACATAGCGGTCGAACAGGTTCAGGTCGCGCAGCAGCGGGCCGGCGGCCTGGCGGACGGTCGCCGCCAGATCGGCCCAGGCCACCTGTTCAGGCACCAGGAACGCCAGGTCGCGGCGCACGGCCGGGAAGCGCGACAGCTCGCCCGCACGCGGCAGGCGGCGGGCGGTCAGCGGTTCCAGATCCAGTTCGAAGGCGTAGACGTCGGATTCGATGTCCATCGCCTTGACCAGGCGCGGATGGACCTGACCGATCCAGCCGATCGCCACGCCATCGCGGAACACCTCGGCCGAGCGCGCCGGGTGGCCGTAGGGACGGGCCGACGGGCGGAACTCCAGCTGCGCTCCACTGGCAGCCGCCAGCGATTCCAGGTCGCCCTTCAGGTCATGGAAATCGACCTTGCGGGTCGGCAGACCCCACTGCACCGCCTGCGCGTCACCGCAGACCGCAGCGGCCACGCGCGGGGTTTCCAGCGGCGCCGGTTGGCCGTCTCCGGCCTGCTGGGCGAACACGCGGCCGAGTTCGAACAGGCGCACGCGACCGAGCTGGCGGGCGGCATTGCGGCCGAGGGTGGCGACCAGGCCCGGCAGCAGCGACGGGCGCATCACCGCCAGTTCGGCCGACAGCGGGTTGGCCAGCGGCACCAGGCCGTCGCGCAGCTGCCACTGGGTCAGCAGCGCGTCGTCGACGAAGGCGAAGTTGACGGTTTCCTGCTGGTCGCGGGCGATCAGCTGGCGGCGCACGCTCAGTGCGTCCAGCTGGGTCTCGCTCGGCATCGCCACGCGGGCGGCGCCGCCCGGCAGCGTGGTCGGAATCTGCTCGTAACCGTGGATACGGGCCAGCTCTTCGATCAGGTCTTCTTCGATGGCGATGTCGAAACGGCGGCTCGGCGCAGCGACATGCCAGCCCTCGGCAGTGGCGGCCACGTCCATGCCCAGCGCGCGCAGGATGCGCTCGACTTCGGCGTCGTCGATGGTGATGCCGAGTACGCGGGTGATGCGCGCGCGGCGCAGCACGATCGTCGCCGGCTGCGGCAGGTCATCGGCGCGCACGGCCTCGGTGACCGGCGCCGAGGTACCGCCGGCCAGGTCCAGCACCAGGCGGGTGGCGTATTCGATGGCGGTGCGCGGCAATGCCGGGTCGACGCCACGCTCGAAGCGATGGCCTGCATCGGTATGCAGGCCGAGCTTGCGGCCACGGCCCATGATCGCGGCCGGCGCGAAGTGCGCGGCCTCCAGGAACACCGCGGTGGTGGCGTCGGTGACGCGGGTGTCGAAGCCGCCCATCAGGCCGGCCAGGCCGACCGCACGGTCAGCATCGGTAACCACCAGGAAGCTGTCGTCCAGTGCGGCATCGCGGCCGTCCAGCAGCTTCAGGCTCTCGCCCGCGCGCGAACGGCGCACGGCGATGCTGCCCTGCAGGGTACCGAGGTCGTAGGCATGCATCGGCTGGCCCAGCTCCAGCATCACGTACTGGGTGATGTCGACCAGCAGCGAGACCGGACGCACACCGCTGCGGCGCAGGCGCTCGGCCATCCACAGCGGGGTCTTGGCAGCGGCGTTGACGCCTTCGATGACGCGGCCCAGGTAACGCGGCGCTTCGGCGCCGGCATCGAGCTGGATCGACAGTTCGCGGCTGCCGACCGGCGCAATGGCGTCGGCCGCGAAGTCCAGCACTTCACTGCGGGTCGCGGCGGCGACGTCATAGGCGATGCCGCGCAGGCTGAAGCAGTCGGCGCGGTTCGGGGTCAGCTTGATCTCGATGCTGGCGTCCGGCAGCCCCAGGTACTCGACCAGGGACTGGCCGACCGGTGCGTCGTCCGGCAGCTCCAGCAGGCCGGAAGCATCGTTGTCCAGGCCCAGCTCCTTGGCCGAGCACAGCATGCCGTTGGACTCGACGCCGCGCAGCTTGGCCGGCTTGATCTTCAGCTCGCCGATCTGCGCACCGACCATCGCCAGCGGCGCGACCAGGCCCGGGCGCGCGTTCGGCGCGCCGCACACGATCTGCAGCAGCTCGCCCTGCCCGGCATCGACCTTGCACACCTGCAGGCGATCCGCTTCCGGATGGCGCACGGCTTCCACGATGCGCGCCACGACCACGTGGTCGAGGCCGTCGCCGAGCGCGGTCACCTCTTCCACTTCCAGGCCGATGGCGGTCAGCACCGCGCTGAGCTCATCGCGCGAGGCGGAGGTCGGGACGTGGCTGCGCAGCCAGTTTTCGGAGAATTTCATGGTGTCACCCTGGTGGGAGGTGTGCCTCCCGTTGCGGTTTTTGTGGTCGCCCAGCGCATGCGCAAGGAGGCGTCCATCCAGAAAAGCAGCCGAGCATGGCTCGGCTCTACACGGTTGCGGCTTACGCGAACTGCTTCAGGAACCGCACGTCGTTCTCGAAGAACGCGCGCAGGTCGTTGACGCCGTAGCGCAGCATCGCGAAACGCTCCACGCCCATGCCGAAAGCGAAGCCGGTGTAACGCTCCGGATCGATGCCGACATTGCGCAGCACGTTCGGATGGACCATGCCGCAGCCGAGCACTTCCAGCCAGCGGGTGCTGCCATCAGGCTGCTGCCAGGCGATGTCCACCTCCGCGCCCGGCTCAACGAACGGGAAGTAGCTGGGACGGAAACGCATTTCGAAATCGCGCTCGAAGAACGCGCGCACGAATTCGGCCAGCGTGCCCTTCAGGTCGGCGAAGGTCGAATGCTCGTCGACCAGCAGGCCTTCGACCTGGTGGAACATCGGCGAATGGGTCTGGTCGCTGTCGCTGCGGTACACCTTGCCGGCGGCGATCATGCGCAGCGGCGGCGCGTGGTCGCCCATGTAGCGCACCTGCACACCAGAGGTATGCGTGCGCAGCAGGCGGCCGTCGCCGAAGTAGAAGGTGTCGTGCATGGCGCGCGCCGGGTGGTGCGGCGGGAAGTTCAGCGCCTCGAAGTTGTGCCAGTCATCCTCGATCTCCGGCCCTTCCGAGAGCTCGTAGCCCAGCCGGCCGAAGATGCCGGTGATGCGCTCCAGGGTGCGGGTGATCGGATGCAGGCCGGCACGGTCGCCATTGCGGCCCGGCAGGGTGATGTCGATGGCTTCGGCGGCCAGGCGCGCATCCAGTGCCGCGTCTTCCAGCAGCGCCTTGCGCTCGCCCAGTGCGCGGGTCAGCGCATCGCGGGCCTGGTTGATCGCTTCACCGGCGGCCTTGCGCTCGTCGGCCGGCAGGGCGCCGAGCTGCTTGAGCTGCGAAGTGATGCTGCCACTCTTGCCAAGCAGGGCCACGCGCAGCTGTTCCAGCACGTCGGGGCTCTGTGCGGCGGCCACATCGGCCAGCGCCTGGGTGGTGAGGGATTGGATGTCGCTCATGGGGGGCCGGAACTCCAGTCGATCTGCCATCGCGATGCGCGAAGGGCCGACCCCTGTCGCCACCGCCGTCCCCGCGCTGCCGTCGTGGCCTCGCCGGGACCCAAAAAAGAATGGGGAAGGACTTGCGCCCTTCCCCATGCATTGCCTTGACCTGACACCGTTCCGAGTGAACGGTTACGGCATCGGGAAGGACTTATGCCGCCAGCGCGCCCTTGGCCTTTTCAGCCAGCGCAGCAAAACCAGCTGCGTCGTGCACGGCGATGTCAGCCAGGACCTTGCGATCCAGGGTGATGCCGGCCTTCAGCAGACCGTTCATGAAGCGGCTGTAGCTCAGGCCGTTGATGCGGGCAGCCGCATTGATACGGGTGATCCACAGCGAACGGAAGTTGCGCTTCTTCTGCTTACGGCCGATGTAGGCGTACTGCTGTGCCTTGATGACCGCCTGCTTGGCGACGCGGAAGACCTTGCGACGGGCGTTGTAATAGCCCTTGGCGAGATCCAGAATTTTCTTGTGGCGGCGACGCGCCTGTACGCCACGCTTAACTCGTGCCATTTTTCAGTTCCTCAGAGGTAAGGGAGCATGCGGTCCAGACGGCCTGCGTCTTCTGCACGGACATGGCCCGTCTGACGCAGATTACGCTTACGCTTGGTCGCTTTCTTCGTGAGGATGTGGCTACGGTTGGCGTGGCCGCACTTGTACTTGCCCGAGGCGGTCTTGCGGAAACGCTTGGCCGCTGCCCGGTTGGTCTTGATCTTGGGCATTGCAATGTCCTTGATGGGATATGACCCTGGTTTCTGACTGATCTGGCGGCGGCCTGGGCCGCTCTTTCCGTCCTGCCATGATCGGCGTACGACCCGTCCTGGGTGGGTCGAGCCGGGCATGATACAGGCAAAACCGCCCTGTCACCAGCCCCTGCAACCCTTTTGCCGACAATTCACCGGCTTCCTGCAAAAGCAAAGGGACGCCAATGGCGCCCCTTTACCCTGAACCATTCAGCCAGGCGCCCCGGAAGGCGGCCCGTCAGGCCTCAGGTCTTCTTCTTCGGCGCGATCATCATGACCATCTGACGCCCTTCCAGGCGCGGACGGGATTCAATGACGATGTCCTCGCCCAGATCGGTCTCGATCCGGTTGGCCATTTCACGACCCAGTTCCTGGTGGCTCATTTCACGGCCACGGAAACGGATGTTGACCTTGATCTTGTCGCCTTCTTCGAGGAACCCGCGCATCTTGCGCAGCTTGATCTGGTAGTCGCCCTCGTCCGTGACCGGACGGAACTTCACTTCCTTGATCTCGACCTGCTTGGTCTTCTTCTTGGCCTCGCTGGCCTTCTTCTGCGCTTCGAACTTGAACTTGCCGAAGTCCATGATCTTGCAGACCGGCGGATCGGCCTGCGGCTGGATTTCGACCAGGTCCAGGCCTTCATCTTCGGCCATGGACAGCGCTTCGTCGCGCGACAACACGCCGATCATTTCTCCGTCACTGCCGATCACGCGGACGCGCGGCACACGGATTTCCTGATTCTTGCGGTTCTGTTTGTTGTCAGGGGTGCTGATATTACGTTCTCCCAAGGGTATCGAACCGGCCCGGGTGCCTCTGCGCCCGGACCGGACCTTTGCTTACGCGCCCTCGGCGTGGAGCCGCTCGATGAAGGCCTGCAGGCTCATGCTGCCCAGATCTTCGCCAGAACGCGTACGCACCGCTACAGCCCCATTTTCCTTCTCGCGGTCACCGATGACCAGCAGGTAGGGCACGCGCTGCAACGTATGCTCGCGGATTTTATAGCCGATCTTCTCGTTACGCAAATCCGAGCTGACGCGGAAGCCTTGCTCCGCAAGGGTTTTGGTCACGCCCGAGACGTACTCGGCCTGGGCGTCGGTGATGTTGGCCACCACCACCTGGGTCGGGGCCAGCCAGGCCGGGAACTGGCCGGCATGGTGCTCGATCAGGATGCCCAGGAAGCGCTCCATCGAGCCGACGATGGCGCGGTGCAGCATGACCGGGTGCTTCTTCTGGCTGTTCTCGTCCACGTACTCGGCGCCCAGGCGGCCCGGCATCATGAAGTCGACCTGCATGGTACCCAGCTGCCAGGTACGGCCGATGGCGTCCTTCAGGTGGTACTCGATCTTCGGGCCATAGAAGGCACCCTCGCCCGGCAGCTCCTGCCATTCCACGCCACAGGCGGTCAGCGCCGAGCGCAGCGCGCCTTCGGCCTTGTCCCAGGTGGCGTCGTCACCCAGGCGCGATTCCGGGCGCAGCGCGATCTTGATCTGGATGTCGTCGAAGCCGAAGTGCTGGTAGACCGCCAGCGCCTGCTGGTGGAAGGCCGTCACTTCCGACTCGATCTGGTTTTCCGTGCAGAACACGTGGCCGTCGTCCTGGGTGAAGCCACGCACGCGCAGGATGCCGTGCAGCGCGCCGGACGGCTCGTTGCGGTGGCAGGAGCCGAACTCACCGTAGCGGATCGGCAGGTCGCGGTAGCTGTGCAGGCCCTGGTTGAACACCTGGATGTGGCCCGGGCAGTTCATCGGCTTGACCGCGTACGTGCGCTTCTCCGATTCGGTGAAGAACATGTTGTCCTGGTAGTTGTCCCAGTGGCCGGACTTCTTCCACAGGCTCACGTCCAGGATCTGCGGGCAGCGCACCTCGCCGTAGCCGCTGTTGCGGTAGACCTTGCGCATGTACTGCTCGACCACCTGCCACAGCGCCCAGCCCTTCGGGTGCCAGAACACCAGGCCCGGCGCCTCTTCCTGCAGGTGGAACAGGTCCTGCTGCTTGCCGATGCGGCGGTGGTCGCGCATCTCGGCTTCCTCGATGCGCTTGATGTACGCCTCGAGCTGCTTCTTGTCGGCCCAGGCGGTGCCGTAGATGCGCTGCAGCTGTTCGTTCTGCGCGTCGCCACGCCAGTAGGCGCCGGAGATGCGGGTCAGCTTGAAGGCCTTCAGGAAGCGCGTGTTCGGCACGTGCGGGCCGCGGCACATGTCCACGTATTCCTGGTGGTAGTACATGCCCATCGCCTGGATATCGTCGGACATGTCCTCGATCAGGCGCAGCTTGTAGTCCTCGCCACGGGACTTGAAGATCTCGATCACTTCCGCGCGCGGCGTCACCTTCTTGATGACGTCGTAGTCCTGGGCGATCAGCTCACCCATGCGCTTCTCGATCGCGGCCATGTCCTCCGGGGTGAACGGGCGCTCGGAGTAGATGTCGTAGTAGAAGCCTTCGGCGATCACCGGGCCGATCACCATCTTCACGTCCGGGTACAGCTGCTTGACGGCGTGGCCGACCAGGTGGGCGCAGGAGTGGCGGATGATCTCCACGCCCTCCTCGTCCTTGGCGGTGATGATGCGCAGGCTGGCATCGTGGTCGATGACGTCGCTGGCATCGACCAGCACGCCATCCACGGCACCGGCGATGGTGGCCTTGGCCAGGCCGGCGCCGATCGACTGGGCGACGTCCATGACGCTGACGGGGTTTTCAAACTCGCGGCGGCTGCCGTCGGGAAGGGTAATGTTGATCATCGCAGTGGCTTCGTGCGGGGCCCGCGGGGCGGGCTGGAAAGCGCTCCCGGGGCGGCGCCCGGGCAATAAAAAAGCGCCGCGAGGGCGCCTGGGACACAGGGCCTTCGGGGGCAGGTCAACAGTGGGCGGTGGTAGTGCTCATGTCGCACGCTCGGCCGGCGCTGGGCGCGGGCCACCTTGTTCCAGTCAGGGAGTGTGATGATCTTAAACCAGCGCACCGGAAAGCCCAAGGGCTACCGTACGGTCCGCTGAATGGCCGCCGCTGGCGGCGTGAAAACGCAATGACTACCATGTGCACGCAGCCCGCCCCGTGCCAGCCTGCCCGCTTCCCCCCCAGGACCTCGTGATGCGCCACCCGCTCCGACCGGCTCCCGCCGGCCCCGCCCGTGCCCCGCGTTCGCCGGCCCGCTGCCGCGGCAGCCGTCCGCAATGATCACCGTCGGCCTTTCCACGCTCGGCTTCTGCAGCCTGGGCATGCTGGCGGCGATGTTCTCGGCGCTGGCCTTCTATGCCGCTTCGCCGCACTGCCGCTGGCCGCGCCTGCGCCGCGCCGGTCGCCTTGGCCGCCAGATCGGCCTGGTCGCGGCCGCCGCTGCGCTGTGGCTGTGGATGGCAGAACTCGGCTTCGCTGCCGGCCTGGTGGCCATGCTGTGCACCTGGATGCTGGCGGCGATGCTGCTGCCGGCACTGGCCGCCTGGCACCGCCCCGGCGCGGAGTCGCCCTGATGTGGCCGCGCGCCTTCGCTGGCATCGTCGCCGGTTTCTTCCTGGCCGCGGCCGCGACCGGCCTGCTGGCATGGCTGCCGCCCGGCCCCTGGCAGCGGGCGCTGGTGCCGACCCTGATCGCCTTCATCCCGCTGTGGATGCTGGCCGCCCTGTGGGCGTTCAATTTCCGCAGCGCGCTGCGTGCCTGGCTGGTGCTGGGTGGCAGCGCCGCCGCCGGCTTCGCCGTGCTTGGGCTGCTGCGCCTGATCGGCGCGGTGCAATGAGACCCGCCCCATGAAGTTCAGCTCGCAGACCCTGCGCACGTTCACCACCCTGCACACCTGGGTCGGCCTGGTGGCCGGCTTCGGCCTGTTCGTGGCCTTCTACGCCGGTGCGTTGACCCTGTTCCACCACGATCTGCCGCTGTGGCAGACGCCGGGCGCAGCCACCGCACTACCAGCCGGGCTGGACGATGCGCAGTACCTGCTGGAAGACGTACTGGCGACACACCCGGAAGCCCGCCGCCACGTCGGCATGACCTTCCCCGGCGCCGAACATCCGCAGCCACTTGCGTACTGGCAGGCCGATGATGGCAGCTGGCGTTATGCCTGGCCGGGGCAGATTGGCGGCAGCCCGACGCCGCCGCAGACCGGACTGGCCGAGCTGGTCAACGAGCTGCACTACAGCCTGGGCCTGCCCGTGGCCGGCATCTACGTGATGGGCATTGTCAGCCTGCTGTACGGCATGGCGCTGCTGAGCGGCCTTGTGATCCATCTGCCGAAGCTGCTCGGCGACCTGTTCGCGCTGCGTCCGGGGCGCAACCTGAAACAGCTGTGGCAGGACGCGCACAACGTGATCGGCGTACTGAGCCTGCCCTTCCACCTGATGTTCGCGGTGACCGGCGCCCTGCTCTGCCTGGTGTTCGTGCAGATGGCCCTGCTCAACCCCCTGATCTTCGACGGCAAGGCCCTGCAGGCCGTGCCAACAGCGATGGACACCGCACCGGTGCGGGAAGCGACCGGCATCCCCTCGCCGCCGGGTAGCCTGCGCGTGCTGCATGCGCGGGCGCTGGAGGTGGCGCGCGCGCAGGGCGTGACCAGCTTCGAGCCGGCCTACCTGAAGCTGGCCAACGCGGGCGACACCAACGCCACCATCGAGATCACCGGCGAATCCACCGGCACGCTCGGCCCGCTCGGCGCCGTGGCGCTGGATGTCGCCACCGGCCAGGTACTGGCCACCCAGCTGCCAGGCCAGCGCGACGCCAACCACGCCACGCTCAGCGCCGCCTATGCACTGCACTTCGGTGAGTTCGGCAACGGCGTGGTGGTCTGGCTGTACTTCCTGCTCGGCCTGGGCGGTGCGTTCCTGTTCTACTCGGGCAACCTGCTGTGGATCGAGTCGCGGCGCAAGCGTCGCCAGCCGCAGCAGCCGCGCGCCGGAGTGAACATGGCACGGGCCACGGTCGGCGTGTGCATCGGCCTGTGCGTGGCGATCTCGGTCGCGTTCCTCACCGCGCTGGTGCTGGAACGGCTGGCGCCGGCGGCGGTCGACCACGGCATCCGCTGGGCCTGCTTCGGCAGCTGGGCGGCCTGTGCGCTGTGGGCCGCGCTGCGCCGCCCGGCACAGGCCGCACGCGAGCTGCTGTGGGCGGCGGCAATCAGTACCGCGCTGGTGCCGATCCTGCACGGCGCACTCAATGGTGACTGGCTGTGGCGTGCTGCGGCGCGTGGCCACTGGCCGCTGTTCTGGGTCGATGCCATCGCGCTGGCCATGGCCTTCGGCTTCGCCCGCCTGGCCGTCGCCAGCCAGCGGCGCGCCCGCAACGGCGATCCGAACAGCGTCTGGGCGAACTGAGCCTTCGCCGGGCATGGCACGGCGCTACCGGAGCAGGTGCGCTGGGTCCGGGTAACGGCTGACTTCGATCAGGTTGCCATCCGGGTCGCGGAAGTACACCGATTCGATCGGCCCCAGTGCGCCGGTGCGGGCCACCGGCCCCTCCTCCACCGCGACGGCCTGCGCCTGCAGGTGGGCCAGCACATCGACTGTCGCCGTAAACGTGACCAGACACAGGTCGGCACTGCCCGGCGTGGGTCGTAACGCATGCGGCTGCAGCGGGGCACTGGCCGGATGCAGATTGATCTTCTGCTGGCCGAACTGCAACGCGGTACGGCCCGCGCCGAAGCGCACGACCTGCATGCCGAGCACGCGCTGGTAGAAATCACAACTGCGGTCGATGTCGGCGACGGTGAGGACCAGATGGTCCAGGCGTTCGAGATGGATCATGCCCGCAGCGTAACGCTGCGGGCGTGGACATGCTGTGCGGGGTTGGGCCGATGGCGTTGCGGCATTGCGCCGGGCATCGCCTGATGCAGCTCAATCGCCGATGCGCGCCTTCTGCCAGGGGCCCAGCATGGCGTTGAGCAGGCTGGCCTGCTCGTCGTCGCCGGTCAGCTCCCACATGAATACACCGGCCAGGCCCTGCTCGCGGGCGAACTGCGCACGCAGCCCGATCGAGCGCGGGTCTTCATAGCTGATGAAGACCTTCTGTTCGGCGTTGTACAGCCACGGGCTCTGCGCCTGCGGCTGCCAGTGCTTCGTCCAACCCGGCTGGTCGAGATAGCGCGCCTTGATCACCCGCCAGTCGCCGGCATCGGCCGGCGCACTGTAGGACTGGTACAGCCCATCCGGGGCATCGCCGGTGACCTTGAAGCCGCGCCCGTAGAACGGCACGCCCAGCACCAGCTTGTCGGCCGGTACGCCGTGGTCGCGGTAGAACTGCACGGCACCGGCCACGTTGTTCCAGCGCCGCAGCTCCGGCGCCAGTGGGTCGGCCGGTACCTCATGCAGCGGTGCGTTGAAGGTCGACACCGTCGAGAAGCCAGTGCCCATGTCGTAGCTCATCAGGTTGATGAAATCGAACACCTTGGCCAGCGCCGGCAGGTCGTAGCTGGCGGCCGGATCGTAGGGGCCATCGGTCTGCAGGCGACCGGCGGCCAGCGCGGCGGTCAGCAGCATCGGCTGCCCCGCCTTGCGACCGCGCGCATCAAGTGCCACGCGGAACGCCTGCGCGAGCTTGGTCAGATTGGTGCGATCCTGCGGACGGTGCGCCAGCTCCTTCGGGCCGCCACTGACCGGGAATTCCCAGTCGATATCCACGCCATCGAAGCTGCCGGCATGGCGATCAAAGAACAGTGCCATGCATGAGTCCACCAGGCGCTTGCGGCTGGCCTCGGTCAACGCTGCATCGGAGAACCCACCCGCGCCCCAGCCACCGATCGAAATCAGCGTGTGCAGGTGCGGATGCGCCTTCTTGAGTTCAGCCAGCGCGGCGAAGTTCTTCGGCGCTTCGGCACCGACCGTGCAGCGGCCGTCCTCGATGGTGGAGAACGCATAGAACAGATGGGTCAAGCGCTCGGCGGGAATGCTCGAGACTGGATAGCGCTCGGCCGAACCACCGGGGTAGTAGGCACCGAAGATCGGCGGCTGTGCGGGCGCGGCGGGCGCGGCAATGGGCAGGGCGCCGGCAATCAGCACGGCAAGGACGGCCACGGTCTGGCGGAACATGGAATCTCCCGGTTCGAAGGCGCCGCCACGTTAGCAAACCGATGAGGCTGTGGAACCGATGTCGCCACATGTCGTCCAGTGGACAGCAACGATCCGCCAGAGGGCGACAATGGGGCAGTCATGCCGCTGCCATCATGCATTGCAGCAGGACACGCGCCGACGCGGCGCACCCGGCCTCCTGCATCGGCTAAGGTGGCCGCGGATCTTCAACCGCACATGGACATGAGCATCGATCACGACACCAACCCCGACGGCGACCTGCTGGACGACGCATCCCTCGATGAACGCCAGTCACTGGAAGCGCGCGCCTACGACGCGTTCCACGAAGGCGACCTGCCCCAGGCGGTGGCGCTGTTTGCCGAGCTGATCGCACTCGCTCCCGAAGTGCCGTACCTGCATTACATGCGCGGGCTGACGCACAAGTACCTGCGCGACTGGCCGGCCTCGTTGCAGGACAACCTGCGATCGGAGCAGCTGCGCGAGGAATTCGATGTCGCCACGGCCTGGAATGCCGGCATCGCCGCCACCGGCATGGCGGACTGGGCCGAAGCACGGCGCCAGTGGACCCGCTGTGGCATCACCCTGCCCGAGGGCGAAGGCCCGATCGAGGGCAACTTCGGCGTGGCCTGCGTGCGCCTGGCGCCATGGTCCGATGCCGAGGTGGTGTACATGAGCCGCATTGATCCGGTGCGTGCACGCATCGACAACGTACCGCTGCCCGAAAGTGGCTTCCGCTTCGGCGACATCGTGCTGCATGACGGTGCATCGACCGGCCGCCGTACATACGGCGAACGCGAGGTACCGGTGTTCAATGCCATGCAGCGCCTGCAGCCATCGGGCATGGCGACCTTCACCGTGTTCGTGCAGTGCGATTCAGCCGATGACATCGCTGCCCTGGGGGCCATGAACCTGCCCGGCATCGGCATGGTCGAGGACTGGACCGCGACCGTGCGCCGGCTGTGCCGCCGCTGCAGCTATGGCACCCCGCATCAGCATGGCGACGAGGCAGAAGTCACTGAGGAAGGCACCTGGGCGCGCCAGCGCGATCTGGGCATTGCCGCTCAGGGCCGGGCTGCGGTGGAGACGCTGCTGGCGACGTGGGCCGCTGCGGCCCCGGGACGCGTGCTGGAGGCCATCGAACAGCGCGAGCATCCGCTGAGTGACCCCGCTCCGGGCCAGGTGTGGTGGCTGGGGGAAGAGGAAGAAGGCGCGCAGGTGTAAGGACCAACGGTTCTCACCCACAGGATTGAAGGCAAAGAAAAAGCGGGCCGAAGCCCGCTTTTTCATTTCAGCGATTCCAGGAGCGTGTCAACCAAGGTTGACACCCACCGCCGATTACTCGGCGCTGACGGCGTCGCCTTCTTCCACGGCCTTCATCGACAGGCGGATACGGCCCTGCTTGTCGACTTCCAGCACCTTGACCTTGACCACATCGCCTTCCTTCAGCACGTCGCCGACCTTCTCGACGCGATCGCTGGAGATCTGCGACACGTGGACCAGACCGTCCTTGCCCGGCAGGATCGTGACGAACGCACCGAAGTCCATGATCTTGGCGACCTTGCCTTCGTAGATGCGGCCCGGCTCGACGTCCGAGGTGATCTGCTCGATGCGGGCCTTGGCGGCCTGGGCGGCGATGGCGTTGACCGACGCGATGACGATGGTGCCGTCGTCCTGGATGTCGATCTGGGTGCCGGTTTCCTTGGTGATGGCCTGGATGGTCGAACCACCCTTGCCGATCACTTCGCGGATCTTGTCCGGGTGGATCTTGATGGTCAGCAGGCGCGGCGCGTAGTCCGACAGCTCTTCACGCGGAGCGGTCAGGCCGTGGGCCATTTCGCCCAGGATGTGCAGACGGCCAGCCTTGGCCTGCTGCAGGGCCTGCTTCATGATCTCTTCGGTGATGCCTTCGATCTTGATGTCCATCTGCAGGGCGGAGATGCCCTCAGCGGTACCGGCCACCTTGAAGTCCATGTCGCCCAGATGATCTTCGTCACCCAGGATGTCGGACAGGACGACGAAGCGCTCGCCTTCCTTGACCAGACCCATGGCGATACCGGCAACCGGCGCCTTCACCGGCACGCCGGCGTCCATCAGGGCCAGCGACGAGCCGCAGACCGAGGCCATCGACGAGGAACCGTTCGACTCGGTGATTTCCGAGACCACACGGATGGTGTACGGGAAGGCTTCCAGCGACGGCATGACAGCCAGCACGCCGCGCTTGGCCAGGCGACCGTGGCCGATTTCGCGGCGCTTCGGGCCCATCATGCGGCCGCACTCACCCACCGAGAACGGAGGGAAGTTGTAGTGGAACAGGAAGTTTTCCTTGTACTCACCGGCAACGGCGTCGATGACCTGGCCGTCACGGGCGGTGCCCAGGGTGATGGTCACGATGGCCTGGGTTTCGCCGCGGGTGAACAGCGAGGAACCGTGAGTACGCGGCAGCACGCCGGTCTTCACCGCGATCGGGCGGACGGTGTCCAGCGCACGGCCGTCGATGCGGACCTTGGTGTCCAGCACCGAGTCACGCATGGTGCGGTATTCCAGCTCGCCGAATTCCTTCGACAGCTCGGCCGGGTTCCAGCCTTCAGCGGCCACGCGGCCAGCCAGGGTTTCGACCACGTCCTTCTTGATCGCCGAGATGGCGTCGCGGCGCTGCAGCTTGTCGCGCACCTGGAAGGCTTCGCCCAGGCGCGGGCCGATGGCTTCCTTCAGGGCGGAGATCAGCGCGTCGTTCTTGGCCGGGGCTTCCCAGGTCGACGGCTTGGTGCCGGCTTCGACGGTCAGCTCGTTGATCGCGTTGATGACCTTCTGCATTTCGCGGTGACCGAAGGTCACAGCGCCCAGCATCACTTCTTCGGACAGCAGCGCGGCTTCGGATTCGACCATCAGCACGGCGTTGGAGGTACCGGCGACGACCAGTTCCAGCTGCGAGTCAGCCAGTTCGCTGACGGTGGGGTTCAGGATGTACTCGCCGTTCTTGTAACCGACCTTGGCAGCGCCGATCGGACCCATGAACGGGGTGCCGGCCAGGGCCAGGGCAGCCGAGGCGCCGATCAGGGCCGGGATGTCACCGTCCACGTCCGGGTTCAGCGACATGACCGTGGCGATGATCTGCACTTCGTTCTTGTAGTCTTCCGGGAACAGCGGGCGGATCGGACGGTCGATCAGACGCGAGATCAGGGTTTCCTTCTCGGTCGCACGGCCTTCACGCTTGAAGAAACCACCCGGGATACGGCCGCCGGCGTAGAACTTTTCCTGATAATCGACGGTCAGCGGGAAGAAGTCCTGGCCTTCGCGCGCGCTCTTGGCGGCGACGGCGGTGACCAGCAGTACGGTGTCGTCCATCTTGACGATGACGGCACCGCTGGCCTGACGGGCGACTTCGCCGGTCTCGAGCGTGACGGTGTGCTTGCCGTACTGGAAGGTTTTGGTGATTTTTGCCACGGAGGGTGTCCTTGGGGATGCTGTCTGCGAATTTGGACCGTCGGCGACCCTTGCCGCCAGCGGGTGGCCGGATCGTTCCGGCCTGAATCGGGGATTGCGGTGCTACAAAACAAAACCGCGGCGCATCGCTGCGCCGCGGGGGATTCGTTGCTTAGCGACGCAGGCCAAGCTTCTCGATCAGGGCCTTGTAACGCTCGACGTCCTTCTTCTTCAGGTAGTCGAGCAGGCTGCGACGGCGGTTGACCATCTGCAGCAGGCCGCGGCGGCTGTGGTGGTCCTTCTTGTGGGTCTTGAAGTGGCCGGTCAGCAGTTCGATGCGGGCGGTCAGCAGTGCAACCTGGACTTCCGGGGAGCCGGTGTCAGCCGAGCTGCGCTTGTTGTCTTCAATGACCTTCTGGGTGTCGATCGACATTTCTTTTTTCTCTGTGATGCGTGGCCGGCAGGAACGCGCTTCGCGCACCGCCAGGCTCGCCGTGGACTACGAGGATGAAACCTGCGCGAGGCAGGCTGCCGGAAAACGGCCGCGAAATTGTAACGGTCGGGGGCTTCCGGGACAAGGACCGGGGCTGAACCGCCCGGGCCCGGTCAGAGGTTGAAACGACGCTGCGGAGCCAGCAGGCCACTGTCATCGACCTGACCCAACCCCTGGACAGCATCGTCCGGACCGAACACGGCCACCAGACCACGGGGCCACGACAGATCGCGCTGGCGCTGGCCGACGCAGAAGCGATGGGCCTGGTCGGCATCGAGGTCGACCCGCGGGTATTCAGCCAGGCCGGCCGCCAGCGGCAGCAACAGCGCGTCCATGCCCGCCTCGTCACCCGCCTCGACCATCGCCCGCAGCTGATCCAGGGTGACCATCGCCGGTTCACGGAACGGCTCGACCCAGAGCCGGCGCAGCGCGCTGATATGCGCGCCACAGCCCAGCGCCTCGCCCAGATCGCGGGCCAGGCTGCGGATATAGGTGCCCGAGCCGCAGGTCACCCGCAGCCGCAACCGCTCCGGGTGCTGCTCGAGCACCTCGATAGCGTGCACCTGCACCTCGCGCTCCGGCGCTTCAATGACGTCACCGCGGCGGGCCTTCACATACAGCGGCTCCCCACCCTGCTTCAGCGCCGAATAGATCGGCGCGCGCTGGCGGATGCTGCCGGTCAGCGGCACCAGCGCCGCCTGCAGGGCCTCGGCGCTGATCGGAGGCACCGGGCGCTGCAGCAGCACCTGGCCTTCGGCATCGTCGGTGTCGGTGGTCTGGCCCAGCACGATCTCGGCGTCGTAGGCCTTGGCCGAGCCGAGCAGCAGGCCGGCGATCTTGGTTGCCTCGCCGAAGCACAGCGGCAACAGGCCGGTGGCCAGCGGATCAAGGCTGCCGGTATGGCCGCCCTTCTCGGCACGGAACAGGCGACGGGCCACCTGCAGGGCGGCGTTGGAGCTCATGCCGGTCGACTTGTCGAGCAGCAGGATGCCATCCAGGCGGCGGAACTGAATTCGGGTCATGACAGGATTGTGTAGAGCCGAGCCATGCTCGGCTGCCGCAGCGCGGCCGGCACAGGCATCGCGTTGCCGGAATGAAAAGACGCCGGGCATGGGCCCGGCGCTGGCTTATTCTTCGTCGCTCTCGCGACGCTTCTCCGCGGCCAGCGTATCGGGCAGGTCGCGCAGGATGTTGTCGATGTGCTCACCACGGTCGACCGAGTCGTCGTAGTGGAAATGCAGCTCCGGCACGTGGCGCAACTTCATCGCACGGGCCAGGTCCATGCGCAGGCGGTAGCCCAGCTCCTTCAGGCCGGCCACGGCTTCGGCCGAACGCTCCGGCATCAGCGCGGTGACGAATACCTTGGCATGAGCCATGTCGCGGGTGATTTCCACGTCGGACACGCTCACCGAGGGCAACCCATGCTCGCGCACGGCGTTGTGCACCAGGGTGCCGAGTTCACGGCGCAGCTGGGCGGAGACACGGTCGGTTCGATGGAAAGTCTTGGGCACGCGGTCGGGCTCTCGATTTGAATGTGACCCGACCAAGGTCGGGTCCTACCAGGAGGAGCGACCCGACCTTGGTCGGGCCCCACCAGGGGGTGGACCGGCCCGTGAGGGCCGGTCCTGTACAGCATTACAGGGTGCGCGGCACTTCGATACGCTCGAAGCACTCGATCTGGTCACCCGGCTTGACGTCGTTGTAGGCCTTCACCGCGATACCGCATTCGGTACCGTTGCGGACTTCCTCGACGTTTTCCTTGAAGCGGCGCAGCGATTCCAGTTCGCCTTCGAAGATCACCACGCTGTCGCGCAGCACGCGGATCGGCTTGTTGCGCTTGACCACGCCCTCGATGACCATCGAGCCGGCAACGGCGCCCAGCTTGGAGCTGCGGAACACGTCGCGGACCTCGGCGATACCGATGATCTCTTCGCGGATCTCCACGCCCAGCAGACCGGAGGCCACCTGCTTCACCTGATCGATCACGTCATAGATGATCGAGAAGTAGCGCAGGTCCACGCCGTTGGATTCGATGATGCGACGGGCCGAAGCATCCGCACGCACGTTGAAGCCGATGACGGTAGCCTTCGAAGCGGCCGCCGAGTTGGCGTCCGATTCGGTGATGCCGCCCACGCCGGAGTGGATCACGTTGATGCGGATGTCTTCGTTGGACAGCGCGACCAATGCCTGGCTGAGGGCCTGCACCGAACCCTGCACGTCGGCCTTGATGACCAGGTTGAGGACCTGCTGGCCCTCGCCCTTGCCCAGGGTCGCCATGATGTCTTCCATGCGGCTGCCCGCGGTGGCCACCAGGCGCGATTCACGGCGCTTGGTCTCACGCTGCTGGGCAACGTCCTTGGCCAGGCGCTCGTCCTCGACGACCACGAAGTCGTCACCGGCTTCCGGCACGCCGGACAGGCCCAGGACCTGCACCGGGATGGACGGGCCGGCGAACTCCGGCTGCTTGCCGGTTTCGTCGAACAGCGCACGCACGCGGCCGTACTGGATGCCGCACACCAGGTAGTCGCCCTTCTTCAGGCGGCCCTGCTGCACCAGCACGGTCGCGACCGGGCCACGGCCCTTGTCCAGCGACGATTCGATCACCACGCCCGCGGCGCGGCCTTCGTCGACGGCCTTCAGTTCCAGCAGTTCAGCCTGGATCGAGATGGCGTCCAGCAGGTCGTCGATGCCTAGGCCGGTCTTGGCCGAGATCTCCACCATCTGGGTGTCACCACCGAAGTCTTCGGCCACGACCTGCTCGGACAGCAGTTCGTTCTTGACCCGCATCGGGTCGGCGTCGGACTTGTCGATCTTGTTGATCGCCACGATCAGCGGCACACCCGCCGAACGGGCGTGCTGGATCGCTTCCTTGGTCTGCGGCATGACGCCGTCATCGGCGGCCACGACCAGCACCACGATGTCGGTCAGCTTGGCGCCGCGGGCACGCATCGAGGTGAAGGCAGCATGGCCCGGGGTATCCAGGAAGCTGATCACGCCCTTCGGCGTATCCACGTGGTAGGCACCGATGTGCTGGGTGATGCCGCCGGCTTCGCCGGTGGCGACCTTGGTACGGCGGATGTAATCCAGCAGCGAGGTCTTGCCGTGGTCGACGTGGCCCATGATGGTGACCACCGGCGGACGCTGGGTGGCTTCGCCCTGGTTTTCACCGGTCGAGGCCAGCAGTGCGTCTTCGGCGTCGTTGTCATTGGCACGGATCGCCTTGTGGCCGAGTTCTTCGGTCACCAGCGCGGCGGTGTCATGGTCGATGGACTGGGTGATGGTGGCCATCACGCCCATCTTGAACAGCGCCTTGACCACCTCGCCGCCCTTCAGCGCGAGCTTCTGCGCCAGGTCGGCCACGGTGATCGTGTCGCCGATCGCCACTTCACGCACCACCGGCGCGGTCGGACGCTCAAAGGCGTGCGGACCGGCGTTGTTGCCACCGCGCGACATGTCGCGACGGCCACCCGCCTGGTTACGCCCGCCCGGACGACCCCGGGTGTTGCTGTTGTTGCTGTTGCCACGACGCGCACGATCGGCCGCCGACAGATGCATCTGGCCGGCGAAACGGTCGCCCGGGCCACGCTCGTTGCGCGGCGCGCTGCGGTTGTTGCGGTCGTCGTTGCGCGGCGGCGGCGGCGCACTGCGCGGCGCAGCCGGCGCGGCGGCCGGAGCACGCGGCGGGCGCGGCGCGGTTTCATCGATCGGAGCGCGCTTGGGCTTGGTGGCAGCCAGTGCCTCGGCAGCCTTGGCGGCGGCCGCAGCTTCCTCGGCCGCCTTCTTCTCGGCCTCTGCGCGTTCCTTGGCCGCAATCTCTTCCTCACGGGCACGGACGATGGCTTCGTCGCGCAGACGATCCTTTTCGGCCAGCGCCTGCTGTTCGGCGAGATTGCGCGCGCGCGACTCTTCCAGCTTGCGCAGGATGTCGGCGCGCTCTTCGTCCGGCGTCATGGCGCGCGCACCATCCTTGACGTAGGTGCGCTTCTGGCGTACCTCGACATTCACAGTCGTCTTGCTGCGACCGGAATTGACCGTCACTTCCTGCTGCTTCCGGCGGTTGAGCGTGATCTTCTTTGCAGACTGATCGGTCTCTTCCGGGGCCTGCTCGGGCTTGCCGTGCGAACGACGAAGGAAGCCCAGGAGCTTCACCTTCTCGGAGCTGGTCACGACCTGGTCGGGACCGCTGAACTTCATGCCGGCACCGGCCAGCTGTTCCAGCAGTTTTTCGACCGGCGTGTTGACCAGTTCGGCAAGCTTGCGGATGGTGGTTTGCTGCGACATTCGGATCCTATGATCTTGTGGGCGCCCCCCCGCATCTGGAGGTGGCGCGGATTCTACGCCCTGAGCGGCTCAGGGCCCTGTTCATTGCCGGCTCATTCGCCGCGTTCCAGTCGGGCGATCTCTTCGGCACGGGCGGCCAGGATCAGCGCAGCGGCGCGCGCCTGATCCAGTCCTTCGATGCCGAAGTCCATGACCTCGTCGGCGGCCAGGTCGGACAGGTCCTCGCTGGTACGCACGCCGTGGCCGGCCAGCGCATATGCGGTGGCTTCGTCCATGCCCTTCAGGGACAGCAGGTCCTGCGCCGGCTGGCCGTCTTCAAGGCCTTCTTCGACTGCCAGGGCCTCATTGAGCAGCGCATCGCGGGCACGAGCGCGCAGCTCTTCGACGATGTCTTCGTCGAAACCTTCCACGGCCAGCAGTTCGCCGACCGGGACATAAGCGATTTCCTCGACGGTGCCGAAGCCTTCGCTGACCAGGATGCCGGCGATCTCTTCGTCCACTTCCAGCTTGTCCATGAACAGCTGGCGGGCCGAAGCCTGCTCGGCTTCCGACTTGGCGGTGACCTGGTCCTGGGTCATCACGTTGAGCTGCCAGCCGGTCAGGCGGCTGGCCAGGCGCACGTTCTGGCCGCCCTTGCCGATCGCCTGGGCCAGGCGGTCTTCAGCGACAGCCAGGTCCATCGAGTGCTTGTCTTCATCAACGATGATCGACTGCACTTCGGCCGGCGCCATCGCGTTGATGACGAAGTTGGCCGGGTTGTCGTTCCACAGCACGATGTCCACGCGCTCGCCATTGAGCTCGTTGGACACGGCCTGCACGCGCGAACCGCGCATGCCGATGCAGGCGCCGATCGGATCGGTGCGCTGGTCGTGGGCGAGCACGGCGATCTTGGCGCGGTCGCCCGGATCGCGGGCACAGGCCTTGATTTCCACCAGGCCCTGGCCGACTTCCGGCACTTCCAGCTTGAACAGCTCGATCATGAATTCCGGGGCGGCGCGGCTGATGAACAGCTGCGGGCCACGCGGTTCCGAACGGACTTCGGCCAGGTAACCGCGCACGCGGTCGCCGGCGCGCAGCACGTCGCGCGGAATGCCCTTGTCCTTCGGAATGAAACCTTCGGCGTTGCCACCGAGGTCGACGTAGATGTTGCCGCGCTCCGCGCGCTTGACCACACCGGTGATCAGCTCACCCACGCGATCCTTCCATGCATCCACGACCTGCTGGCGCTCGGCTTCGCGCACGCGCTGGACGATGACCTGCTTGGCGGCCTGGGCAGCGATGCGGCCGAAGTCCGGGTTCTCGATCTGCTCTTCGATGTAGTCGCCGACGTCCACGCCTTCGGCTTCATCGACGGCGTCCATCAGGCGGATCTGGCGATCCGGCGATTCCATGACCACGTCATCGGCCACCACTTCCCAGCGGCGGTAGGTTTCGTAGCTGCCATCCTTGTGGTCGATGACCACGCGGGTCAGCACTTCCTCGTCGGGATAGCGCTTCTTCGCTGCCGAGGCCAGGGCGGCCTCGATGGCATCGAAGATCACTTCACGCGGCACGCCCTTCTCGTTGGCGACTGCGTCGACTACCAGCAACAGTTCCTTGCTCATTGGCTCACTCCGCGCGCGGCTTCTTTGCCGCCGGCTCGTTGGAAGAAGAATTCGTGTTCGGCTTCGGACGCTTCGGTGCCGGACCGGTCGGCTTGCTCGGGGCCAGCCCCAGCGCCACCCAGTCGGGCATGATCCGTGCCTTGTCGATGTTGTCGGCCGACACCACCACTTCAGCCTTGTCGACGATGAAGGTGATGGTGCCTGCGGCCTCGTCGGTCGCTTCGATGCGGCCCTGCAGGCGACGACGGTTGTCCTGCGGCAGTTTCAGCGTGACCTTGGCCGATTCACCCTGGTGGCGGGCGAACTGCTCCAGGTTGAACAGCGGGCGATCCACGCCCGGCGAGGACACTTCCAGCGTGTAATTGCCGCTGATCGGGTCTTCGACGTCCAGCTGCGCCGACACTTCGCGGCTGACCCGCTCGCAGTCGTCGACATTGATGATGCGCTCGGGCTGTTCAGCCAGCGGCACGTCGATGTAAAGGCGCAGGGTCGCACCGCCGGGGGCCGGCAGATACTCAACGCCCAGCAGCTCCAGGCCCAGCGACACAACGGTCGGGGCGAGCAGATTCGCGATGTCGGTTGCCTTGTCGCTCACAGCCTGCCTTGATCTCTTGGTTGGGTGCCGGCCTTGGCCGGCGTGAAAACATGACGCCCCGGAAACGACAAAGGGCCCGCTGGGCCCCTTTTCCGGAAAGACTCCGGTGACTGGATTCCGGTTGCAACCGGCATTGCCTGCCGGTTGCGGCCCTCCTTCCGGGTCTGGACTCCCGCTGGGAGGCCACCTTCAGGGGTATTGCTAGGCCGCTGATGATAGCGACTGCACCGCGCTGGTGCAAGGTGCGGACCCAGGGTCAGATCCCTTTTCCCGTGGAAAAGGGATCTGACCCCAATCGGACGGAAACGACGCAAACCGCAAAGAAAAACGCCTTCGAAGCAGGACTTCGAAGGCGATCTCTTTACTTGGTAGCGGGGGCAGGATTTGAACCTGCGACCTTCGGGTTATGAGCCCGACGAGCTGCCAGACTGCTCCACCCCGCATCAGAAGCGGAATTATGAGCGATAACTTCAAAACATGCAAGCTTTCCCTCATTCATCAGACCGGTTGGCGCCGGTTCGATGTTGGTAGCGGGGGCAGGATTTGAACCTGCGACCTTCGGGTTATGAGCCCGACGAGCTGCCAGACTGCTCCACCCCGCACCGGAAGTGTTTGAACTGCTGCCCTGCTCTTTCGAGGAGGGCTACCGCAACGATGTTCTGGCTGAACCGCTGCAGTGACAACTCAGGCTGCGCATATTACACGAATCGCGCAGCTTTGTGTCAACTTTTATGCAAGATGCGCAAATGCCTGCTGGCACCAGACCATGATCGGGTTCCAGGCCAGGCCCAGCGCCAGCAGTGCCAGCGCGTTCACGCCCAGCACCAGGCCCAGGACGCGGTCGTTGCTGCGCGGCATGGCCTCGCCCACCGGCTCATCGAAGTACATGACCTTGATGACGCGCAGGTAGTAGAAGCAGCCGACCACGGCACACAGCACGCCGAGGATGGCCAGCCACAGCAGGCCACCGTTGACGGCCGCGCCCAGCACCGCCAGCTTGGTCCAGAAGCCCAGGAACGGCGGGATGCCGGCCAGCGACGCCATGATGCACAGCACCAGGCCGGCCATCCACGGGTTGCGGGCGTTCAGGCCCTTGAAGTCCTCGATGTTCTCGGCTTCAAAGCCGGCACGCGACAGCGCGATGATCGCACCGAAGGCGGCGGTGGACATGATGGCGTAGGCCAGTGCATAGAACAGCGCGGCGGCATAGCCCTGCGAACCGCCACCGGCAATACCCATCAGCAGGAAGCCGATGTGCGAGACGGTGGAGAACGCCAGCATGCGCTTGAGGTTGCTCTGCGCGATGGCCATCAGGTTGCCGATCACCAGCGAGACGGCGGCCAGGCCAGCAATCAGCAGCTGCAGTTCGGTCGACAGCGGGCCCACGCCCATTTCCAGCAGGCGGTAGGCCATGCCGAATGCGGCCAGCTTCGGTGCCGAGCTGATGAACAGCGCGATCGGCGCCGGGGCACCCTGGTACACGTCCGGCAGCCACATGTGGAACGGCGCGGCACCCAGCTTGAAGGCGACGCCGGCGATCATGAACACCGCACCGGTGATCAGCAGCACGCGCTCTTCCGAGTGCGGGATGGCATCGCGGATGACGTCCAGGTGCAGGCTGCCGGTGGCGCCGTAGATCAGCGACATGCCGTACAGCAGCAGGCCGGAGGCCAGCGAGCCGAGCACGATGTACTTCATCGCCGCTTCCGAGGCCAGGCCGTTCTCGCGGTTGCTGGCGACCAGGGCGTAGGAGCACAGCGCCAGCAGTTCCAGGCCCAGGTAGACCATCAGCAGGCTGCCGGCCGAGACCAGGATCATCATGCCGGCGGTGCCGAACAGGATCAGCACCGGGATCTCGCCCTGGAACAGGTTGCGGTCACGCAGGTAGCGCCAGCCGTAGATCAGGGTCAGGCCGCTGAGCAGCACGATCCCGGTCTTCATCACGTCCGCGGCGGTATCGCGCACGAACATGCCATGGAAGACCTCCCCCTGCCCGCCCACGCCGGTGGCCAGCATGAACAGCACCACGGCCAGCGCAGCGAGCGAGAACAGGTGGGTGACGATCTTGTTCCGGTTGCTGACGAACAGGTCGAGGATCATCAGGGCGAAGGCGCTGCCGATCAGCACCAGCTCGGGAGCGAGCGGTGGCAGGTCAGCGGCGGTCAATGGCAGCAGCGGCGAGGTGGTCATCATCAAATCCTGGAATTACAGCAGCTTGCTGGATGCGATCTGCATCGCCAGCTTCGCGATCGAGGGCTCCATCAGGTCGGTCAGCGGCTTGGGGTAGATGCCCAGGGCCAGCACGCCGATGGCGAACACGCCCAGCACCAGCCATTCGCGGCCGTTGATGTCCTTCAGTTCGGCCACGTGGCTGTTGGCCACTTCGCCGAAGAAGATGCGCTTGTACAGCCACAGGGTGTAGGCGGCGCCGATGATCAGGGTGGTGGCCGCGCCCAGTGCGATCCACGGATTACGCTGGAAGGCCGACAGGATGACCATGAACTCGCCAACGAAACCGCTGGTGCCCGGCAGGCCCGCATTGGCCATGAAGAACAGCATGGCGAAGGTGGCGAACCACGGCATCACGTTGACCACGCCGCCGTAATCGGCGATGCGGCGGCTGTGCATGCGGTCGTACAGCACGCCGACGCAGGAGAACATCGCACCGGACACGAAGCCGTGCGAGATCATCTGCACCATGGCGCCCTGCAGGCCCAGGCGGGCGGCGTCGGCGTTGCCGGCTTCACGCACCAGCCACAGGGCAATGAAGGTGCCCAGGGTGACGAAGCCCATGTGTGCGATCGACGAATAGGCGATCAGCTTCTTCATGTCGTCCTGCACCAGGGCGACCAGGCCGACGTAGATCACCGCGATCAGCGACAGCGCGATCACCAGCCAGGCCCATTCCTGCGACGCGTCCGGGACGATCGGCAGGTTGAAGCGCAGGAAGCCGTAGCCACCGATCTTCAGCGCGATGGCGGCCAGGATCACCGAACCGGCGGTCGGCGCTTCCACGTGGGCGTCCGGCAGCCAGGTGTGTACCGGGAACATCGGCACCTTGACCGCGAAGGCGATCAGGAAGGCGAAGAAGATCCAGGTCTGTTCCTTGGCCGACAGCGGCAGCGCGTACAGGTCGGCCAGCTGGAAGCTGCCGCCCTTCATGTACAGGTAGATCAGCGCCACCAGCATCAGCACCGAGCCGAGGAAGGTGTACAGGAAGAACTTCAGCGCGGCGTAGATGCGGCGCGGACCACCCCAGACACCGATGATCAGGAACATCGGGATCAGCATCGCCTCGAAGAACACGTAGAACAGCATCGCGTCCGTGGCCGAGAAGATACCGACGGTGACGCCTTCCAGGATCAGGAAGGCCGCCACATACTGGTTCACGCGCTTGTCGATGGCGCTCCAGGCGCCGATCAGGGCAAGCACGCTGACCAGGGTGGTCAGCAGGATCAGCGCCACGGCAATGCCGTCCACGCCCAGGTTGTAGCCGATCTTGTACGCCGGGATCCAGGCATGGGTCTCGACGAACTGCAGACCGTCGATGCCCGCGTTGTAGCCGCTCAGCAGCGAGAGGCTTGCAACGAAGGTGAGTACCGCGACGCCCAGCGACGCCCAGCGGGCGGTCTGTGCATCACGGATCGCAAGGATCAGGGCGCCACCGATGATCGGCAGCCAGATGAGGACACTGAGTAGAGGCCAGTTCGACACGTCTTCTTATTCCGTACAGGTCATCAACGCAGGTAATGCATCAGCACGCCCAACAGGGCAATCAGGCCGATGATCATCGCGAAGGCGTAGTGATAGAGGAAACCGGATTGGGTACGACGCAGCACGCCGGCTGCAACGTCCACAACACGTGCCGAGAGATTGACCACGCCGTCGACGATGTTGCTGTCGATCCAGCGCGAGACCTTGCCCAGCTTGACGCTGCCGCCGGCAAAGCCATCGATCCACAGCTTGTCGAAGCCGTACTTGTTTTCCAGCACCGAAACGATCGGGGCGAAGGTCTTGCGTGCCTTGCCCGACAGGTCCGGCTTCCACAGGTAGAACAGCGCGGCCAGCAGGAAGCCCGCCAGGGTCAGCCAGAACGGCGGCAGCATCATGCCGTGCAGCGCGAACGCCACCGGCCCGTGGAACTCTTCGCCCAGGAAGGCAACGGTGTTCTTGGCCGGATCGTAGAAGTCGACGATGCCGGTGAAGAACGTCTGTGCCTGGCCCTTGATCGCCTCGTGCGCATGGTGGCCGGCCCAGTCGGTACCGTGCAGCATCGGACCGATGCTGAAGAAACCGATGGCGATCGACGGGATGGCCAGCAGGATCAGCGGCAGGGTCACCACCCACGGGGTTTCATGCGGCTCATGCGGACCGTGGCCATGGCCGTGGTCGTCATGGGCATCGCCATGGTGGGCGTCGGCGGCGTGGTGATCGTCATGGCCATGGCCATGATCGTCGTGCGCGTCGCGGAAGCGTTCCTTGCCATGGAAGGTCATGAACAGCAGGCGGAAGCTGTAGAAGCTGGTCACCAGCACGCCACCCAGCACCGCCCAGTAGCCATAGGTGGCCACCCAGCTGTTCTGCATGTGGGCGTGGATCTCGGCCGCCTCGATGATGGTGTCCTTCGAATAGAAGCCGGAGAAGAACGGCGTACCGACCAGGGCCAGCGTACCGATCCACATGGTGATGAAGGTGATCGGCATGTACTTGCGCAGGCCGCCCATCTTGCGCATGTCCTGCTCGTGGTGCATCGCGATGATGACCGAGCCGGCACCCAGGAACAGCAGCGCCTTGAAGAAGGCGTGGGTCATCAGGTGGAACACGGCCGCCGAATAGGCCGACACGCCCAGCGCCACGGTCATGTAGCCCAGCTGCGACAGCGTGGAGTACGCGACGACGCGCTTGATGTCGTTCTGCACGATGCCGATCAGGCCGGTGAAGAACGCGGTGGTGGCACCGATGAAGAGGATGAAGTTCAGCGCGGTCTGCGACAGCTCGAACAGCGGCGACATGCGGGTGACCATGAAGATACCGGCGGTCACCATCGTCGCGGCGTGGATCAGTGCCGAGATCGGGGTCGGGCCTTCCATCGAGTCCGGCAGCCACACGTGCAGCGGGACCTGGGCCGACTTGCCCATGGCACCGATGAACAGGCAGATGCAGATGACGGTGGCGATCGACCAGATCACCGGCTCGTTCAGCAGCTGCATGCCCAGGATCGTGCCGTCCCAGATCTGCAGCTGGGCACGCGGGTCAGCCAGCATGCCGGCCTGCGAGAACACCTGCGAGTAGTCCAGGGTGCCGAACACCCACAGCACGCCGGCGATGCCCAGCAGGAAGCCGAAGTCACCGACGCGGTTGACCAGGAACGCCTTCATGTTGGCGAAGATCGCGGTCGGACGCTTGAACCAGAAGCCGATCAGCAGGTACGACACCAGGCCCACCGCTTCCCAGCCGAAGAACAGCTGCAGGAAGTTGTTGCTCATCACCAGGGTGAGCATCGAGAAGGTGAACAGCGAGATGTAGCTGAAGAACCGCTGGTAGCCCGGATCGTCCTGCATGTAGCCGATCGTGTAGATGTGGACCAGCAGCGACACGAAGGTCACCACCACCATCATCATCGCGGTCAGCTTGTCGACCATGAAGCCGACGTGGGCCGAGTACTGGCCGACTTCAAAGAACGTGTAGATGTTCTGGTTGAACGGCTGCGCACCGCCCCAGAGCAGCTGGTAGAGCGTGTACATCGACAGGCCGCAGGCAACCGCAACGCCGAGGATGGTGATGGTCTGCGCGCCGAAGCGCTTGACCTGGCGACCGAACAGGCCGGCGATGATGCTGCCGAACAGCGGTGCAAGCACCACTGCGATCAACAGACTCTTGGAGAGAGTGATTTCCATCTGTGGATCAGCCCTTCAACGAATCGACTTCGCCGACATTGATCGTGCGGCGGGTACGGAACAGGGTCACCAGGATCGCCAGGCCGATGGCGGCTTCCGCGGCGGCGACGGTCAGGATGAAGAACACGAACAGCTGGCCGGACGGATCGCCCAGCTGACGCGAGAACGCGACGAAATTGACGTTCACCGACAGCAGCATCAGCTCGATCGACATCAGCAGGACGATGACGTTCTTCCGGTTGAGGAAGATGCCGGCCAGGCTGATGGCGAACAGCACCGCGCCCAGCGCAAGCATGTGGCCAAGGGTAATCACGGCTGGGTCTCCTCGCCGGCGGCCGGCTTGCTGTTGCTGTGCACGACCGGTGCCTCGGCGCCCATCTTGACCATGCGCAGGCGCTGGCCGGCCTTGACCATGGTCTGCTCGCCCGGGTTCTGGCTCTTCACGCCGGTACGGCGACGCAGGGTCAGCATCACGGCGGCAACCACGGCCACGGTCAGGATGACCGCAGCAAACTCGAACGGCAGCAGGTATTCGGTGAACAGCGTGCGGGCCAGCCAGGTGACGTTGGAGCTGTCGGCGGCGAGCGCAGCGGCGTTGTCGGCCGGGAACGGGGTGACCGCCCTGCCCTTCACGCCGATCAGGATCAGCATCTGCACCAGCATGGCCACGGCAACGATCAGGCCGACCGGCAGGTAGCGCACCCAACCCTCACGCATCTTGGTGGGGTCGATGTCCAGCATCATCACCACGAACAGGAACAGCACCATCACCGCGCCGACATACACCAGCACCAGTGCCACACCGAGGAACTCGGCGCCGACCAGCAGCCAGACGCAGGCGATGGAGAAGAAGGTCAGCACCAGGCAGAGCACGGCGTGAACCGGGTTGCGCACGCTGATCACCGCACCGGCCGAAACCGTTGCCGCGATGGCGAACACCCAGAAAGCGATATTTACCCAATCCATCTCTCGACCTCAGCGGTAAGCGGCATCGGCGGCGCGACGCTCGGCGATCTCGGACTCGAGACGGTCGCCCAGGGCCAGCAGCTGCGGCTTGGTAACGATGTTTTCGCCACGATTCTCGAAGTGGTACTCGAGGATGTGGGTTTCGACGATCGAGTCCACCGGGCAGCTTTCTTCACAGAAGCCGCAGAAGATGCACTTGAACAGGTCGATGTCGTAGCGGGTGGTACGGCGGGTGCCGTCTTCGCGCTTGGCCGAGTCGATGGTGATGGCCAATGCAGGGCACACCGCTTCGCACAGCTTGCAGGCGATGCAGCGCTCTTCACCGTTGGGGTAACGGCGCAGGGCGTGCAGGCCACGGAAGCGCGGCGACTGCGGGAACTTCTCCATCGGGTACATCATCGTGTACTTGGGCTTGAAGCTGTACTTCAGCGTCAGCCAAAGGCCGCCCAGCAGTTCGAGCAGCAGCAGGCTCTTGAAGTAATGGGTAATCCTGTTCATCACTTAGACGCCCTTTTGAATCACGCCGAAGAACACCATGACGGCGGTAACCGCGATCCACAGAATGGCCAGCGGGATGAAGACCTTCCAGCCCAGGCGCATGATCTGGTCATAGCGGAAGCGCGGGAAGCTGGCACGGAACCAGATGTAGGCACTGGCAAAGAAGAACACCTTGACGAACAGCCACGGTGCACCGCCCTTCCAGATCCAGTCGACCAGCGGCGAGACATCGCCGAAGTTGACCCAGCCCTGGATCGGGCTCAGCCAGCCACCAAGGAAGAAGATCGAGATCAGGAAGCTGATCAGGATCATGTTGGCGTACTCGGCCAGGAAGAACAGCGCGAAGGCACCGCCCGAGTACTCGACCATGTGACCGGCGACGATTTCCGATTCACCTTCCACCACGTCGAACGGCGCGCGGTTGGTTTCGGCAACGCCCGACACCCAGTAGATGACGAACAGCGGGAACAGCGGCAGCAGGAACCAGTCGAAGAAACCGGAATTGCCGGCCTGCGCCATCACGATGTTGCTCAGGTTCAGGCTGCCCGACGCGATCATCACGCCGACCAGGGCGAAGCCCATGGCGATTTCGTAGCTGATCATCTGCGCCGAGGCGCGCATCGCACCCAGGAACGCGTACTTCGAGTTCGATGCCCAACCGGCCAGGATGATGCCGTAGATGCCCAGCGAGGTCATCGCCAGCAGGTACAGCAGGCCGGCATTGGCGTTGGACAGCACGATCTGCGAATCGAAGGGGACCACCGACCAGGCCGCGAAGGCCGGGGCCAGGGTGATCAGCGGTGCCAGCAGGTAGATCGCCTTGTTGGCGCTGCTCGGCTGGACCACTTCCTTGAACAGCAGCTTGAAGACGTCGGCAAAGGCCTGGAAGATGCCCATGCCCACGTACATCGGGCCGTGGCGGACGTGCATCCAGCCGATCAGCTTGCGTTCCCAGACCACGTAGAAGGCCACCGAGATGATCACCGGAACGGTGATCACCAGGATCTTCAGGATGATCCAGATCAGCGCGCCGATGTCACCGAGGCCAAGCAGCCACTGGTGCAGCGGGTCGACCGCGTTCAACAGCAATTCGTTCATGCAGCCACCACCGTTACGCGAGCGGCACCCAGCGGCGCGGTCGCGCCGTGGCCCGATTCAATCCAGACCGAACCCGCAGCGACGCGGGCGTCGACCACCACCGGCAGGGTGGCCTTGCCGGCATCGGTGCCGACCTTGGCCATCTGCCCTTCCTGCAGCTGCAGGCGAACGGCATCTTCAGCGTTCAGCACGATGCGCGGGGCGTTGTTGAGCGGATGCGACTGCAGCGCCGGCGCACGACGGACCACCGCATCGGTGCGGTAGATCGCAGCGGTCGAAGCCACTTCCAGGCCTTCGCCGGCAACCACCGGCTGTGCCGAAGCGGCAACGGCGACCGACACCGGAGCCAGGCTGGCACGCAGGCCGGCCAGGTCGGTGAAGTCGAAACCGGCCAGCGCCATGTCGCCGCCCAGGGCGCGCAGCACGCGCCAGCCCTCACGGGCCTCGCCCGGCAGCTTGCCGCCGGCACGGGCCGACTGCTCGCGACCATCGAGGTTGGTCAGGGTGGCGTCGATTTCCGGCAGCGTACCGATCGGCAGGATCACGTCGGCAACATCACGGGTGGAGACGCAGGCGAACTGGCTGAAGGCCACCACCTGGGCACCGACCAGCGCCTTGCGCGCGGCAGGTGCATCGGCGAAGTCCAGGCCCGGCTCCAGGCCGTACACCACGTAGGCCTGGCGCGGCTGCGCCAGCATCGCGGCGACGTCCTTGCCGGCCGGCAGTACGCCGGCGCGGGTCAGGCCAACAGCGTTGGCGCCCTGCGGGATGCGGCACAGCTTGGCACCGGTGGCGGCAGCGAAGTCACGCGCGGCAGCGCGGATCGCGGCAGCCTGCGGGTGGTTCTCGGCGATGCCACCGACGATCAGCACGGTGTTGTTGCCGCCCTGCACGGCCGAACGCAGCTCTGCGTTGGCCAGCGCGTCGACGAACTTCGACGGTGCAACGATCTGCTTGCCGGCGATGCTGAAGGCGAAGTCGAAGTCCACCGGGTTGACGACGTGGATCTCCGCGCCGTTGGTGGTCTGCGCCTTGCGCAGGCGTGCGTGCAGCAGCGGCAGTTCGTGGCGGATGTTGCTGCCCAGAACGACGATGCGGTCGGCGCCTTCGATCTCGGCCAGCGGCAGGCCGAACACTTCGGCGGTGGCGGCGTCGGAGAAATCGCGGTTGTTGATGCGGTGGTCGATGTTGCTCGAGCCCAGGCCCTTGGCCAGGCGGGCCAGCAGCGCGCCTTCCTCGTTCGAGGTGGACGGATGCACCAGCACGCCCAGGTTGTCGCCCTGGTTGGCCTTGAGGATCTCGGCGGCCGCGGCCAGGCCTTCGGCCCAGCTCACTTCCTTCCACTCGCCATTGACCTTGCGCAGCGGCTTGACCGCACGGTCTTCGCTGTACAGGCCCTGGTGCGAGTAGCGATCACGGTCGGACAGCCAGCACTCGTTCACCGCTTCGTTGTCGCGCGGCACGGTGCGCAGCACTTCGCCGCGACGCACGTGCAGGAACAGGTTCGAACCCATCGCGTCGTGGTAGCCCAGCGATTCGCGCGCGGTCAGTTCCCACGGGCGGGCGCGGAACTGGAACACCTTGTTGGTCAGCGCACCGACCGGGCACACGTCGACGACGTTGCCCGACAGCTCGGTGGTCAGCGGCTTGCCGTCGAAGGTACCGATCTGCAGGTTCTCACCGCGGTACATGCCGCCCAGTTCGTAGGTACCGGCAACGTCGGCGGTGAAGCGGACGCAGCGGGTGCACTGGATGCAGCGGGTCATCTCGGTGGCGACCAGCGGGCCCATGTCCTCGTCCGGCACCACGCGCTTGCGCTCGTTGAAGCGGCTGACCGAACGGCCATAGCCCAGCGACACGTCCTGCAGCTCGCACTCGCCGCCCTGATCGCAGATCGGGCAGTCCAGCGGGTGGTTGATGAGCAGGAACTCCATCACCGAGCGCTGGAACTTCAGTGCCTTCTCGCTGCGGGTGGCGACCTTCATGCCATCCATCACCGGGGTGGCGCAGGCCGGCGCCGGCTTCGGCGACTTCTCCACGTCCACCAGGCACATGCGGCAGTTGGCGGCGATCGGCAGCTTCTCGTGGTAGCAGAAGCGCGGAATCGAAATGCCGGCCTTGTCGGCCGCCTGGATGATCATCGAACCCTTGGGCACGACCAGGGACTTGCCATCGATTTCGATGGTCACGTGATCCGGTGGCACGTTCGGGTTTACGGGTTGCGCGCTCATGCGGCGGCTGCCTCCACCTTCTTGCCGTCAACCATCGAATGACCGTTGACGATGTAGTACTCGAATTCGTCCCAGAACTGGCGCAGGAAGCCCTGGATGGGCCATGCAGCCGCTTCACCGAACGCACAGATGGTGTGGCCTTCGATCTGGCCTGCCACCGCCTTCAGCTGGTGCAGGTCTTCCATCGTGGCCTTGCCGGCGACGATGCGCTCCAGCACGCGGTGCATCCAGCCGGTACCTTCACGGCACGGGGTGCACTGGCCACAGGATTCCTTGTGGAAGAACTGGCTGATGCGGCAGGCGAACTTGACGCAGCACACGCTGTCGTCGAGCACCACGATCGCACCCGAACCCAGGCCGGAGCCCAGCGCACGGATGGTGTCGTAGTCCATCGGCAGGTCCTTCAGCTCGGCCGCGGTCAGCACCGGCATCGACACGCCGCCCGGGATCGCGCCCTTCAGGGTGCGGCCCGGACGCAGGCCACCGGCCATTTCCAGCAGATCGTGGAATTTGGTGCCCAGCGGCACTTCGAAGTTGCCGCCGTTCTGCACGCAGCCGGACACCGAGAAGCACTTCGGGCCGCCGTTGGCGGTCAGGCTCAGGCCCTTGAACCACTCCGGACCGTTGCGGATGATCGCCGGCACCGAACCATAGGTTTCGGTGTTGTTGATCGTCGACGGCTTGCCGTACAGGCCAAAATTGGCCGGGAACGGCGGCTTGTAACGCGGCTGGCCCTTCTTGCCTTCCAGCGATTCCATCAGCGCGGTTTCCTCACCGCAGATGTACGCGCCGGCGCCCAGCGCGCCGTAGATGTCGATGTCCACGCCCGAGCCCATCACGTTCTTGCCCAGCCAGCCGTTTGCATAGGCGTCAGCCAGGGCCTGCTCGAAGTGCTCGAACGGCTCGTGGTGGAACTCACCGCGCAGGTAGTTGTAGCCCACGGTCGAACCGGTGGCGTAGCAGGCGATCGCCATGCCTTCCACCACCGAATGCGGGTTGTAGCGCAGGATGTCGCGATCCTTGCAGGTGCCCGGCTCGGATTCATCCGAGTTGCAGAGGATGTACTTCTGCATGTTGCCCTTGGGCATGAAGGACCACTTCAGGCCGGTCGGGAAGCCCGCGCCACCGCGGCCACGCAGGCCCGAGGCCTTGACCATCTCGATGACCTGCTCCGGCGGGATCTTCTCTTCGAGGATCTTGCGCAGGGCGGCGTAGCCACCGGTCTTCAGGTAGCTTTCGTACGACCACGGGGTGTCGTAATGCAGGGTGGTGTAGACCACCTGGTGCGGCAGCGGCGCGGGGCCGACCGGACCCTTGGATTCGTGGTGATGTGCCATGCCCTTACTCCAGCCCGTCCAGCAGCTCGTCGACCTTTTCCAGGGTCAGACGCTCATGGTAGTGACCGTTGATGACCATCATCGGCGCGCCACCGCAACCGGCCAGGCACTCTTCCTCGCGCTTGAGGTAGACGCGGCCGTCCGGGGTCGATTCACCGTGCTTGATGCCCAGCTTCTTCTCGCAATGGCGGACGATGTCCTCGGCGCCATTGAGCCAGCAGCTGATGTTGGTGCAGATGGCCACGTTGTTGCGGCCCACCTTCTCGGTCTCGAACATCGAGTAGAAGCTGGCGACCTCGTAGGCCCACACCGGCGGCAGATCAAGGTACTTGGCCACGCCGGCGATCAGCTCGTCGGTCAGCCAACCCTCGTTCTGCTCCTGGGCCGCATGCAGGCCCTGCAGCACGGCAGAGCGCTTGCGGTCCGGCGGGAACTTGGACAGCCAGTGATCGATGTGAGCGCGGGTCTTGTCGCTCAGCACCACCATCGGGTCGACGTCGCGCGCCGCCTCGAAATTACCTGTCGCCTTCATCGGCCGACCTCAGCGAAATGCATAACGTGAAATTCCAGAAACTGCGGCGCCGGCTTGCGCCGGCTGCCTGCAGCGGGCGTTGGCGTGGCGGACGGCATTACCGGTCAACCTCGCCGAACACCAGGTCGTAGGTACCGATCATCGCCACCACGTCGGCCAGCATGTGGCCGCGCACGATCGAATCGATCGAGGACAGGTGGGCGAAGCCCGGTGCGCGCAGGTGCACGCGGAACGGCTTGTTGGCGCCGTCGGAGACCAGATAGCAGCCGAACTCGCCCTTGGGCGCTTCCACTGCCGCATAGGTCTCGCCGGCCGGCACGCAATAGCCTTCACTGAACAGCTTGAAGTGATGGATCAGCGCTTCCATGTCGTCCTTCATGTCCTCGCGCTTGGGCGGAGCGACCTTGAAGTTCTTCACCATCACCGGGCCCGGGTTGGCCTTCAGCCACGCCACGCACTGCTTGATGATGCGGTTGGACTCGCGCATTTCGGCAACGCGGACCAGGT
Organism: Stenotrophomonas sp. 115C5; assembly: GCF_056861055.1. NCBI lineage: Bacteria > Pseudomonadati > Pseudomonadota > Gammaproteobacteria > Lysobacterales > Lysobacteraceae > Stenotrophomonas > Stenotrophomonas sp. 115C5. Next base: position 66,320 of record NZ_JBSPUQ010000007.1, read on the forward strand.
AGCGATCGTAGCAGTCGCCTTCCTTGCCCAGCGGGATGTCGAAATCGACGGCATCGTACTTGGCATACGGGCGCTTCTTGCGCAGGTCCCAGGCAATGCCCGAGCCGCGCAGCATCACGCCGGTCATGCCCCACTGGTGGGCCAGTTCCGGAGTGACCACGCCGATGCCGACGGTACGCTGCTTCCAGATGCGGTTGTCGGTCAGCAGGGTTTCGTATTCGTCGATGCGCTTGGGGAACTCGACGGTGAAGTTCTCCAGGAAGTCGAGCAGCGAGCCTTCGCGCGAAGCATTGAGCTGCTTCAGCGCCTTGCCCTTGTGCCAGCGCGATTCCTTGTACTTCGGCATGTGGTCCGGCAGGTCGCGGTAGACACCGCCCGGACGGTAGTACGCCGCGTGCATGCGCGCGCCGGAGACCGCTTCATAGCAGTCCATCAGCTCTTCGCGCTCGCGGAAGGCGTACAGCATCACCGCCATCGCACCCAGATCGAGCGCATTGGAGCCAAGCCACATCAGGTGGTTGAGGATGCGGGTGATTTCGTCGTACATGGTGCGGATGTACTGCGCACGCTCCGGCGCCTCGATGCCCATCAGGGTCTCGATCGCGCGCACGTAGGCGTGCTCGTTGCACATCATCGACACGTAATCCAGGCGATCCATGTAGCCGATCGACTGGTTGAACGGCTTGGACTCGGCCAGCTTTTCGGTACCACGGTGCAGCAGACCCACGTGCGGGTCGGCGCGCATGATGGTTTCGCCGTCCATCTCCAGGATCAGGCGCAGCACACCGTGCGCGGCCGGATGCTGCGGGCCGAAGTTCATGGTGTAGTTGCGGATTTCCTGCCGGCTTTCGGCGGCGTTGCTGGCGAATGCTTCGCCGGCCTGGTGTACGTGGCTCACTTCACTGCCTCCTGCGCGCGCTCACCTTCTGCGGTCTGCAGACGGGCGTCGTCGCGGATCACGCGCGGCACGCCGACGCGCGGCTCCACCGAGGTGACCGGTTCGTAGATCACGCGCTTCTTTTCTTCGTCGTAGCGGACTTCGACATTACCGATCAGCGGGAAGTCCTTGCGGAACGGATGGCCGACGAAACCGTAGTCGGTCAGGATCCGGCGCAGGTCCGGGTGGCCTTCGAAGATCACGCCGTACAGGTCGAACGCTTCGCGCTCGAACCAGTTCAGGCCCGGCCAGATGCTGGTCAGCGAGGACACCACCGGCAGCGCTTCGTCAGGAGCGAAGCAGCGCAGGTGCATCATCAGGTTGTGCTGGTACGAACGCAGCTGGGCGACCACGGCGAAGCGCTGGGTCGGCATGTGCTGCGGGCGGGCACCGTCGGCGCCGTTTTCCTCGGTGGGGAACTCGCCCCACGCGAAGCGGCCCTGGGCCTTGCCTTCGACGCCACGGCTGAAGCCCTGCGAGGACACGTCGGCGGTGTCCCATTCGTCGGAGCCATAACCGAGGTAGTCGACGCCGCAGAGATCCACGGCCTGCTCGAAACCAAACTCGTCACGCAGCGCCAGGGCGGTGGCGTGCCACTCGGCGGCAGGCACTTCCAGCGTCACTTCGCCGCGGGGTTCGACCACGATGACCTTCGCACCTGCGAAACGTGCGGAGAGTCGGTCGATGAAGGATGCTTGCTCTGCCATGGGGGCTTGGCGCGCTCTTGTCAGGTGAAGGGGTCAGCGGGCGATGGTCTGTGTACGCCAGATCTTCTTCTGCAGCTGCAGGATCCCGTACACCAGCGCCTCGGCGGTCGGCGGGCAGCCCGGGACGTAGACGTCCACCGGCACCACGCGATCACAGCCGCGCACCACAGAATAGGAGTAGTGGTAATAGCCGCCACCGTTGGCGCAGCTACCCATCGAGATGACCCACTTCGGGTCCGGCATCTGGTCGTAGACCTTGCGCAGCGCCGGGGCCATCTTGTTGACCAGGGTACCGGCCACGATCATCACGTCGGACTGACGCGGCGACGGGCGGAACACCACGCCGTAGCGGTCAAGGTCCAGGCGCGCGGCGCCGGCGTGCATCATCTCGACCGCGCAGCAGGCCAGACCGAAGGTCATCGGCCACATCGAGCCGGTGCGCGCCCAGTTCAGCAGTGCATCGACGCTGGTGGTGACGAAGCCCTTTTCCAGCAGCGGGTTGTCGCCTTCCGGCCGCAGGATGTCATCAACCCGGCCTTCCGGCGTGGGGTTGTTCATGAGGCCATCGAGAGTCTGAATCACTCCCATTCCAGCGCTCCCTTCTTCCAGACGTAAATGAAACCGAGGAACAGCATGCCGACGAACAGGCCCATGGTGATGAGCGAACGGGCACCCAGCTCCATGAAGACCTGGGTCCACGGCACGATGAAGATGATTTCCAGGTCGAAGACGATGAACTGGATCGCGATCAGGTAGTAGCGCACGTCGAACTTCATGCGCGCGTCTTCGAAGGCTTCGAAGCCGCACTCGTACGGCGACAGCTTTTCCAGATCGGGGCGGCGGGGACCGAGGAATCGACCAACCAGCATCAGCGTAATGCCGATACCGGTGGCAACGATCAGAAACAGCAGAGACGGCAAATATTCGGCCAGCACAGCGATTCTCTCTTGCCTCTGCCGCTACGCCTGCAGGCGCTTTGGCATGGGGGAGTGGACGGGAATCTGCCTGGCGCCTTGCGCGCCAGACGAACCCGCTTTACTTACAAATGGTGCCCAAGAGGGGACTCGAACCCCTACGACTTGCGTCGCTACCACCTCAAGGTAGTGCGTCTACCAATTCCGCCACCTGGGCAAACGATCACATCAGACTATCTTCCCGATGCGCCGCGTATTGTAACCGGCTTCAGTCTTTCTGGGAGCCTTCCGAAGGCTTTTCTTCACCAGAAACCGAAGATTCCGCCTGAGCCGGCACATTCGCGGCCGGAACCGGGGCGGCCGGGACCGCATCGGCCTTCGGAACGGCCGGCAGCTCGCCCGCCGGAGCCGCCGGAGCGACGGCCGCCGGAGCGGACATCAGACCCAGATCCTGGTCGGCCGCCGGGCGGCTGCCATGACCGGCATACCAGGCCATGAAGAGGCTGATGCCGAAGAACACGACAGCCAGCCACTTGGTCGACTTGGACAGGAAGTTCGAGGCGCCACGCGCACCGAACACCGTACCCGAGGCACCGGCACCAAAGCCCGAACCCGCCGCCGCACCCGAACCACGCTGCATCAGGATCAGCGCGATCATGGCCACAGCGACCAGTACGTAGACGACATTGAGGATCAACATCAGCATTGGAAACCGCCCTCGGACAAAACTTCTAGGATTAGTTCGCGGCCGCCGCCCTTGCGATGGCCAGGAAGTCCGCGGCCACCAGGGAGGCGCCGCCGACCAGCCCACCATCGACATCCGGCTGCGCGAACAGTTCCCCGGCATTGTCGGGCTTCACGCTACCGCCGTAAACAATGGGCAGTGAATCAGCGATTCTAGCATCGATACGCGCGACTTCGCCACGGATGAACGCGTGCACCTGCTGCGCCTGCTCCTTGGTAGCGGTGCGGCCGGTACCGATGGCCCAGACCGGCTCGTAGGCGACCACGGCCTTGGCGAAACCGGCCGCGCCGACCAGCTCCAGCACCGGCGCCAGCTGGCTGGCGATGACCGTTTCGGTCTGCCCGGCCTCACGCTGCTCCAGGGTCTCGCCTACGCACAGCACCGGCACCAGGCCGGCGTGCTGGGCGGCGGCGAACTTGCGCGCGACCAGTTCGCTGCTTTCATGGTGGTACTGGCGACGCTCGGAGTGGCCGACCAGGCCATAGCGGGCCCCGACCTCGACCAGCATGGCCGCGCAGACTTCGCCGGTGTAGGCGCCCTTCTCGTTGCTGCTCACGTCCTGTGCGCCAAAGGCCAGGCCGGTCTCACCGAAGTCCTCGACCAGCTCCCCCAGGTAGGGCAGCGGCGGCAGGATCACCACATCCACCCCCTGCAGCGGCAGCCCGGCGGCCACCTGCCCCAGCAGTTCATTGGCGAATTGACGGCTGCCATGCAGCTTCCAGTTTCCGGCGACGATCTTGCGGCGCATGAGCGGTGGCTCCTGTTTGAAGTCAGCCGGTCATGATACCTGTTGCGGCAAAAATCCGTTTCCTTGTAAGCGGTTACATGGATTTTCAGCCAACGGCGCAGCCCCTCGTGGCGGGGGGCGGGGTTTGGTTGGTCGCGGAGAGCCCGGCTAGATCTGGGGCTTGGCCGGGCGGGTGGGGATGGCGGGGGACGCCGTAAACCCTTCCCTGGGGGCTTGGCCGCGGCATCCATGCCGCGGACACCCCCGCCAGCCCCGCCCGCCCGGCCCCTGACACATTCCGGCGGTTCCGACCGCCACGGAAAGAAAAAGAAGATCAAAAGCAAAAGCAGCATTGCGGGTGGCTGCCGGGCTGGACCAGCCCCCTACCCCGCTTCGATCTGACAGATCTCATCCACGCATGGCGTGGATCTACCGTGTCGACCAAGGTCGACACCTACCCACCGTCACCGGGAGACTGTCGAAGGCGGGGCGGTGTGGGTTGGCAGGACCGTTGGCGCCATGGATGGCGCCATCGAGCCCCCAGGGACGGGTTCACGGTGTGTCCAGCCAACCCACACCGCCCCGCCCAACACGCAGAAACCCAGAGTCGATTTGGCTTTGGGCCTTGGCTTTGGCTTCGGCCTCTGCGGGTGCAGGGTGCAACCCTGCAAAGAAGAAGGCCGCCTTTCGGCGGCCTCACTTCTCTTTACTTCAGCTTGATCTCGCGCAGGCGTTCCTCGAGGAAGCCGTGGGCGGTGATCGCCTCCGGGTACCGGCTCGGGTTCTCCGGGGTGATGCAGGACGGCAGCACGTCGATCAGGTAGTCGGGGTTCGGGTGCAGGAAGAACGGCACCGAGTAACGCGGCTGGCGCGCCAGCTCACCCGGGGGATTGACCACGCGGTGGATCGTGGACGGATACACGTGGTTGGTCAGGCGCTGCAGCATGTCGCCGATGTTGACCACGATGGTGTCCGCGTCCGAGGTGAACGGCACCCACTCGCCCTCATGCGACTGCACTTCCAGGCCCGCGGCGCTGGCACCGACCAGCAGGGTGATGAAGTTGATGTCGCCATGGGCACCGGCACGCACGTTCGGGATGTCGTCGGTGGTGATCGGCGGGTAGTGGATCGGGCGCAGGATCGAATTGCCGAAGTTGGTCTTGTCGGCGAAGAAGTCTTCCGGCAGGCCGATGTGCAGGGCCAGCGCCGACAGCACGCGCGAACCCAGGTTGTCCAGCGCCTGGTACAGGCCGTAACCGCGCTCACGGAAGCCCTCGACCTCGGTCGGCCACAGGTTCGGCGCCATCACGTCACGGTACTTGGAGTCGTCGGCGATTTCACGACCGATGTGCCAGAACTCCTTCAGGTCGAAGTGCTTGGAACCCTTGGCGGTTTCCACCCCGAACGGGGTATAGCCGCGGGCGCCGCCACTGCCGGCCACGTGGTACTTGCGCTTGACCTCCTCCGGCAGGGCGAAGAAGGCCTTGAAGGCATCGTAGGCCGCGTCGATGTCGGCCTGCGGGATGCCGTGGTTGCGGATGCCCGCGAATCCCCATTGGCGGTAGGCCGCGCCCAGCTCGGCCACGAAGGCCTCGCGGTCGCTGTCGAAACGGGTGATGTCGAGGGTGGGGATCTGGCTCACAGCGGTTCCTGGCTTGTCGTTGGGTCTGGGAGGGCCAGCGCATTCATGGCCCACCTGAACATTGTGACAGATCGCCCCGGGGACGCCACTCGATACGAAGAAACAAACCGATACAATGCGCAACCCGCGCGCGGATTAACGATTCCGTCACAACCGGGACTCCCGCCCTGTTCCACCTGCCGCCTCCGTCCTTCATGCGCCCTGCTGCTCCTTCTGCCGCCACCTCCCTGCCCTCCGGCCCGGCACGCCATTGGCAACGACTGGCCTGGTGGTCGCTGTTCGTGGCCGGCAACGCATTGCTGGCCATGGCGATCACGCTCGGCAACGTGCCGCTGGCCGACAACCCTGGTGGCAGCGTGGGCCTGGCCTATCTGGCCGTCGCCCTGCCCGGCCACCTGCTGGCCTTCGGCGCCCTTGCCGGCCTGCTGCCGCTGCTGCTGGGCCTGTGGCCGCGCAGCGCACGCACGCTGAGCATCAGCGCCGTGCTGCTGCAGGGCCTGTGGCTGTGCCTGTTGCTGGTTGATGCAAAGGTTTTCACTCTGTATCGGTTCCACCTCAATGCCATGGTCGTGAACATGGTGTTCGGCGGTGCGCTGCAGGACCAGGTCGCGTTGTCGTGGAAAACCTGGCTGCAGGCTGGACTGCTGGTGGCCGCCATCTTCGCTGCCGAAGGCTTGTTGGCCTGGGCCTGCTGGAAGCTGCTGCCTGCTCTGCCGCGCCGCCGCCGGGTCCTGCAGGCCTGGGCCGTGGTTGCACTGCTGATGGCCGGCGGCCAGGTCGCCACGGCCTACTACGATGCCCGTGGCGACCGCGACGTCATCGCGCAGTGGAACTACCTGCCCTGGGCACAGCCGATCACCGCCAAGAGCTTCATGCGCAGGCTCGGGGTCGTCAGCGAACAGCAGGCCGGCCTGCCTGACCCACGCCATGCGCAGCTGCTGTATCCGCTGCAGCCCCTGCGCTGCCAGAACCCACACCGGCCGAACGTGCTGATGGTGGTGCTGGAGTCGCTGCGCCAGGACGCCATGACCCCCGAGTTGATGCCCAACACGACGGCACTGGCCCGGACCGCACGCGTGTACGACCAGCATTTCAGCACCGGCAATGCCACCCGCTACGGCCTGTTCGGCCTGCTCTACGGCCTGCCCGGCGGCTACTGGCAGAGCATGCTGGACGAACAGCGCGGCTCGCAGCTGTTCCAGGTGCTGGGCCAGCAGGGCTACGACCTGCACCTGTACGGCAGTGCACCGCTGTACAGTCCGGAGTTCGATCGCACGGCCTTCGCCGACGTGCGCGACCAGCTGCACCAGGGCCCCTCCGCCCTGACGCCCGACAAGCGTGACGCAGCCATCGTCGCCGCACTGCAGACCGGCATCCGCACCAGCCAGGCCGCGCAGCACCCGTGGTTCGGCTTCGTGTTCCTCGACTCCACCCACGCCGGCTACCACCTGCCCACCGGCTACCCGCCGGTGGCCACACCGATGGCCAAGGAGATCGACTTCCTGTCCTTCGGACCGGACCACGACCCGACGCCGGAGCTCAACCGCTACCACACCGCCGTGCACTACGCCGACAGCCTGATCGGCTCGCTGCTGGACGACCTTCGCGCGCAAGGCCTGGCCGACGACACCATCGTGCTGGTCACCGGTGACCATGCCGAAGAGTTCAACGACCTCAAGCTGAACTACTGGGGCCACAACGGCAACTTCTCCGACTACCAGCTGCAGGTGCCGTTTGTGCTGCACTGGCCCGGCCAGGCCAGCGGCCATGAGACGCGCACCAGTTCGCATGAGGACTGGGTGCCTACGTTGATGCGCCACGCACTGGGCTGCGAGAACGCATTGAGCGACTTCAGTACTGGCCAGGACCTGCTGGCGGCACCCACCACCAGCAAACGTGCGCTGGTGGTGGAGAGCTGGTCGCAGCGCGCGGTACGCCATGGCGATGCCATCTACGTGTTCGACAAGTTCGGCAACGCCACCGCGCTCGACCGGCACTACCGCCCGCTGCCGCAGCAGGCTCCGGACGCCGCCGCCATCCGCTCCGCATGGGAAGCGCTGACCCGCTTCCGCAACCGCTGATTTTCAAGGGCCGATCCTGCATGAACCGTCCGCTGCGCATCCTACATACCGAAGCCGCCAAGGGAATGGGCGGGCAGGAGATCTACATCTTCCGGCACATGCAGGTGATGCGCGCGCGTGGCCATGAGGTGTCGTTGCTGTGCCAGCCCGATGCGCGCCTGGCCACACTGGCACGCGACGACGGCTTCACCGTGCATACGCTGCGCATGGGAGGCCTGGCGCGCCTGCTGCGTGGCGTGTGGTGGGTATCGCGACTGGTGCGCCGCGAACATTACGACGTGGTCAACACCACCAGCCGCCGCGATGCACTGATCGCCGCCGCCGGTGCACGCCTGGGCGGCACGCCGCTGGTGGTGCGCTCGCGCCATCTGATGAGCCCGGTCAATTCGCTGCTGACCTATACCGGGCTTCCACACCGGGTATTGACCGTCAGCAGCTTCGTCAAGCAGCTGCTGGCCGACCGCGGCATTCCGACCGAGCGCATCGGCATCGTGCCGCCGATCGCAGTTCCGCCGCGCTGGAGCGAGATCCGCAAGGCCGATCCCTGGCAGTGCCTGCAGGAGGTGCGCGCGCAAGTACGTGCCGAGCTCGGCTTCGGTGAACAGGACATCGTGGTCGGCTGCGTGGCGGTGCTGCGCGAGCCCAAGGGCCATGTCGACCTGATGCAGGCGATGGTGCCGCTGTGCAAGGCCAACCCGAACCTGCACCTGGTGATCGTCGGCGATGGCCAGGCCGTGACGGAACGACTGCAGGCGATGTGCGCCGAGCACGGGCTGCAGCGCCAGGTGCACCTGCTCGGCTACCGCGATGGAGCCTGCCGGCTGATGGCCGGCTTCGACATCTTCGCACTGGCCTCGCACAAGGAAGCAGCCGGCACCGTGTTCCTGGAAGCGGCTTACGTGGGCGTACCGATCGTAGCCACGCGAGTGGGTGGCGTGCCGGAGATGGTGGTCGATGGCAGCAATGCGATCCTCACCCGTTTGGGTGACAATGCCGCCCTGACAGGTGCATTGCGCCTGCTGGTGGACGACCCGGAACGGCGGCGGCAGATGGGACGCGCTGGCTGGGACTGGATGCACGGCGCACATCGCTTCACGCCGGACGGCCACGGTGAAGCCACCGAACATTACTACCACCAGTGGCTGAAGGAGCTGGGACATGGCTGATGCGCGAACCGTTCCGGTGCTGATGCACCACCATGTCAGCCCCTCGCCGGGCATGATCACCGTGTCGCCGGAAAACTTCGAAAGCCAGATCGCGTGGCTGGCAGGCAATGGCTGGACCTCACTGACGCTGGACCAGTACGCAGGCTTCCTGGCCGGCAAGCCGGTGCCGCGCAGGTCGATCGTCATCACCTTCGACGATGGCTACCTCGACAACTGGGTGTATGCCCATCCGATCCTGCAGAAGTACGGCATGCATGCGGTGGTGTTCGTGGTCACCGGCTGGATGGGCGAAGGCCCGGAACGTCCGCACGCCGGCATTGCTGGCGCGACGCTGCCGCCGACGCCGGACCATCGTGGCTGCGAAGCGGCGATCTACGAGCAGGACCGCAGTGACGATGTGATGATGCGCTGGAGCGAAGCGCGTGCGGCCATCGCCGCCGGCACCTTCGAAGTGCATTGCCACACCCATACCCATACCCGCTGGCTGCGCCGCGACGATCTGGACCGTGCGCAGCGCCGCGCAGGCCTCAGCCGGGATCTGGCGATCTCGCGCGAAGTCCTGCAGGACAAGCTCGGCGACGTGTCCGATACGCTGTGCTGGCCGTACGGTGATTTCGACCAGGATCACATCGAAGTGGCGCGCGAGCAGGGCTTCCGCTACCTGCACACCACCCACCCGTTCGGCCGCAACGTGATCGGCGGCGACCCGGAACGCATCTACCGTTTCGCGATCCGCAACCGGCCGGCCAACTGGCTGCGCAAGCGCATCCGCCTGAGTTACAACCCGCTGATCGCGCCGCTGTTCAATGGGTTCAAGGCACGCCAGAAAAAGATGGTGCCGGGGCCGTAGGCGCGACACAGCCCTGCCCGCAAAAAGAAAACGCCCCGGAATTCCGGGGCGTTTTTCCTGTACCGACGGGCAGGCGCCTCAACTGGCGGCTTCACGCACCGCAGCGGACAAGCGGTCCAGCGTCTGCTGCATCAGCGTGGCGTCATCGGCCTCCACGGTGACCCGCACCACCGGCTCGGTACCGGACGGACGCAGGAACGCGCGGCCACGGCCGGCTACGGCCTGCTGCGCCACAGCCAGCGCGGACTGCACGCTTTCAGACTGCACCGTGGCCTTGGCCGAGACATTGCCCAGGCGCACGTTGACGGTCTTCTGCGGCACCCGTACCAGGCCCTTCAGTGCCTGGCGCAGGGTCTGCCCACTGTTGCGCAGCGCGACCAGCACCTGCAGGGCGCTGACTATGCCATCGCCGGTGGTGGCCCGGTCCAGGCACAGCAAGTGGCCCGAGGCTTCGCCACCGAGTACACCACCGCCCTCGACCAATGCCTGGTGCACGTAGCGGTCACCGACGTTGCTGCGCACGAACGGGATCTGCAGATCGGCGAAGGCCTTCTCCACACCGTAGTTGCTCATCAGCGTGCCGACCACCGGGCCGCGCAGGCGGCCTTCGTCCTTCCAGGCGCGGGCCAGGATGTACAGCAGGTCATCGCCGTCGACCGGGTTGCCCTGGTCGTCGGCCATCAGCACACGGTCGCCATCACCATCGAAGGCGATGCCGAGATCGGCGCGGGTCTCGCGGACCTTGGCCGCCAGGTTGTCGATATGGGTGGAGCCCACGCCGGCGTTGATGTTGACGCCATTGGGCTCGGCCCCGATGCCGATCACTTCGGCACCCAGTTCGCGGAACAGCAACGGTGCGATCTGGTAGGTGGCGCCGTGTGCGCAATCCAGTACCAGGCGCACGCCACGCAGGTCGAACGCGCGCGGCACGCTGGCCTTGCAGAACTCGATGTAGCGGCCGACCGCTTCGCGCGCGCGCGAAGCCTTGCCCAGCTTCTCCGATTCGGCGGTGGTGAACGGAATGTCCAGCGCCGCTTCCAGGGCCAGTTCGGTGGCGTCGTCGAGTTTCTCGCCCTGGGCGGAGAAGAACTTGATGCCGTTGTCGTAATGCGGGTTGTGCGAGGCGCTGATGACGATGCCGGCGTCCACACCCAGCGTGCGGGTCAGGAACGCCACCGCCGGGGTCGGCATCGGGCCGAGCAGCTGCACGTCGGCACCGGCGGCCACCAGGCCTGCTTCCAGAGCCGCTTCGAACATGTAACCGGAAATACGGGTGTCCTTGCCGATCACCACGATCGGCCTGCGCCCGTCCTGGCCGCGCTGGGCGACCAAGACACGGCCCAGGGCGTTGCCCAGGCGCAACACGAAGTCAGCCGAGATCACGCCCTGGCCGACCCGCCCACGGATGCCATCAGTACCGAAGTACTTGCGGCCTCCCATCAAGCCACCTCCGGCGCCGGCTGACGGCCCAGCATCGCCAGCAGGTCGGACAGGCGGTCACGCATCTCGCGGCGGTCACAGATCTGGTCGATGGCACCGTGCTCCAGCAGGAACTCCGAACGCTGGAAGCCTTCCGGCAGCTTTTCGCGCACGGTCTGCTCGATCACGCGCGGGCCAGCAAAGCCGATCAGCGCCTGCGGCTCGGCGATGTTGATGTCGCCCAGCATCGCGAAGGAGGCCGACACGCCACCAGTGGTCGGGTGGGTCAGCACCGAGATGTACGGCAGACCGGCCTCACGCAGCTTGCCCAGCGCGGCCGAGGTCTTGGCCATCTGCATCAGCGAGAACAGGCCTTCCTGCATGCGCGCGCCGCCACTCTGCGAGAAGCACACGTACGGGGCACCGATCTCGACTGCGGTTTCGGCGGCCAGCGCGAAACGCTCACCCACCACCGAGCCCATCGAGCCCCCCATGAAGGCGAAGTCGAACGACGAGGCCACCAGCGCACGGCCCTTGAGCAGGCCGCGCATGGCGATCAGCGCGTCATATTCGCCGGTGTTCTTCTGCGCGATCTTGATGCGCTCGCTGTACTTCTTCTGGTCCTTGAACTTGAGCAGGTCGGTCGGCCCCAGGCGCGCACCGATCTCGGTGGTGCTGTCGGCGTCGAACAGGGCGGCCAGGCGCGCACGCGCGCGGATCGCCATGTGGTGGCCGCACTTCGGGCAGACCTCCAGATTCTCTTCCAGTTCCGGACGGTACAACGCGCTGCCGCAGTTGCTGCACTTTTCCCACAGGCCCTCGGGGACACTGCGCTTCTTGCTGGGGGTGTTGTCGGTGCGGATGCCGGACGGCATCAACTTGCTGAGCCAACTCATGCGGGAGGACACTTCCGTTCAGGGCGGCCCAAGGGCCGCAAAGGCGGACAGTCTAGCTCCGCTTTCCCCGCCCGTGCACCCCCTTGCCGGCCACGGGGCAGCCTGAAAAAACCATGCTGGGACGTACGTTTAGGTGCTGGGTCGTGCCGGCCGCTGGCCGGCAGCCCTTGCATGTGAGCCGTCAGGCGGATGCCGGCCAGCGGCCGGCACCACCGTTACGCGTCCAGCGCCTGCCGCAGCGGGGACAGGAAGGCTCCCGCGCGCTGCGCGGCCTCTTCAGCCGAGCCCGCTTCGGCCAGCACCGCCACCAGAGCGCTGCCGACCACCACGCCATCGGCCTGGCGCGCCATCGCCGCCGCACTGGCGGCATCCTTGATGCCGAAGCCAGCCACCACCGGCACCGACGCGCGCGCACGCAGGGCCTGCAGGCGGGCGCTGGCAGCATCACTGTCCAGCCGCTCGGACGCGCCGGTGACACCGGCAAAGCTGACGTAGTAGAGGTAGCCACGGGCCAGTGCCAACAGCTTGTCGGCCCGCGCTTCGCTGGTGGTCGGCGAGGCCAGCAGGACCAGTGCCAGGCCCGCTGCATCAAAGGCCTGCTGCGCTTCACCGGCTTCTTCCGGTGGCAGGTCGACCAGCAGAACGCCGTCCACGCCTGCGTCCACGGCGGCCTTGGCGAAGTCCGCGTAACCGTGGATCTCCACCGGGTTCAGGTAGCCCATCAGCACCACCGGGGTCTGCGCATCGCGCTCGCGGAACTGCGCCACGGCCTGCAGCACGTAGCGGCTGCCCGCCCCGCGTGCCAGCGCACGCTCGGAGCTGCGCTGGATGGTCGGGCCGTCGGCCATCGGGTCGGAGAACGGCACACCCAGTTCAATCACGTCGGCACCGGCATCGACCAGCGCGTGCATCACCGGCACGGTGGCCTCCAGCGAGGGATCACCAGCAGTGATGAAGGGAATCAGCGCCTTGCGCTGCTGCTCGCGCAGTCGCTGGAAACAGGCATCGAGTCGGGATACAGGCATCTCAGGCACATCCTTCAATCAGTTCAATCGCATCGCTGGTCCCCCAGTACATCCGGGTAACCTTCCCTTCAAACAGTTCCAGGCGGATGCCCAGGTCCGAACCCGGGTCCTGCCAGGTGAGGTACTCGCCCTGGTCACCGTCGTAGGCATGCGGGCTGGACACCGGCGGTTTCGGGAACTGGGCCATGGCCTGGGCACGGGTCATGCCGATGCGCAGGCCGAACGGCCCCGGCTGTTCAACCGGCAGTTCCGCCTCATCACCCGGCTTCAGATCAAAACGGACCACGCGGTCGTCGTCGGTCATCATCGACACGCCCGGCGGCAGCCCCTTGCCGTCGTAGTACTCGCAGTCGCCTTCGAAGAATTCCCTCGCACCCTGCGCCTTCCAGGGACCCTGTGCCTTCAGGTCACTCATGTGCTGGCCAACCAGCACGTCACCGGCATGATCCAGCGCCACCGAAGCCACCGCGGGCGCGTCATCGCCGCTGGTCCCTTCTTCGGAGGGGGCATCGACAATGGGCGTACGCGCCATCGGGTCAAGATCATCGTTGGCGGCCTGCTGCACAGGCTGCGTGGTGGCTTTGGCGGCCGGTGCCAGCACCGGCGGCTCCGGCGGCTGGCACGCGGCCAACCCCAGTGCCAGCAGCAGCACGCCACTGTTCCGCAGCAGCGCGCTCACAGCACCAGCCCTTCGCGCGCGGCGATGGTATGCACGTCCTTGTCGCCACGGCCGGACAGATTGCAGAGCACGATCTGGTCACGCGGACGCTCACGCGCCAGCTTGATCGCCTGCGCCAGCGCATGGCTGGATTCCAGTGCCGGCAGGATGCCTTCGGTGTGCGCCAGCAGGTGGAAGGCCTGCAGCGCTTCCTCGTCAGTGATGCCGAGATAGCGGGCGCGGCCGGTATCGGCCAGGAACGCGTGCTCCGGGCCGACGCCCGGATAGTCCAGGCCGGCCGACACGGAGTGGGTCTCGATGATCTGGCCGTCGTCATCGCACAGCACATAGGTGCGGTTGCCGTGCAGCACGCCGGGCCGACCCGCCGCGATGGAGGCGGCATGGCGACCCGTGCTGATGCCATCACCGGCGGCTTCGGCGCCGACGATCTCGACCTGGCGATCGTTGAGGAAGGCATGGAACAGACCGATGGCATTGCTGCCGCCGCCGACGCAGGCGGTGATCGCATCCGGCAGGCGACCGTACTCGGCCAGCATCTGCTCACGCGCTTCGCGGCCGACGATGGCATTGAAGTCACGCACCATGCGCGGGTACGGATCCGGTCCAGCCACGGTGCCGATGATGTAGAAGGTATCCTGCACGTTGGTCACCCAGTCGCGCATCGCTTCGTTGAGCGCGTCCTTCAGGGTGGCCGAGCCGGAAGTGACCGGTACCACCGTCGCACCGAGCAGCTTCATGCGGTAGACGTTGATCTTCTGCCGCTCGATGTCGGTGGCACCCATGTACACCACGCATTCCAGGCCCAGTCGCGCAGCAACCGTGGCACTGGCCACGCCATGCTGGCCGGCACCGGTCTCGGCGATGATGCGCTTCTTGCCCATGCGCGCGGCCAGCAGCGCCTGGCCGATGGTGTTGTTGATCTTGTGCGCGCCGGTGTGGTTCAGGTCCTCGCGCTTGAGCAGGATCTGCGCGCCGCCGACGTGATCGCTCAGGCGCTGGGCGTGATAGATCGGGCTCGGCCGGCCCACGTAGTGCGCCAGGTCGCGGTCATAGGCCGCCTGGAATTCGGGGTCCTGGCGGGCCTGGTCATAGGCCTGGGCCAGTTCCTGCAGCGGGCCGACCAGGGTTTCGGCAACGAAACTGCCGCCGTAGCGGCCGAAGTGACCCTGGGCATCCGGGAAGGCGTGGTAGTCGGCAATGGGGGAGGCAGACATGGATACGACCGGTGGTTCAGACAGGTGGATACTCTAGCGCACGGGTCGTGACCGGAAAATGGATATTATCTGGCGCATATCGTCAGGAAATCTCACATGAGCCGTTCCCTGCTTCCGCCGCTCAATGCACTGCGCGCGTTCGAGGCCACCGCACGCCTCGGTGGCGTGGGCCGCGCCGCACAGGACCTGCACGTCACCCACGGCGCGGTCAGCCGGCAACTGAAGCTGCTGGAAGACCATCTCGGCCTGGCGCTGTTCCAGCGTGCCGGTCGCGGGCTGCGACTGACAGCGGCCGGCACCCGCCTGCAGGCGGCGTGCAGCGAGGCCTTCGGCGGGATCGAGGACTGCGTGCGCGAGCTGCGCCGGCCAGCGGCCTCCCCAGCACTGGTACTGGGCTGCAGCGGCAGCGTACTGGCGCGCTGGATGATTCCGCGCCTGCCCGTGCTGCAGGCCGCCCTGCCCGGCGTGCGCCTGCAGTGGTCGGCGCTGGATGGCAGTTTCACCGAAGCGCAGGCGGCGCTGGACGCCGTGCTGCTGCTGGCGCAGGGTCCGTGGCCACGGGGCTGGCAGGTCCGCGAGCTGGCACCGGAGCGGGTTGGCGTGGTGGTGGCCCCGTCACATCCGGCGGCGCAGCGCCTGCGGCAGGCACCGCCCTCGGCACTGCTGCAGGAAACAGTGCTGCACACCAGCTCGCGGCCACAGGCGTGGCCGGCATGGGCGCAGGCACATCGCCTGGACCCATCAAAGTTGCAGCTGGGCACCGCTTTCGAACATCTCTATTACCTGCTGGAAGCAGCAGTCGCCGGGCTGGGCCCGGCGATCGCGCCCGAGCCGCTGGTGGCCGAAGATCTGGCAGCAGGCCGGCTGGTCGCACCGTGGGGGTTTGCCGCCACCGGCGGCTTCTGGGTGCTGGCGCGGCCGGATGGCCCGGCCGATGCACGGGTGGACGCCCTGGCCGACTGGGCTGCAGCGCAACTGCGATGAGACGAGGCCCCGGGCGGCATTCACCTCCCGGAGCCCGCAACGCAGGCCTCAGCGACCGCCCATCGCGACCCGCTGTTGCTCCTCATGCACCTGCTGCTGGTGCGACGGATCTGCCAGCAGCTTGGCACTGGTCTGCTCCAGTGACGGCGGCGCCTGGGCCAGATCGACGGCGGTGCGGAAGCCCGGCGTCGTGCCCATCACGAACGCCTTGCCATCCTGCACCGTGATGCTCTGCAGCTTGTCGGCCGCGTCGATACCGTTCTGCTTTGCATGCAGGGTGATATTGGCCGCAGCCTCTTCGGAAAACACGCTGGGAAGCTTGCTGCGGACGGCGTTGTGCAGTGCGTGGTCCGGATGCGATGCATCGTTCAGCGACGGCCCCTTCGGTGCAGCCGCTGCAGGTTCATGGCCCTGCGCACGGCCCGCCGCCAGTGCGGCTGTGGTCTGGCGACCGACAATTCCATCGGCCGCCAGCCCCTGCTGCTTCTGGAACGCGATCACCGCTTCGCGGGTGTGGTCACCGAAACGGCCATCCTCCGACAACCGATGGCCCTGCGCATCACGCACGCCGAGCTGATTGAGGGTCTGCTGCAACGCCTGCACGTCGGTGCCACGCTGCCCCTGCTTCATCACCTCGCTGGCCGCCGGGTGTGATGCAGCCGGCTGCACGGTGGCGCCAGGCCGGGACAGCGCAGGTTCGCCATTGCCATGCAGCGGCGCGCGCACCTGGAATTCCGGCTTCGGTGTCAGCGCACCAACGATGCGGGTGCTTCCGCCATCCCAGTACCCGCCCGGCCGGATGGTGACTTCGGCCGGCCCGGTGCTTCCCTGCGAGCCGATGAACTGGATGTTTCCCTGCGCGTCGTAGCCTTTGAAAATACCGACATGCTGGCCCTGCGACGAGGAGAACATCAGGATATCGCCCTGCTTCAGCGATCCGTTCGGCTTGCGTGCTTCGGCAGCCGAGGTCACATCGAAATGCTCGCGTGCGTAAGCGGTCGTGTTCGCGCCATTGAACAGCGTCGAGGTAGTGAACCCTGCGGCGTTCTCGCCACGCACGTCGTAACCTGCGTTCTTCAGGCCACGCCATACGAATGCCGAGCAATCCACGCCGAAGCGTCCGTCACCATCGAGGTCACGCTCCAGCCGGCTGCTGTCGCGACCGGGACGCGGATGGTCGGGGCGCCCGTATTCGTACTGGCGGCCCGAGGCCATGAAATGCTGATAGGCCTCGTTGTAGAGCGCGGCACTGCCAACTGCAGCCGCGGCCTGGCCCGCCGCGGGCGCAGCTGCCGAAGGCGCCTGTACCTGCGTTTGGGCCTGGGTCTGCACGGGCGTGGCCGCCTGTGCGCGCGTGGGTGGCTGCTGCGTGGCAACCTCACCCGGCTGCCAGCCCTCGAAACGGCGGATGCCGTCGGCCAGCACTTCACGCTCGCGCACGCTCATCTGGCCGACGGTCTTCGAGCGCAGATCGACACCCTGGCGATCGCCTTCGGCATAGATGGTGGCCGCCTGCTCCTTGTGGTGGGTGGTGCCGCTGTAATCCTTCGTGGAGTAGCTCGGCAGCATTTCCTCCACGGTCTTGTCGCCGAACCGGCGTTCGAGCAGCTGGATCTTCGCCACCCGGCCCGCTTCATAGCTTTCGAAGACCGCGTTGCCCCATTGGTCGAGATCGACCACGCCCTTGTAGCGCCCCTGCGCCGATTCCAGCGCCTGCTCGCGGGTACGCGGATTGGTCACCGTCTTGTCCGCGCTGCCGGCGAATTCAAACTTGAGATTGCCAGGATTGTTGTTGCGCCACGAGACGCTGCCACCTGATCGTTCGATGACACTGCCATCGTCCATTTCCAGCGTGCGCGTGGTACCTACGCTGCTGACCAGCCGGGTGATTTTTGGATCCGACATGAGCTGTTCCTTTGCCAGTGGTTGATTGGACCGCTCCCCTGGCGGTGATTACATTCCGTTGGAAAACACGTCGAGCACGTCCGCACTGACCCAGCCCTGTGCGCAGTTCCCGGCGTAACGTCCCGGCGCCGCCGCATGGCAGGCCTCGCCCCCTGTGCTGGCCAAGCCACTGATCGGCCTGTCGCCATAGGTGTCACACAACGTGTTGCCCTTGCACTTGCCGACCGTCGCAGCGGGAACCGCAACGACGTAATAGAACAGGGGATTCTGTCCGGTGCGCCCGATGCCCTGCACGCAGACCAGCTGCCCCTTCGACAGCTTCGCGGTCACGCTGGCCTTGCTGCCGGTGGATGGCACCGCATTCAACGTCTCCACGCCCTTGGCGTCGGCTACGCCGGCAAAGAAACCCTGGTCGCCACAGT
Source organism: Stenotrophomonas sp. 115C5 (assembly GCF_056861055.1). NCBI lineage: Bacteria > Pseudomonadati > Pseudomonadota > Gammaproteobacteria > Lysobacterales > Lysobacteraceae > Stenotrophomonas > Stenotrophomonas sp. 115C5. The sequence goes on from NZ_JBSPUQ010000007.1 coordinate 84,633, forward strand.
CCGGCAACAGTTCAACATCGTAGAAATCACCGCTGTCCACATCACCGGCCGTGCAGCCGCTGCCCGTACTGGCGTTGCTGCATTTCACGCCACTGGCCTGGATCAGCGCAGCCAGGCCGTCGGCAGCCGGAGCTGTGGCCGGCACTGCGGCAGGTGCGGCCGCCGGTGTGGCAGCGGCCGGTGCCGATGCTGTCGGGGCGGATGAGTCACCGGCCGCACACGCGCCCAAGGCGAGCAGCAGGCCGGGCACGAGCGTCAGGCGGGCCAGGCGGAGACGGTGGGAAGAAAGTTGGGGCATATCCATTGCGTCCTCGTTCGAAAGGTAAGTCGTATCTCAAGGGTGCGGCCAGCGACACGCACACGGCATCTCACCCGGCCAGGTAAGGCTGGGCGCATTGTGTCCGATCAGATGTTCGGGGGGTGTCGACTTTTTGGCGCTGGAACCTGAATCACCCGGAAGCGTGACTCCCATCACACTCATGCGGCGCGGATCACTCCAGAACGGTGCAATCCGCGCGACGCACTTCCTCGACGAAGGTGCGCATCTTGTATCCGTCCTTGATGCCCGGTTCCAGTTCGATGCCACTGGAGACGTCCACGCCCCACGGCAGCGTCGCCAGCACGGCGTCGTAGACGTTTTCCGGGTTCAGGCCACCGGCCAGCAGGAACGGCCGGTGCAATCCGGTCGGAACGCGGCCCCAGTCGAATGCCACGCCGGTGCCGCCACCGCCTCCCGGGGCGTGGCTGTCGAACAGGAAGCCGGCAGCGCTGGGGTAGCGCAACTGCAGGGTGCGGGCGTTGACCTCTTCACGGCCCCCCATGGCGATCGCCTTCAGGTACGGCATGTTGAAGCTGCGGCAGAAGCTCTCGTCTTCCTCGCCGTGGAACTGCAGCAGGGTCGGACGTACCGTACGCAGCACCTCGCGCACTTCTTCCTTGCTGTTGTTGCGGAACAGCGCCACCACGTCGACCATCGGTGCGATCGCCTGGCGCATCGCGCGGGCCTCAGCCGGTGCGACCCGGCGGCTGCTCTCGCGGGCAAAGATGAAACCCACTGCGTCCACGCCCAGCTCACCGGCCAGGCGGACGTCGCCGGCACGGGTCATTCCACAGAACTTGATGCGCGTACGGTAGTAGGAACGGCTCATAGCGTGACCTCGGCGGGCAGATGCCAGTTGTCGGGGTACAGGGGCCCAAGGAACACCAGGCCCTGCGGCGGTGCGGTGGGACCAGCTACGGTGCGATCGCGCCCAGCCAGCAGTTCGGCGATCCATTCCACCGGTTTTTCGCCGCTGCCCACCAGGATCAACGATCCGACGATATTGCGGACCATGTGATGAAGAAATGCATTGCCACGTACTGCGACTTCGATCACTTCGCCATCGCGGCTGACCTGCAACGACTGCAGTTCACGCCGCGCATGCAGCGCCTGGCACTGCACCGAACGGAACGCGCTGAAGTCGTTCTCGCCAAGCAGGGCCTGGCCGGCGGCGTGCATCAGGGTCTCGTCCAGCGCCCGGCGCTCCCAGCTCAGGGTCTGCCGGTCCAGTGCCGGCCGTACCTCGCGGTTGAGCAGCCGATAGCGGTAGCGGCGCGCACGTGCGGAGAAGCGGGCGTGGAAATCATCGGCCACCGGCACGCACCAGCGCACCGCGATCGAGCGCGGCAGGCGGGTGGTGGTGCCGAGCATCCAGGCGCGCGGATCGCGCACCACGTCGGTATCGAAATGCACGACCTGGCACTGGCCGTGCACGCCGGCATCGGTGCGGCCGGCGCAGACCACCTGCAGCGGCGCATCAGCCACCGATGACAGGGCCTGCTCGAGGCTGGCCTGCACGCTGGGACCACCCTCGCCCAGGTTCTGCCAGCCCCTGAAATCGCTGCCGTCGTACTCGACGCCAAGCGCATAACGCATGTGCTACCTCGATGTTGCGGATGGGGCGGCGCTCAGGCCGGATCGCGTTCGGACCAGACCGCCAGTTCGTTGCCACCGGGCTCGACGAACTGGAAGCGGCTGCCACCGGGGAAGGAGAACACCGGGCGCACGATCTCGCCGCCGGCGTCGCGCACGGCGGCCTCGACCGGTGCCAGTTGGTCGGCATACAGCACCAGCAGCGGTGCACCGCTGTCGCTGGCCCGCTGCGGCTGGCCACGGAAGAAGCCGCCCTGCAGGCGGCCATCGTCGAACGCCGTGTAGTCGCTGCCGTAGTCGACGAACGACCAGTCGAACACCTTCTCGAAGAAGGCACGGCTGGCGGCCGGGTCGCTGGACGCGAATTCAACGTAGTCGATGCGGCGTTCGCGGCTCATGGCAAGGTCCTTGTCGGCAGGTTCGGTCACGGCAGGCGCGCCAGCAGTTCGCGGGCCTGGGCCTGGCTGTGCAGGTCACCGCCTTCGGCGACTTCCAGCAACAGGGTGCGCGCAGTCTGCGCGTCGCCCAGATCGAGGTAGGCAATGGCCAGTTCCAGGCGCTCCTGGCCGGCACGTGGCGACCAGCCCGCGTCGCCGGCAGGCGCAGCCGCGCTCGACGCGATGTCGTCGGAATGAGAGGCCTCGACGGTGCCATGGTCGATGCCGTCGATGGCTTCGCGACGGGCGGCGTCCACCGGAGCCTCGTTCTCATGCGTGTCGGCCGGCAGATCGAACACTCCACGGAACTGCGGCTGCTGTTCGGCATGCAGTGCGTAGTCCGGCACCGCCACTTCGGCCGGCGACTGCGGTACAACGCGTTCGTCCTGCAGCGGCTCGGCGGCGACAACCTCGTCGCCGGTGGTTGCGTGATCGTCCCAGCGCGGCAGATCGGTCACCGCTTCAGGCAATGCCACCGCGTCCTCGTCGCGCAGCGCGTCGGCCTGCCAGTCGGCCCGCGCCAGGTCCTCGGCAACGGGTTCGGCGACCACCACGTCATGCACTTCGGTTTCGGTCGCCCAGGCGGGCATCGCCGGTTCCTGGCGGCCGTTGTCGGCAACAGCCGACGACCATGAGGACTGCTCGGCCAGCGTATCCAGCGCCGCACCCGCCGGCACCGCCGCGGTCAGGCCGGCGGCATCGTCTTCCTCGCGCAGCGGCGGCAGCGGCGACGGCTTGCGACGACGCAGCAGCCAGGCCGCGCCCGCCGCTAGCAGCAGTACCGGCAGCCCCAGCCAGTACCACGGCGTTGCCGCATCGCGGGCATCCGGTGCCTGCGCCAGGCGCTGCTGCGCGGCGGCCAGGTCGTTGTCCTTCATCGCGATCAGCGACTGCTGCTGTTCCTTGAGTTTTTCCAGGTCGGCCACGCGCTGCTTGAGCTCGCCGATCTCGGCATCGCGGGTGGCGATGTCCTCACGCGCCTGGCGCAGTTGTTCGTTGCCCAGCATGTCACCCTCGCTGCCGGCAGCGGTGCCGGTGGTTGTGCCCGCGTGCGCGGCGTCGGACGCCAGCGCCGGAGCGATCTCAAGTCGTGCCCCGTTGGCGGCAGCCGGGGAAGAAGCGTTCCTGGTTGCGGCCTTGGCGACCGCGGCGACGGTACCCGCGGGTTGCGGCACGGTACGCGCCTGCCGCCATTGCGCAGCGTGCTCGCGCACGAGCGCCGCCGCTTCGGCAGCGTCGACCGCAGCAAGCGCATCATTGCCTGGCATGCGCAGCACCGCCCCCTGCTTGAGCAGGTTGACGTTGCCCCGGATGAAGGCTTCGGGATTGGCACGCAGCAGGGCGATCATCGCGCGGTCGCGACTGACCTGGTTGCCACGTGCCACCGCACTGGCGATCTGCGACAGGGTCTGCCCGCGCTGCACGGTGATGCTGCCATCGGCCGCCGGTGCAGCAACCGGCGCGGAGGCCGCACGCGGGCGTGCCGGTGCAGGCACCACCGCACGTGGCGGCGCAGTGGGCGTCTCTGCTGCCGGCACCGTTGCCGAAGCTGAAGTCGGTGCAGGTTCGCGCACGATGGTATTGGAGAGCGTGCCGGCCGGCGCGACGATCTCCGGCTCGGCCACGGCCAGCGCACTGGGCGGCGCATCGACCAGCGCCGAGTACTCGCGCACCAGGCGGCCCTGACCCCAGTCGGCTTCAATCAGGAAGCTCAGCGACGGCGTCTCCACCGGCGCCTGCGAGGTGACGCGCACCACTGCCCTGCCCTGCGTGTCGCGGGTCAGTTCGAACTGCAGTTCGCTGACCAGTCCGGTTGGCCGCTGCAGGCCGACACGTTCGAATGTGACCGGTGAGGCCAGCGCCACGCGCAGGTTTTCCAGCTCGGACGGATCGGCCGAGACCACCGGGATTTCAGCCAGCAGGGGCTGGCCCGGCTTGGACAGGACCCGGATGTCACCCAACCCCAGGGCGAGCGCCGAACTGCTGGCCAAGGCGAGCAGTGCGGCGGACAGATAGGTGAGCGGGCGCTTTGCGCCCTTGGCCCGTTTATTCATGGGCGACACTATAAAGCGTGCGGACCGGGGTCCGCACCCATGTAGAGCCGAGCCCATGCTCGGCTGCATGGCCTGAGCCGAGCGTGGGCTCGGCTCTACAGAAAAGGCCGGGCATTGCCCGGCCTCTCCATCAGCGCTGCTCGGCGGCGACCAGCTCCGCCAGCTGCACGGCATTCAACGCCGCGCCCTTGCGCACGTTGTCCGACACGATCCACAGGTTCAGGCCGCGCGGGTGCGACAGGTCCTCACGGATACGGCCGACATACACCGCATCGGTGCCCGAGGCGTGGGTGACCGGAGTCGGATAACCACCGGCTTCATGGCGGTCCACCACTTCAACGCCCGGCGACTGTTCCAGCAGCGCGCGCGCTTCGGCCACGGTCACCTTGTCGCGGGTTTCGATCGCCACCGATTCGGAGTGGCCGTAGAACACCGGCACGCGCACAGCGGTCGGGTTCACCAGGATGCTGTCGTCGCCGAGGATCTTGCGGGTCTCCCAGATCAGCTTCATCTCTTCCTTGGTGAAACCGTTGTCCTGGAAGTCATCGATGTGCGGGATCAGGTTGAAGGCGATCTGCACCGGGAAGCGCTGCGGATCGATCTCCTGGAAGCTCAGCAGCTGGCCGGTCTGCTTGCCCAGTTCCTCGGTTGCCGAACGGCCGCCGCCAGACACCGACTGGTAGGTGGAGACGTTGATGCGCTCGATGCCGTACTTGCGGTGCAGCGGTGCCAGTGCCACCAGCATCTGCATGGTCGAGCAGTTCGGGTTGGCGATGATGCCGCGCGGACGGTTGGCGACCTGCTCTGGGTTGACCTCGGACACCACCAGCGGCACGTCATCGTCGTAACGGAAGGCCGAGGAGTTGTCGATCACCACAGCGCCCGCTGCTGCGAACTTCGGCGCGTATTCCTTGGACACGCTGCCGCCGGCCGAGAACAGGGCGATCTCGACGCCGCTCGGGTCAAAGGTAGCCAGGTCCTGGACCTTGACCTTCTGGCCGTTGAACTCGATCTCGCCGCCGGCCGAACGCTCGGAAGCGAGAACGCTCAGGGTACCGACCGGGAAATCACGCTCGGCCAGGATCGACAACATGGTCTCGCCTACCGCACCGGTGGCACCGACGACGGCGACGTGGAAACTGCGCTGTGCATTGCTCATGGGGGAAACTCTCACGAAAACGGGAATGGGGAAGAAACACGCACGACAGCTGGGTTCGGGGAACCTCCTCAAGCGGGGCGCGCGGAGGTTCCCTATCGTTTCCCGGTTTTTTTGCCCAGAGTCACGCGCGCGGCCATCGCCGCGTCAGCGTTGATCGCGCTCGGCATGCGCGACAGGCCGCCGTCCAGGCCGAGCCCGGCAACCAGATTATCCACGGCCAGCTGTACCATCGCCGTGCGCGTGGCCAGCGAGGCGCTGCCGATATGCGGAGTCAGCACGACATTGCGCAGCGCCAGCAGTTCGGGGCGCACCTTCGGCTCGCCTTCGTACACATCCAGGCCCGCTGCGGCAAGGCGACCGTTGGCCAGCGCATCGGCCAGCGCGATCTCATCGACCAGGCCACCACGGGCGATGTTCACCAGCGTTGCCGACGGCTTCATCTTCGCCAGCGCGACGGCATCGATCAGATGGTGCGAGGCCGGCGTGTACGGCAGCACCAGCAGCAGGTGGTCGGACTGTGCCAGCAGCGTATCCAGGTCCACATAGGTGGCGCCCACTTCCGCTTCGGTCGCGGCCGGCAGCTGCGAGCGGTTGTGGTACAGCACCTTCATGCCGAACCCGTGTGCACCGCGGCGGGCAATGCCCTGGCCGATGCGGCCCATGCCGAGGATGCCCAGCGTGCTGCCGTGGATGTCGGCACCGAGCATGGTCTGGAACGACCACTGCTGCCACTGCCCTTCGCGCAGCCAGCGCTCGGATTCAGTGATGCGGCGTGCAGTGGCCATCAGCAACGCGAAGCCGAGATCGGCGGTGGTCCCGGTCAGGACGTCCGGCGTGTTGCTGGCGAGAATGCCGGCGGCGCTGAGCGCGTCGACATCCAGGTTGTTGTAGCCGACGCCGACATTGGCGATCACCTGCAGCTGTGCGGCGTCGGCCACCTGGGCCGCACCAATGCGCTCGTTGAGCGTGATGATTGCGCCGTCGGCGCTGGCCAGCTGTTCGGCGATCTGATCGGGCGACCAGGCGGTGACAGTGTCGGTGCTGCGCAGCTGTACGCGATCGCGCAACGGCGCGATGGCCGCGTCGATCAGCGGCTGGCTCACCCACACCGTCGGCCGCGTGTCAGCCATCGATCTGCCCGGGAATGCGCGGGGTGATCGTGCCGACATCGCCACACTGCGCGCGATGACGCAGCGCCTGGTCCATCAGCACCATCGCCACCATCGCCTCGGCGATCGGGGTGGCACGGATGCCGACGCAGGGATCATGGCGGCCGGTGGTGACCACCTCGACCACGTTGCCGGCCGTGTCCAGCGACGGGCCCGGCAGGCGCAGGCTGGAGGTCGGCTTCAACACGATCGAGGCGACCACCGGCTGGCCGGTGGAAATGCCACCGAGGATGCCGCCGGCATGGTTGCTGGCGAAGCCCTGCGGGGTCAGCAGGTCACGGTGCTCGGTGCCCTTCTGCGCTGCGCTGGCGAAACCGTCGCCGATCTCCACACCCTTCACCGCGTTGATGCTCATCAGCGCAGCGGCCAGTTCGCCATCGAGCTTGCCGTAGATCGGCTCGCCCCAGCCCGGCGGCACGTTGTCGGCGACCACGTCCACGCGCGCACCGACCGAATCACCGGACTTGCGCAGCGCATCCATGTACGCCTCCAGTTCCGGCACCTGTGCGGCGTGCGGCCAGAAGAACGGATTGTCTTCCACCGCCGACCAGTCGAAACCGGCCGGCGTGATGTCGCCCAGCTGCGACAGGTAGCCACGCACGGTCACGCCGAAGCGCTCGGCGAGCCACTTCTTGGCGACCACGCCGGCGGCCACGCGCATGGTAGTCTCGCGTGCCGAGGAACGGCCGCCACCGCGCGGGTCGCGGATGCCGTACTTGTGCCAGTAGCTGTAGTCGGCATGACCCGGCCGGAACTGCTGGCCGATGTTGGCGTAGTCCTTGCTGCGCTGGTCGGTGTTTCGGATCAGCAGCGCGATCGGCGTGCCGGTGGTCAGGCCCTCGTACACGCCGGACAGGATCTCGACCTCATCGGCTTCGCGACGCGCCGAGGTGTGCCGGCTCTTGCCGGTTGCGCGACGCTGCAGGTCGTGGGCGAATTCGGCCGCGTCCAGCGCCAGCCCCGGCGGGCAACCATCGATCACGCAGCCAATGGCCGGCCCGTGCGACTCGCCGAACGTGGTGACGGTGAACAGCTTGCCGAACGAATTGGAGCTCACGGGCGCTGCGCCGCCAGTTCGGTGATGCGGGCGCTGTGGGCGATCAGTTCGCGGCACTCGACCGCGAAGATGCCCATCTGGCCAACCTTGAACTCGATCCAGGCGAAATCGACTTCCGGCAGCAGCTTGACCAGATGCTGTTCGGACTCGCCCACTTCACAGATCAGCAGACCGTCTTCGCTCAGGTGCAGCGGGGCATCGCGCAGGATCTTCAGCACCAGGTCCAGGCCGTCATCGCCGGCACGCAGACCCATCTCCGGCTCGTAGGAGTATTCCTGCGGCAGGGCATCGGTCTCGTCGTTGGTGACGTACGGCGGGTTGGTGACGATCAGGTCGTAGTGGCGGCCGGTCAGGCCGTTGAACAGGTCCGACTTGAGCAGGGTGACGTTGTGCGCCTGCAGGCGTTCCTTGTTCTCTTCGGCCAGCGACAGCGCGTCGTCGCTCAGGTCGACGCCATCCACTTCCCAGTTCGGGTAGTAATGGCCCATGGCGATGGCGATGCAGCCCGAACCGGTGCAAAGATCCAGCGCGCGGCTGACATCGCGGCCGGCCAGCCACGGCTCGAAGCCGCATTCGATCAGTTCGGCGATCGGCGAACGCGGCACCAGGGCGCGCTTGTCGCTCTTGAAGCTCAGGCCGGCGAACCAGGCCTCACCGGTCAGGTAGGCGGCCGGGATGCGTTCGTCGATGCGGCGCTGGAACAGTTCCAGCACGCGCAGCTTCTCGGCCTGCAGCAGGCGCGCCTGGCCATAGGCCGGGCCGAGGTCGTGCGGCAGGTGCAGGCTGTGCAGCACCAGCTGGGTGGCCTCATCCAGCGCGTTGTCGTAGCTGTGCCCGAAGGTCAGTCCGGCTTCGTTGAAACGGCTGGTGCCGTAGCGGATCAGATCGATGATCGTGTGGAGTTCGGCGGCCGTTTCAGCGGTCATGGCGGTACTGCGGGCAAAGTGGCCCCCGATTATAGGGGCTGGCGCCCGCGGCGGCATCCGTTGCGGCAGAAACGATCGGGCCGCAGCCGGTATGATGGAGCCCACTTCGCGCGGGGGCTCCCATGTTCAATCGCAACGCCGGCATCATCCTGCTGATCGCCCTGGCGGCGGGCCTGGGCCTGCTGGCCGCCCAGCAGGTGTTCGCGCCGAAGCCGCCGGCCAACGCCCCGGCCACCGAAGCGATCACGCTGTACCCGCAGCCGCGCGAACTGCCCGACTTCAACCTGGCCCAGTCCGACGGCACCCGCCTGATTCCGGGCGAGCTGAAGGGCCACTGGACCCTGGTGTTCCTGGGCTTCACCTTCTGCCCCGACGTCTGCCCCACCACTCTGGCCGAGCTGGCCGGCGCGCAGAACCAGTGGGAGGCCCTGCCCGACAGCCTGCGCCCGCGCGTGCTGTTCATCTCGGTCGACCCGGACCGTGACAGTGCCACACGCCTGGGCGAGTACGTGCACGGCTTCCACAAGGACACCCTGGCCGCCACCGCCGATATCCCGTCGCTGGAGCGCTTTGCCACTTCGCTGGGTTTCGTGTTCCAGAAGGTGCCGGGCAAGCACTTCGACGAGAACCCCGAGGATTACACCGTCGAGCACTCGGCCAGCCTGGCCGTGCTCGACCCGCAGGGCCGCCTTGCCGGCCTGGTGCGGCCCCCGTTCAACGCGCCGGCCATTGCCCGCGACCTGCAGAAGCTGACCGAGAAAACCGCCCCATGAGCCTCACCACCGCCCTGACGTACGCCCTGCCCCACCGCCTGCTGTCCTCGATGGCGCGTTCGCTGGCGTACTCGGACGATCCGCGCGTGTCGCGCTGGCTGATCGACACCGTCACCCGCAAGTTCAGCGTCAACCTGGACGAAGCGGCCAACCCGGACCCGCGCAGCTATGCCACCTTCAACCAGTTCTTCACGCGTGCGCTGAAGCCGGGCGCGCGCGTGGCCGATGCCGATCCGCGCAGCTTGGTGATGCCGGCCGACGGCCGCATCAGCCAGCTGGGGAAGATCGAGGCCGGCCGGATCTTCCAGGCCAAAGGTCAGTCGTTCACCGCCGCCGAACTACTGGGCAGCGACGAAGACGCCAAGCCGTACAACGACGGCCTGTACGCCACCGTGTACCTGTCGCCGCGCGATTACCACCGCGTGCACATGCCGTGGACCGGCACCCTGCGTGAGACCGTGCACGTGCCGGGCCGCCTGTTCAGCGTCGGCCCGGCCGCAGTGAATGGCGTGCCTCGCCTGTTCGCCCGCAACGAGCGCCTGGTCTGCCATTTCGACACCAGCTTCGGCCCGATGGTCAGCGTGATGGTCGGCGCACTGCTGGTGTCCGGCGTGGAAACCGTGTGGAGCGGCGAGGAGATCCCGGCCTACGGTGATCGCATCACCCGCAAGGACTACCGCGGCCAGGGCATCAAGCTGGAGCGTTTCGCCGAAATGGCACGCTTCAACTACGGCTCGACCGTGATCGTGCTGCTGCCGCCGGGCGTGGCCGAGTTCGCCCCGCAGCTGGGCGCCGAAAGCCCGGTGCAGCTGGGCCAGGCGCTGGCGAAGCTGCGCTGACAAAAAGGGGACGGAGGGGATTAAGTCGTTTATGCATAAACGACTTAATCCCCTCCGTCCCCTTTATCCACGCCATGCGTGGAGGGAATCAACGGAATGCCGGCCAGCGGCCGGCACGACCGGTATGCGCGTTACTGCAGGGACGGGGCCGGGCCGACGTCCATGCCGTCGTAGTCTTCCACACCCTTCTCCGTGGCCAGCGCCGCGAACTCCTGGTTGCGACGGTCCAGCGAGGCTTCGTCGTGAATCTCCACGCGCTCCACATGCAGCACGTGGAACGGCGCGTCGCCTTCTTCCGGCTCCTGCTCGAACAGTTCCACGAAGGTGTAACCCTGCGCCTGCAGATGGTCAGCCAGCACCTGCAACGGCTCAGCAGTGGAATGCACGAAGAAGTACCCCCACAGTAACGGGCCGGTGATGTCCCAGTCGGTGTTTTCGCGGAGGTTGGCGAACAGGTTGCGGGTGTCTTCGAGGTCCATGCGGATTCCAGGGGTCGGAGGGATTACTTGTCGCAGCCCTGCAGCTTCAGCGTCTGGCCGTGGCGCAGGCTGTAGGCCGGGGCCTTCAGGCCGTTGGCGCGGGCCAGGGTCGGCACGTCGCACTGGAATTTCGCGGCGATGGCGCCCAAGGTCTCGCCCTTGCCCACCTTGTGGCTGCGCACCGGCTTCGGGCGCGCCGCCGGGCGCGGGGCCGCCACCGGCGCCACCGGGGTGGTCGGCACGCTGGTGGACGCGGCCGCATCGGCCACCGGCACCACACCGCCCACGGCCACGCTGCCGGTGTAGCTGGCAGCGGTCGGACGCTTGATCGCTGCGTTCAGATCGGCGGTGATCAGGGTACGGGCCAGGTCGGCACGCGGGCCGCTGACGCAGTTGCGCTGGTACAGGCCGGCGATGCGGGTGGTGGCGTTGATCAGCGTGCCGGCCGGAATCCAGCCGTCGGCTTCATAGCGCGGGTTGAGGTTGCGCAGCGCGCGCATGTAGCCATCGCGGGTGCCGTGGCTGCCCAGGCAGATGGTCAGTTCGTAGATGGTGGTGGACTTGGCCAGGCGCAGCGTGGCCGGCTGCGCGCTGATCTTCGGGAATTCCACGCCGTACTGCTGCGGGTGCAGGAATATCCAGGCCGCCGCGATCACCATCGGCACATAGTCCTTGGTCTCGCCGGGGAACTGGTTGTAGACGCTGTCGGTCCAGAAGCTCTGGCCGGCGCTCTGCTTGAACACGCGCGCGGCACGGCCTTCACCACCGTTGTAGGCGGCCACCGACATTTCCACGTTGTTGTTCAGCTCGCGCAGACGCTCGTTGAGGTAACTGGCGCTGGCTTCAGCAGCACTGCGCGCATCGAAACGGGTATCGAAGCCGGTGCCATCCGGACCGAGGCCGAAGCGGCGGCCGGTGGCCGGCATGAACTGCATCAGCCCGGCGGCGCCGGCGCGCGAGGACGCATGCACGCGGCCGTTGGATTCCTTGGCCATGATGCCGAACAGCAGCGCCTCGGGCAGGCCGCGCTTTTCCCACTCCGGCCACATCACCGCGCGCAGGTTCTGGTAGTTCTCGTAGCTGGTCAGCAGCGCCGGGCGCATGTCGGTCAGCCAGCGGCGGATGCCGGCCTGCACCGCCGGGTTGTATTCGACCATGCTGTCGAAGGCGTGCCGCTTGTCGTTGAGCAGCGCGGCAGCGCGCGCGGCCTCCGGCACGTCGGCGGTGAGCGGGCCGATATGGTCGGGGTCGGCTTCCAGGCGGTCGCCGCCTTCGTCCGCCACGTCATCGCTGGCCGCGGCATCAGCGTCGTGCTTGAGCAGGCGCTTGTAGCTGGCAAGCAGGGTGCCCATCTGGCAGCCCTTCTGCTTCACGCAGTCGTTGAGGACATCTTCCATGTCTTCCAGCGCGGCATCGGCCTCGTTGCTGCCCTTCGGGTCGGCATTGGCGACCAGCAACAGGGCGTCGCTGTAACGCTTTTCGGCGACGGTCATGCGCTGCTGCAGCGCATCCACCTTCACCTTGTCCCGGGCCGAAACCCGCTGCGCATGGGCGTCGGGCGCCAGGGAAACCAGGCCGGCCAGGGCCAGCAGCGGCCAACCGCGGGAAATCAGGACAGGAACGGGCATTGATGGCACTGTGTGCGAAACAGGCAGGCAGAGTAGCGGCGCCGCCAAGGTCCGGGCAAGCCGACCTTCGGACCGCCACCGCCGGCGGTTAACATTGGGCTATTCACCACAAGGGCTGGACCATGGATCCGATTCTGCTCGGCAAAGGCATTACCGACGATATTGCCGTCACCCTGCTGCCGAAACTCGGCAACCGCCACGGCCTGGTGGCCGGCGCCACCGGTACCGGCAAGACGGTGACCCTGATGACCCTGGCCGAGGGCTTCTCGCGGCTGGGCGTACCGGTGTTCCTGGCCGATGTGAAGGGCGATGTGTCCGGCTTGGCCGTGCCCGGCACCGGCGCCGAGAACCTGCTGACGCGTGCTGCCGAGATCGGCGTGGCCGACTATGCGCCGGCCGCCAGCCCCACCATTTTCTGGGACCTGTACGGCAAGCTCGGCCATCCGGTGCGCACCACGGTCAGCGAGATGGGCCCGACCCTGCTGGCGCGCATCCTCGAGTTGAACGACACCCAGTCCGGCGTGCTCGACATCGTGTTCAAGCTGGCCGACGACCGTGGCCTGCTGCTGCTGGACATGGACGACCTGCGCGCCCTGCTCGGCCTGGTGGCCGAGGAGCGCAAGGACATCTCCACCGAGTACGGCCTGGTCAGTGCGCAGTCGATCGCCGCGATCCAGCGTTCGGTGCTGCGCCTGGCGCAGGATGGCGGCGAGAACTTCTTCGGTGAGCCAGCCCTGGAACTGGCCGACATCATGCGGGTCAATCACGACGGCCGCGGCGTGATCGGCATCCTCGCCGCCGACCAACTGGTGCTCAAGCCCAAGCTGTATTCCACCTTCCTGCTGTGGCTGCTGTCGGAGCTGTTCGAGCAGCTGCCGGAGGTGGGCGACCTGGACAAGCCGAAGCTGGTCTTCATCTTCGACGAGGCCCACCTGCTGTTCGACGACGCACCGCCGTCGCTGGTGCAGCGCATCGAGCAGGTGGTGCGCCTGATCCGCTCCAAGGGCGTGGGCGTGTATTTCTGCTCGCAGTTCCCCGACGACGTGCCGGGCAACATCCTCGGCCAACTGGGCAACCGCGTGCAGCACGCGTTGCGTGCGTTCACCCCGCGCGACCAGAAGGCGGTGAAGACCGCGGCCGAAACCTTCGTGCCGAACCCGAAGCTGGACGTGGCCAAGGTGCTGAGCCAGCTCGGCACCGGCGAGGCGCTGGTATCCACGCTGCAGGACAAGGGCGTGCCGATGCCGGTGCAGCAAACGATGATCGCGCCGCCGCGCTGCCGGATGGGGCCGATCACCGAGACCGAGCGCGCGCAGGTGCGTGCCGGCAGCCCGGTCGGCAGTCGTTACGACACGGCGATCAACCGTGAATCGGCCGCCGAACTGCTGGCCCAGCGCGCGCAGAAGACGGTCGAGCAGGCGCAGGCACCGGCCGCCCGCAGCCGCGAGCAGGACGAAGCGCAGGAAGGCGGTTTCGGCCAGGCGATCAAGGATGCGATTTTCGGCACCAAGCGCCGCCAGGGCATGATCGAGACAATGGCCAAGCAGACCACGCGCACGGTCGGCACCAAGCTGGGCAACCAGATCGTGCGTGGCCTGCTGGGCGGCATCTTCGGCGGCAAGCGCTGATTCACCGCCACTGGCGGTCAGAGCTCTTTCCACGGGAAAGGGCTCCGACCCCATCGTTCCCCTGAAAAGAAGTCTTACCGCATGTCCCGTTGGCGTCCCCCTGCAGAAAAGAGTACCGCCCTGATCACCGCCTCCGGCCACGCACGGCTGAAGGCCGAACTGGATGACCTGTGGCGGGTCCGCCGCCCAGAGGTGGTGAAGGCGCTGGCCGCAGCCGCCGCGGAAGGCGATCGTTCCGAGAACGCCGAGTACACCTACCGCAAGAAGCAGCTGGGCGAGATCGACCGTCGCGTGCGCTACCTGACCAAGCGATTGGAATCGCTGCGCGTGGTCGACACCACGCCGACCGATCCGCAGGCGGTGTTTTTCGGCGCGTGGGTGGAACTGGAGAACGTGGACAGTGGCGACACCAGCCGCTATCGCATTGTCGGCCCGGACGAGACCGACGCAGGCCTGGGTTGGATCAGCATCGATTCGCCGCTGGCACGTGCGCTGCTGAAGAAGCGGCTGGATGATGAATTTTCGGTGGAACTGCCCGGCGGCCAGTTCACCTTTGCGGTAATCGGGGTGGAGTACCCGCAAGTGTAGGGCCGAGCCGATGCTCGGCTGATGGGCAAACGCAGCCGAGCATCGGCTCGGCTCTACAG